>SUWN01000016.1:0-39048 GCA_015061465.1 Treponema bryantii | reverse complement strand
TCCAACATATAAAGATAAATTTTGCTTGTTTATTTGAGAAATTGTAATTCCAACAAATAAAAGAATTAATGATAAATTTATTGTTATGTGTAGTATGAATTGTTGTTTGTCTGATTTCATATTTTCTTCTCGCTTATTAATTTTTTTTATTTGACGTTTCTTCAAAAATAAAAACATCTTCAATTTTAAGATTAAAAAACTTGCTTATTTTGTAAGCCAAAAAAATTGACGGATTATATTTTCCATTTTCAAGTGAACTAATTGTTTGTCTACTTACTTCCATTAGATTTGCAAAATCTTCTTGGGTCAATCCTTTTGTGTTTCTTAATTCTTCAATTTTGTTTTTCATGCATTTTTTCCAGCTGGTATTTAGTGTAAAGTTTGCTTTACATTACTCATGATAAAATGAATTAATTAATTTGTCAAGTTGACTTTACATTTTTGTATAAAAAAAATCCCATAAGATTCAGTTCTTATGGGATTTTACTAATAATTTAATATGTGTAAGATGAATTAATTATCACCACGTCCTAAAAGGAATGCTTTTTTGTTTATTTCTAGGAATTGTGGTTTGACTAATTTTTCGATTGCCTGGAGCCATGTTTCTACAGAAAAATCCATGTATTTGGAAAGGCGGCCCATTAATACGATGTTTACTGCTTTACTAGTTCCAGCTTGTTCGGCGAGGGTGAGACAGTCGAGGGCATCGATTTTTATGTTTGCGGCTTGAATCTTTTCTTGAAGATTTGTTGGATATTCTGCGGCTCCCGTGATTACTGGCATTGGATCGATGTTTTGTGTGTTTACAACGATTTGCCCATCTGTTTTTAAGTATTCTGTGTATCTTGCAGCTTCTAGCATTTCAAATGAAACGATAAAATCTGCTTGACCTTTGTCTACGATTGGTGAATAAACTTTTTCTCCGTAACGAACGTATGTTACTACGCTTCCACCACGTTGGCTCATTCCGTGTACTTCGCTTACTTTTACATCGAATCCTGAGTCTAAAAGAACTTGTCCTAATGTTTTGCTTGCAAGAAGTGCGCCTTGTCCGCCAACACCAACTATCATTATATTTTTTACTTCGCTCATTTTTGTTCCTCTTTTTATGCTTTATTTATAGCGTCAAACTTACACATTTGTGTACAAACTCCGCAGCCTACACAGAGAGTTTCGTCGATTTTTGCTTTTCCACCTTTCATGCTGATTGCTGGACATCCGATTTTCATACACATTTTGCATGATTTACATTTGTCTTGGCTTACGATGAGAGGTTTTTCGTGTTTTACTTCTTTTAATAAAGCACATGGACGGCGACTGATAATTACGCTTGGTTCGTCTTTTGCAAGTTCTTCTTTTAATACTTGTTCACATTCTGCAATATTGTATGGATCAACAACTTTTACGCTGTTTATTCCTAATGCTTTTACTAATGCTTCTAAATCAACTTTTCCTGCTGGTTCACCGTAGAGATTTTTTCCTGTTGTAGGATTTTGTTGGTGACCTGTCATTCCTGTGATTGAGTTATCTACAATTATGATTGTAGAATTTGACTGGTTGTATGCTACTGTTGCAAGGCCTGTCATTCCAGAGTGCATGAATGTTGAATCTCCAATGATTGCAACTGTTTTTGCTTCTGCGTCTTTTCCCAATGCTTTATTGAATCCGTGTAAGCCGCTGATTGAAGCTCCCATACAAAGAGTCATATCCATTGCGCTTAAAGGTGCAACAGAACCAAGTGTGTAACATCCAATATCGCCAAGAACTGTAACTTTTAATTTAGATAATGCGTAGAACATTCCTCGGTGTGGACAACCAGCACACATAATTGGTGGACGAACAGGAATATTTTCTTCCAATTTTGTACAAGATGGAACTTCTTTTCCGAATGCTTTTGCAATCAAATTTTGGCTGAATTCTCCACAAATTGGGAACATATCTTTTCCGTGTACATCCAATCCTAAAGATTTACAATGATTTTCGATAATTGGATCAAGTTCTTCAATTACAACAAGTTTTTTTACTTTGCTTGCAAAATCTTTTATCATTTTTGAAGGAAGTGGATTTACCATTCCAAGTTTTAAGATGCTTGCTTCTTCTCCAAAAACTTCTTTTGCATATTGATAGCATGTTGAAGAAGTAATGATTCCGATTTCTGTTCCGCCCATTTCTATTCTGTTGATTCCGCTTGTTTCTGACCAAGTTTCGATGTCTTTGAGGCGTTGTTCAACTACAGGGTGACGACGAATTGCATTTGCAGGCGCCATTACGTATTTTGCAATATTTTTTTCGTAAGTTTTTGTTGGTAACTCAACTCTGTCTTTTGTTTCTACAACGCTTTGTGAGTGAGCAACGCGTGTACACATTTTGTACAAAACTGGTGTGTCGAATTTTTCTGAAAGTTCGTATGCAATTTTTACAAAATCTTTTGCTTCTTGACTGTCGCTTGGTTCTATCATAGGAATTTTTGAAGCGATTGCGTGATGTCTGGAATCTTGTTCATTTTGTGATGAATGCATTCCTGGGTCATCTGCAACTCCGATGATTAAACCTGCGTTTACACCTGTGTATGCGATTGTAAAAAGTGGGTCTGCGGCAACGTTTAGACCAACGTGTTTCATTCCGCAGAAGGCACGTTTTCCTGCTAAACTTGCTCCAAAAGCAGATTCAAGGGCAACTTTTTCATTTGGAGCCCATTCACAATATATTTCTTTAAATTTTGCTGTTTCTTCTGTAATTTCAGTACTTGGAGTTCCCGGATAACTTGATACAATGGAACATCCTTCTTCGTACAAACCGCGAGCAACGGCTGCGTTTCCAAGCATTAATTGTTTCATTAAAAAATCCTTTACGTTAATAAATTTAATTATACTTAAGTATTTTACTTATATTTTAGAAATATGTCTATTCCTATTCTAAAATGGCACCTTTGTCTGCGCTAGAAACTAATTTTGCATAACGAGCCAAATATCCTGTTGTAACTTTTGGTTCTGGACAAGACCATTCAGATTTTCTTTTTGCAAGTTCTTCGTCGTTTACTTCAAGTGTAATTTTATAAGCATTGATGTCTATTGTAATTTTATCGCCTTCTTGAATTAAAGCGATTGGACCACCAACTGCGGCTTCTGGGCTACAATGTCCCAAAGAAGCGCCTCGAGTTGCCCCACTAAAGCGTCCGTCTGTAATAAGAACAACTTCTTTATCCAAACCTTGGCCTGCAAGAGCCGCAGTAACAGCGAGCATTTCTCTCATTCCAGGTCCTCCTTTTGGACCTTCATAACGAATTACAACAACATCTCCAGAATGAATTTGTTGGTTTTGAACAGCTTCCATTGCAAGTGATTCATCATTAAAAACACGAGCTGGACCAGTGTGTTTCATCAATTCTTTTGCACAAGCAGAACGTTTTACAACAGTTCCGTTTGGAGCAAGATTTCCGAACAAAATAGCAATTCCACCATTGTCGCTAAAAGGATTTTCAATTGGACGAATTACTTCTGGATTTCGGTTTATTACATTTTGAATATTTTCGGCAATTGTTTTTCCTGTAGCTGTAATTACAGAAGTATTAATAAGATTTTTCTTAGAAAGTTCTTTTAAAACACCTTGAACGCCGCCTGCATCATCAAGTTCGCTCATAAAAGTGTGTCCTGCTGGCGCTAAATGACAAAGATTTGGTGTTTTGTTTGAAATATCATTTATCATTTGTAAATCGATTTTTAAGCCAGCTTCATGTGCGATTGCTGGAACGTGCAAAATTGTGTTACTTGAACAACCAAGTGCCATATCAGCAGCTAACGCATTTTTGAAATTTTCTTCAGTCATCATGCAACGCGCTGTAATTCCTTTTTGGTAAAGTTCCATAACTTTCATACCAGCGTGTTTTGCCAATGCAATTCGTTTTCCTGAAACTGCTGGAATTGTTCCGTTACCTGGTAAACCAAGACCCAAAACTTCTGTCAAACAATTCATTGAATTTGCAGTAAACATTCCCGAACAAGCGCCACAACCTGGGCAAGCAACAGTTTCCATTTCTCTTAGTTGTGCTTCTGTGATTTTTCCACTTGAAACACCACCAACAGCTTCGAACATATCTGTTAAAGAAAGATTTCTACCAGAATATGGATTTGATTTGTCGATTCCTGGAAGATGACCTGGCATCATTGGTCCGCCACTAACAAAAACAGTTGGTAAATCAAGGCGAGCGGCAGCCATCAACATTCCCGGAACAATTTTATCACAGTTTGGAATCATAACTAAAGCGTCAATTTGATGAGCTTTTGTAACACATTCAATGCTGTCTGCAATCAATTCTCGAGTAACAAGTGAATATTTCATTCCTTCGTGGCCCATTGCGATTCCGTCACAAACTCCGATTGCAGGAAATTCGATTGGAGTTCCGCCAGCCATTCTAATACCGGCTTTTACTGCTTCTGCAATTCTATCTAATTCAATATGACCGGGAATAATTTCATTTTTTGCACAACAAACACCAACTAAAGGTCTGTCTAATTCTTCGTCAGTATAACCCATTGCATAAAATAAAGAACGATGTGGGGCTCTAGCAATCCCTTTTTTTGCATTATCACTTTTCATTAATTTTTCCTTCTCCAAAATTTCAAGAGCAAAATAGTTTAAAAACCAGCTATCCAAGGTTCGCTAACGCTCAGCCTCCTCGCGTAAATCGCTGCGGTGGCCTGCAAGCAGCCTTTCCTATCTGGGCTAACATTAATATTATACACTAAATATATCATAATTGTTTATTTTATTCATATCGTTTATATTTTATTTATGCAAAAATCTATGCAAGAATATTTGGATGTTTTAAATCCTGAACAAAAAGCCGCAGTTATTCATGAAAATAATCCTTTGTTGATTTTGGCTGGAGCAGGTTCTGGAAAAACTAGAGTTATCACAACAAAAATTGCGTATTTAATTAATCAAAAAAATGTAAATCCTTCTTCAATTTTATCTGTTACATTTACAAAAAAAGCCGCAAACGAAATGCGAGAGCGAGCAATTGCTATTGAACCAGAATCATCATTTGCGCAAATCAGAACGTTTCACTCCTTTGGTTCTTGGTTTTTACGTCAATATTCTGACACAATTGGTGTTGAGCCAAATTTTACAGTTTATGATGACGATGATATGGCTGTTTTAATAAGAAAAGCGGTTCCGTCGTTGTCGCTAAAAGAAGCAAATATTGCAGCAAAACAAATTGCGTTGGCAAAAGATTATTGTTTATTTCCAGAAGATGATTTGTCTTGCATTCATAGTGATTTTGATTTGAACGAAGTTTATTCAGCGTATCAAAAAAGATTAGCTGCTACAGGAAACGTCGATTTTGGCGATTTAATCATGTTGCCTGTAAAAGTTTTGCAAGAAAATCCAAATGTGGCGCGTTATATTCATAATCGCTTTAAAGTAATAATGGTGGACGAGTATCAAGATTCAAATATTGCGCAATATAGATTGTTACAAGAAATTTCTGGTGTAAAAGAAAAAAATGATTCTTATGTTTGCGTCGTTGGTGATGATGACCAGTCGATTTATCATTTTAGAGGCGCGGAAGTTCAAAATATTCTTACGTTTCCAGAGAAATTTCCAAACACAGATATTATAAAATTGGAAACAAATTATCGCTCTACGTCAAAAATTTTGCAAACAGCAAGTTTAGTTGTAAAAAATAACGTTGATAGACTTGGAAAAAATCTAATTTCGGCGCGTGGGGACGGAAAAATGCCAGTTCTTGCTTTTTTGCCAGATCAAGAAGGCGAAGTTCGGTTTGTTTCTGAAGTAATAAGAAAATCTGTAGAAAAAGGAGATTCTTATTCGGATTGGGCAATTTTATACAGAACGAATGCGCAATCGTTAGGTTTTGAAAAAGAATTTATTCATAAAAAAATTCCATATGTTGTAGTAGGTTCATTAAAATTCTATCAACGTGAAGAAATAAAAGATGCTTTGGCTTATTTATCGTTATGTGCAAATCCAAAAGATGAAATTTCATTTAGAAGAATTATTAATAAACCAAGTCGTGGAATTGGTGAAAAAACGCAAGATAAAATCTTAGAAACAGCAATTAGATATCAGGAAGATGAAGAAGGTCAAATTCAAATTGTGTATGAAGATTTAGTTCAAACGGCACAAAATATAGCGAGTTCTTTTGCAAAAAAAGCCCGCGAAAGTATAGAAAATTTCACAAAGACGTTCAAAACTGTTTTAGAAAGTTTTAATACGGAACAAAAACTTTCGGATTTTGTTCAACGAATAATTCAAGATTTTGGGCTAGACGAATATCATAAATCTCAGGACGAAATTGATGGAACCCAAAGAATTGCAAACTTACAAGAGTTAGTTAACGGAGCGGCGATGTATGAATGTTCGATTCAAGGTTTGACTGAGTTTTTGGATTCAATCAATTTGGATAGAAGCATGGACGCCGAAAATACAACTGATGTGAATAACGCAGTAACTTTAATTACTCTGCATAATACAAAAGGTCTTGAATATAAGAAAGTAATTATTACAGGCATGGAAGAAGATGTTTTCCCGTGGCAAAATAAAGTTGGCGCAGATTTGGAAGAAGAAAGACGTCTTTTTTATGTTGGCGTTACTCGAGCAAAAGATGAACTTTATCTTACTTCATCTGCAAAAAGATTTATGTATGGAACGTTACAATTTACGCGCCCAAGTGTTTTCTTAAAAGAAGTTGCTTCATCGTTAAAAATTATTGGACAACAGCCATACGGTTTTGGACAAAATTCCAGCTTTAATTTTTACAATTCATATTCTGCCGAAAGCGAAGATTGGGGAGAAAAATCAGAATTGGCTCAAGAGTGGAAAAAAGGTTCTAAAGTTTATAGCGATGATTGGGGCTACGGAGTTGTTATTAATAGACAATTAAATGGAGAAAATTTTGTAATCGAAGTTCAATTTGAAACAGGCTATAAAAAGAAATTTTTACCAGAATTTAATTCAAATTCAATAACTTTGATAAAAGATTAATGACAAATTGAAAATTTGCTGTATAATTAATTGTATATGTTTTTTAAGGGTAGGAAATTGGAGAGTAAAATACGTATAGGTCTTTTGGTAGATTATTTAGAATCAGAATACTCAGATAGTTTAATAAAAGGAGTATCAACTTTTTGTAAAACAAAAGGAATTTCTCTGTATATATTTTTTGTTGGAGAAATAAAAAATGTTGATACTACATTTAATTATCAATACGTTGCAGCGGCTTCTTTTATAACTCAAAATAATTTGGATGGAGTTGTAATTACTTCTGGCGGTCAGTTTCATTCATTTACAAAAGAAGAATTTGTTTCTTATTTAAAGAAATATTTTTCGTTACCGCTTGTTAATATTTCATCACAATTACCACAAATTCCATCATTAGTTGTCGATTGTAAAGATGCTTTTTCTGAATTAATCAAATTTTTAATAGAAAAACAACATTGTAGAAGATTTGGATTAATGGGTGTAAAATCTAATTCTGCTGAAGTAATCGAACGAACAAATATTTTTAAAGAAGTTTTACAATCATATAATATTCCTCTTTCTTCGGTTGTTTTTTGGGAAGAAGATTTTTCTTATACAAAGGCGTATCTTGCTGTTGAAAAATATTATCAAAAGCAAAAATCACTTGACTTGGATGCAATTGTTTGTTTGAACGATGATATGGCATTTGGTTGTATGGATTTTTGTAATCAAAATAATATTTCAGTTCCAAAAGAAGTAATTGTTACAGGCTTTGATGATTCTGAACGAGCAGCATTCTTTTCTCCAACTTTAACAAGTGTAAACCAAAGTTTGCAATTGCAAGGTTATAAAGCTGGCGAAAGTGTTTTTAGTTTGATACAAGGTTTTGATGTTCCTATTGTTCAAGAAGTAAAAGCAAATACAGTTTTACGTCAATCTTGCGAAAAATATAATGTTTCAGATTTTTATCCATCAGATAATTTGACAAACGAAGTAAATGTTTCTAATGACAGTTCTTATAAAGAAATTATTGCAGAATGGTTTTTAAGACGTTCCCAATTATATTATGCCGCTTCTATTTATGCAGATATTCAAAATGATATGCAATTAGATAGTTTTAGAGGTGGTTTAAACAATGTATTTTTGTCTTTTGGAATAAAAGCTGCTGCTGTTGTAATGTATGAAGCTCCAATAAAAGAAAAAGAAAGATTTGAATATTTTTCGTTGCCACAAAATGCTTATTTAATTTCGTATTTTGATGCTGAAATGAATGTTTTTTCAGATTCACAAGAGCGTCCTATAGAATTTAATCCAAAAAATCATATACTTCCGCCAAATTGTATTTCTGAAACTCCTGACGGATTAATTGTTATTGCATTGTTTCATAGACAACTTCAACTTGGATATATTGTTGTACGCAGAGGAAATTTGGACCGTGCTGTTTATGGATTAATTGCAAAATCTATTTCTGCTCAGTTAGATTCTGTGTTTGCATTCTCCAAAATTAGACGGGAACAAGAACTTATTAGTAATCGCGCGGTTCAGTTGGATTTGATTGCTCATACAGATGAACTTACAGGTTTAAAAAACAGACGTGGATTGATAGAATTAGGTCAAGCGTCATTAAATCTTTCTGAATCTATGCAAATGTCAGGTCTTGTGATTTATGCAGATATGGACGGTTTAAAACGAATTAATGATAGATATGGGCACGAAGCCGGAGATACAGCGATTATTGCACAATCAAAAATTTTGAAAAAGAATTTTAGAAGTATGGATATTTTGGCAAGAATTGCAGGTGATGAATTTGCACTTGTTTGTCCGGGGCTAAATATCAAAACTTTTGAAAGTATAAAAAAATCGATAGAAAAAGATTGTATTGAATGGAAAGAAAAAAATAATTCTCCATTTGCCGTCTCTATAAGTTTGGGATACGTAGAATATCCTCATAAAAACGTAGGTTACAGTATTACACCGTTATTGGCCGAAGCGGATTCAAATCTTTATTTTGAAAAGCGACGCAAAAAAGAATTACAAAATAATTGATTTACCAGTCTCTTTGAATATAAGTCGCTCTTGGACGTGCGGTGATGTAAACACGTCTATTTTGTGCACGACCTTCTTCCGAATCATTTTCTGCGATTGGATCAGTTCCGCCGTAGCCCTTGTAAGAGAACAAGCTTTCTTCAATTCCTTGACCAATTAGCGCGTTCATAACGGTGCGAGTTCTTTCTATAGAGAGGTTCAATTGTCCGACAGGTTTTCCTACATCAGCAGTGTGTCCTTCAACAAGAATCGTGTAACCATCATCAATTAAAAGATTTTTTAGTTGGTTTGCAATAGCTTCTATACGCCCTTTCTCTTGTGGAAGTAACTCTGGCGAATCTGGATAAAAATTTAATTTAACTTCAAAACGAATTCCTTCAATATTATCTACAACATTTACAGGAATTTTATTTTCAAAGAAATATTCTTTTACTTTGTTATATTTTACATAATAATTTTCGTCCTTTTCTGGAACAGAAATATCATAAATCAAATTTTCTTTATCAAGCAGAATAACAATTTTGCCTTGTTTGATTAATTCGATGTTTGCTTTTTCAGAAAGAATTTTGAGCGCATCTTCACGACTAATAATTGGGTCAGTGCGGTTTCTTCCAAAAACTTTTTTTGCTTTTATATAAAGAGGATCTACACCAACTTTTTCTTCGTAAAGAGAAATGTCTTGTGAATAATGATAAGAAACAAGTCCGTCTTTTTTTATAATTTCGGGGTGAACCATGTTTTTTTCAAAAATCAAATTCATTTTATCGTCGTAAATTTGTGGAAAAAAACAAGGATTTACTTGTTCGCTAATATATTCTCCGTGAATTGGTAATAATCCACGTGCATCTATAATAATTCCGGTGAATTTTCGTGTTGGAACAAAATCAATTGGTTGGTCTGGAACGTATGAAACTGAATGTTTTACAAGATTTTTTCCAATTTCGTTTACGTTCGTTGTGTTTGTAGAATTTAATTTTTTTGCATCGCTTGTAAAAACGTCCGGAGTTTTATATCCGTTTGTAATAAAATCCAAAACTTCATCCAAAGATAAATTTTCTCGAACAATTTCGTCGCTCAAAGTGTAATTCGAATCAGAATAAAGTGACAAAAGCGGTGTGTGAATTAATTGTGGCATTTTTGTTTTTACAATCGAAGATGCCTTTTTTTTACCAGAGGGCAACTGAATGTTTGCCGCTTTTGTATCAAGCGACATTTTTGAAACAAAATCGCGAGTAATCCAATTTATGCTGCTTGTTGATTCTACCAACGCTTGTTGCGAAAAAAGTGAAAAATTCAAATATATAAATAAAAAATTGATAATTGCAAAAAATTTAGTTTTCATCACTTGTTTATCGGATTATTTGGAAGGAATATAAAGTATTTTTCCAATTCTTAATATATCATTTTCTTTAATTCCGTTTAGTTCACAAAGTGCTTCTACCGTAGTTCCGTGTTTTCTAGAAATTCCCCACAAAGAATCGCCTTTTTCCACTTTGTATTTGATTGGAAATTCGTATGGTTCAATTTTTTTTAGAGCATCTAACGCAACTTGTTTTGTTCCAAGCGGAAGTCTAATAGAAGAATTTAGGGAAGGGTGTGTAATTCCTTTTACAAACGCAGGATTTAATTCTTTTAGAGTTTCAGGCTCCAAACGCATTGCTTTTGCAAGTTGATTTATTGAATAGGCAGCGTTTACTGTTACGTAGTCAAAAATTGCATTTTTTTCGTTGTGAAGATGTTCAAATTCTTCTGAATGAGTTGGCAAATCTATATTGTAAAATTCTGTGTTCATTGCTAAATCTGCAACGGCAATTAATTTGGGAACGTATTCTGCTGTTTGGGTTGGAATTAATTTATTTTCTGCTAAATACCAAAAGTTTTTTTCTGGTGATTTTTTTAATGCTCTAGTTAATGCGCCAGCTCCACAATTGTAAGCCGCAATTGCAAGAAGCCAGTCACCAAAATAATTGTAATTATCAGTGAGTTTTTTTAAGGCCGCGTCAGTTGCTTTCCATGGGTCAAGACGTTCGTCTACATAATCATTTAGAATTAAAAAAGGTTTTACGCTGTTTTCCATGAATTGCCACAAACCAAGCGCTCCAGATTTTGATTTTGCCCAAGTTTTATAATTAGATTCGATGATTGGTAAATATTCTAATTCTGGCGGAAGATTTTTTTCTTGTAGTGCTTGGCGAATATACATTCTGTAAGAAAGTCCTTTTTCCAAATCACTTGATAGTTTTTTTTTCCAGCTAGATGATGAATATAAATTTCTAAAACGTTCTACTTCTGGATGGTTTGTAAAACCAAGCGTAAATTCTTTGTGAGAAGGAATTTCTTCTTGAAGAATTTCTGCGGGTTCAGGGAGTTTGTCTTGTATAATTTCTTCTTCGATTTGTTCTTCAGTTGTTATTTGAGCAATTTCTTCTGATTTTTCTTTTGTTGTTTGTTCCGTTGTGATTTTTTCGTAATTTTCTTCAGCTGCGAAATCTTCTTGTTGAAAAATCGCTTCGGTATTTGTTTCTTCTAAAATTTGTTCCTGACAAAAAATAAAATTTGTAGAGAAAAGAAAAAAAACACAGAGAAGAAAAAATTTTTTCATTACAATTTGTTACCTATGTAAATACCGGCCCATTCCCAATTTCCGTGAATATCTGGATCGAGTGGAAAATCAACTTTTCTAAAATACAAATACCAAACAGAAACGTATCTATTCCAACCCCAAGTTCTTAAATATGCTTCGTTTGGATTGGAACTTTCGTCAAGGTTTTCGCTGTAATGAACTCTATTATTTCCTTGCATCCAATCTCTCATTGAAAATTCTTCTTGAGCGTTTGCGTCCATTTCGTTCTGCCGCCACGACATACTAAAGAAATTTACTTTTGCTTTGTATCTATCAAGTGCGCGCCAATCATAATTTCTGATTGCACGTTTTACAGCAGTCTCTAACGCCTGCAAACTTTCAAAAGTCCAATCTTTAGAAGAATTATTAAAATCTACAAGGTGTCGTGCGTTTTTATAAGCGTCAGGTTCACCAGGAATTTGGATTGTTGTTGCGTCTGGTTGCTGCAAAAATAAGGCACAAGTTTTTAGAGCTTGTTCCCATTGGCAATCTTTTTCGTATTCCATAGCAAGTCTAAGATATAATTCAGTTGTGTTTACGTTTTGTGGGAAACGATTAATTAATTCATTAAAATATTTAATTCTGTGACTTGGATTATTACTGATTTGAATTAAATTCTGCAAACACATAAAGTGGATAGAATTTCCTTTTACTAACAAATCAGGGCATTTTTGCAAAATTCTATCAAAATAATATTCTGCAACAGGTTCTGCATTTAAAGAAAGATATGAATAAGCTGTCATTAACAACCAATACGAATTGTAAATGTCTTCAGGATTATTTTCTACCCAATTTGAAAGTAACAAAATTACACCTTGGTAATCTTCTTGTGCCAAAAGATTGTTTGCCATTTGATTTATAATTGCGTAAGTTTGTTTTGGTTCTAATTGTTGAGTTGTAAGGATTTCTCTAAGTTGTTCTTGTTGGAATTCAGGTTGTGTTTCATCAGTCGATTTTTTGCAACCAATGAACGATAAAATGATTAATATATATAGAAAAAAATGTTTTTTAAAATTCATAAAATTAATCTAGCATAGTGATTTGTTATTGTAAAGATTAATTTTAACATATAAAATAGTACGGAAAAGTTCTTTATTTTATTTGTTTTGAGGATGGAGCTTTTATGAAAAAATTTAATATCAAAGTTTTGAATGTTTTTGCCATTTTGGGAATTATTCTTTTTGTGGTTTTGTTTGCGTGTGCAGCCTTTATTGCAAATAATAATCCAAATTTTTCATCACTAATATTACCTATTTGTCAAATAATTCTAGGAATTTTGACGATTATTTTTGCACTTATTTTTACTAAAAGAGCTTATCACTTATTTATAGGAATGTTTTTATTGTTTTGGGGTTTTGTAATTCTTCTTGCAATTCAAAATTTCATTCCTTATTCTGTATATCAATGGTGGCCAGTTTTAGGAATTTCTTCAGGATTTTTTATTTTCCTTTCTGGTTTATATAAATATAAAAAAATCAATTTTGGTTATTTGTTACCATCTCTTGTTCTATTTTTATTAGGCATTTATTTTATGCTTTTTTCATTCAAGATTATTAAAATTTCATTTTTAGTTGTTGCTGCCGTTGGCGGGCCTCTTTTTATGATTTTTTTGGCGTTGATTTGTATTGTTTACTTTTACGCTCAACAAAAAAATAAAAATTTAATTGTAAAGGATGAAGAACCTTTAGAATTTGACGATGATGAAATAGTGCATAAAATTAGTGATGATTAATAAATGACCTTGAACAAGAATAACCGCTTTGTGAAAACATTTGTATTTTTCTCAGTTTTAATTACACTTTGTGTTTTTCCGTGTTATTCTCGTAGTAAAAATAAAAAAAATAACTCAAAAAAAGCAGAAACTCCAGAAGTTCAAGTAATACAAGAAGCTGTTCAAGAACAAAATCAAATTTCAACTGAAGAAAAGCCCATTTCTATAAAATTACCGAGTGTTCCCAAAAATAGAACGTATTTTTATTCAGTAAACCAAGATGCTGTAAAAATGGTAGAAAATGGAACTCCAGAAGATTTAAAAAACGCAGCAACTCTCATCCGAAAAAGCGAATCCGAATATTCAGAAAACGAAAAAGTTTTGCTCGATGTTGCTGCAAATATAATGAATATTGTTTGGCCATCACAAAAAGTTTCTTGGACTGTTTTTGCAGTTGGTGATGCAAACCCTTATGTTGGTGCAATTAATTCTGTAAAAAAAGGAATTTTAGATTTAAGTACAGGCAACGTTGATTTTTTGTCTACGATTTTACCAACCTTTGTTTTGCTAACTTCAGATTCTTTTTCGGATTATGAAGCCGTAAGACAAGCAATTGAAAAATCATTGGAATATAATTCAGATTCTGTTCTTGCAAATTATATGGCTGGAATTTTGTATAAAAAAATGAATGATTTTGTGCAAGCAGAAATCCACTTGGAAAAAGCATACAAAAATTGTAAATCTGTTCAAGAAGTTTCGCTTGCTTATGCAGATGCTTTATATAAAAATGGAAAAAATCAAGAATCTGTTGTAGTTTTGGATGAACTTTCACTTACTGATTCATCAAATATTGAAATGTTAAAGCAAAAAGCATACATCGCTTTTGCAGAAAAAAAATATGATGATGCCGAAGTTTATGTTGCCAGAGTTTTGCAGCAAACTCCAAATGATTTGTCATTCTTGCTTTTCCGTGCAAAAATCTTTGTAGAAAAAAAAGATTATATTCACGCAACAACTTTACTTGATATGTATGCGCGGCAGGATGATGATGATTTGGAATATCTGCTTCTTCGTGCAAAAGTTCAACTTGATTGGAGTAAACACACTTCTGCAGCAACTGCAACTGTAGAAAAAGCAATTCAACTTTATCCTCAAAGTTACGAAGCAATTCTTTTAGCCGGACGAATTGCTTCTATTACAGATTCTCTTGTTGCAGGAAAATACGCTGATGAATGGGGTGAAATTGCCTTAAGAATTGATCCAACAAATACAGAAGCAAGGCTTTTTGCGTTACAAGGATTAATTCAGCGTGAAAATTGGCATGAAGCGTATAATTTGAGCAACGAACTTATAAAAAGCGATTCTGTTTCTGAAGAGTTGATAATGAATCATGTTCAGATTTGTGTAAAAGTAGGAAAAAAATCAGAAGCAATGCAAATTGCAGAAACTGAATACAAAAAAAATACTTCGAGCGAACTTTTGACTCAGTCGTATGTTCTTGCTTTTATAGAAACTCACAATGCTCAAGAATCTATGGAATTGATAGATGGAATGTTAGATAAATCTTCTCGTGTGATGAAAAGTGTTTTGTACTATTATAGAAGTTTTTTACAAAAAACAGAAGATTTGGTTTTGGCAGATTTGCGTTCGAGTTTGACTCATAATTCCAGAAATAGTGATACTCTTTTTAGATTGTACGAAATTTATTTTGAAAGAAAAGATTATAATTTTGCTCAATATTATCTAAAACAAGTTGTTGCAATCAAACCTAATGATACATCTGCACGTCAATTAAACGAAGCATTAACGCAACTAATTAAATAAATTATTAATAGACACTAAGACATAAAAGTGGTATTCTATTAGAATTGATATTACTATCAAAAAAAATTAATAAATAGGATGGAAATTATGTCTTATATTCCTTTTCTTCAAGCAGCTGGTGCGGCTCCTGTAGCTGGTCCTGCTGGAATGCTTGGTTCGTTCGTTCCTTTATTGTTAATAATTGTAATTTTCTATTTCTTCCTTATTCGTCCTCAGAATAAGAAACAAAAAGAAACTCAGAAAATGCTTGATGCATTAAAAAAAGGCGATAAAATCATTACTATTGGTGGAATTCACGGAGTTATTTCTTCTGTAAAAGAAAAATCTGTAATCGTAAAAGTTGATGATGATGCCAAAATTGAATTTAATCGTTCAGCAATTTCTACTGTTTTAAAATCTGATGCAGAAATTGCAAAAGAAGCAGAAGAAAAAGCTGCTAAAGAAGCTGAAAAAAAAGCAAAAAAAGAAAAAAAAGCTAAAAAATCAGAAGAAGTTGTAGAAACTTCTGAAGAAGAAAATAAAGATTCGGAGTAAACAAAAAATGAACAAACGTTCTCGTTTTGTACTTCTTCTTGCTGTTCTAGCTATTTGTTTTGTATTCTTGTGGCCTTCAATTTGTTGGTATGGAAGAACTCCAAAAGAAATGAAAGCTCTTGCTTTGAGTTCTACTGAAAACATCAAGAGTTATGCAGAAGCAAATGCAGCTGAAGATGTGCGTGAAATTAAAATGTTAGCAAAAGAAGATCCAACTGCAAAGTTGGAAGGTGATTTTGCATGGTTAGAAAAAGATGCAGCTAAAAATTATAAAGCATTAGGTGAAAAAGTTCCTGCTGAAATGACAATTCAAGCTGTATTAGGTGCTTACGATAACGAACTTGAATTTATGAATGTAATTCAAGCAAAATATCGTGATGAAATTCTTAAAGCAAAAAAATATTATGACAATTCTGTAAAACTTGGTCTTGACTTGTCTGGTGGTATGAACGTTATTGTTCGTGCAGATTTGGATGCTGCTGTTGAAGCTCAAGGTGATTCTCTTTCTGCAGATGAAATTCCTTACTTCAAAGAAGAAGCAATGGCAAACGTTCTTGAAAACCTTACAAGCAGAATTGATAAATTCGGTCTTACATCACCAATCGTTAGAAAACAAGGTGAAGATAGAATTTATATCGAAATTCCAGGTGCTGCACAGGCAGACGCAATTAATACTCTTATCATGGGTAAAGGTATTTTGAATTTCCGTCTTGCTGATATGGATGCAACTGCAGCTTTCAAAGAATATTATATGAGAAATCCTGCTTCTACATTCAACGCAATTGGACAATTAATGGATCCTTCTATTATTCCTGCTGATACAGAAGTTTTGGGGATTTATACAAAAGATGCTTACGGTCTTGATGAACGTGTTGATTGGCTTGTTGTAAAAAAAGATGTTGTTCTTGACGGAAAACATATTCAATCAGCTACAGTAACAAGAGATGAATTTAACGGTCAGCCACAAGTTGCATTTAATCTTGACTTAGAAGGTGCTCAGATTTTTGCTGAATTCACAGGAGCTCATGTTGGAGATTATCTTGCAATCGTAAGTGATGGAAAAGTAAAATCAAATGCGCGTATTGATTCTGCAATTACAGGTGGAAACGTTTCTTTAACAGGTAGCTTTACAGAAGATGAAGCTTTGAATATCAAAAAAGTACTTCAGACTGCTTGGTTAAACGTTCCTCTTGAAGTAGAAAGCCAACAAGTAATTGGTGCTTCATTAGGTGAAAAATCAATTAAAGCTGGTGTGTTTGCTATCGCATTCGGTTTGGGACTTATCCTTGTATTTATGCTTATTTTCTATAAAGCAAGTGGTATTAATGCTGTTGTAGCACAAATCTTGAACCTTTATATGATGTTCGCAATTCTTTCTGCTTTCAACTTGACTTTAACATTATCAAGTATTGCCGGTATGATTCTTACAATCGGTATGGCAGTAGACGCAAACGTACTTGTATTTGAACGTATCAAAGAAGAACTTCGTGCAGGAAAGAGTAGAAAAGCTGCAATTGCAATGGGATTTGATAACGCATTCTGGGCAATTATGGACTCGAATATTACAACATTCATCGCAGCTATCTTCTTAGCTTCTTTGGGAACTGGTGCAATCCAAGGATTCGCAGTTTCTTTGGCAATTGGTGTTGTTTCTTCTGTATTTACAGCATTGTTTGTTTCTAGATTGATGTTCGACTTTGACACAGATGTACTTCATTCAAAAAAAGTTAGTATTGGCTGGGGGATTAAACAATGAAAAAACAAATAAAATTTAGCAAAGGTTTTGTTCCTAGCGCAATTATCAGTGGTGTAATCATCATTTTGGGAATTGTTGGTTTCTTTACAAAAGGAATTAACTTTGGTATCGATTTTAAACCTGGTTTAATCGAAGAAGTTCGTGTTGCTCCTCCTGTTGCTGAAATTACATACGACGGTCCTGCAAAAATTAATGTTGAATTATCAGCTGGACAAATGGATGTAATTATCAGTGGTCTTGGTGCAACAAACGAAACTCGTTCTTTCAATTTTGGTCAAATTAGAACAGTTGCTGAATTGGCAAATGAAGTAAACAAAATTGATGGAATTAAAATGATTGTAAACGACGGTGGATTTGACACAACAAAATTGTTCTTAAATTCTATCGCTTCTAATATCTTGTCTAAAGATGCATTGTATATTTATCCTGCTGGAACTTCTGATATTACAACAGATGATATTCGTACAGCGCTTGCTTCTAAATCAGGAATCAATGTAAAACAATTAGGCGAAGGTGCAGATGCAAGTTACCAGATTCGTGTTGGACTTTCAGCTGATGAATCTCAAGACGATATTTTGGAAAGTGTAAATGATTCTTTGTACAATTATTTTGGAAAAGAAAAAGTTGCTGTAATTAAAACAGACTTTATTGGTTCTTCTTCTTCAAGATCAATTGTTATTAAATCAATCATCATGCTTGTTCTTACAATCGTTTTGATTTGGGGATATGCTGCAATTCGTTTCCACTGGGATTTCGCTTTAGGTTCAATCGTGGCTTTACTTCATGACTCAATGATAATGATGACATTCATTATTTGGACACAAATGGAATTCTCTGCAACTGTACTTGCTGCAATTCTTACAATCATCGGTTACTCAATCAACGCAACTGTAGTAATTTTGGACCGTGTACGTTACAACATGAAATATATGGAAGATGTAAAATGTTTTAATGATATTCTGAATCAATCACTTTCTGATACATTGGTTCGTTCTATCTTAACAACATTCACAACATTAATCGCTGTTGTTTCTTTGTTCATCTTTACAGACGGTTCTATTAAAGACTTCTCTCTTGCGCTTATTGTTGGTTTAATCAGTGGTGCTTATTCTTCAATCTTTATTTCAAGTGGATTTATTTCAGCTTGTCGTAAAAATTGGAAACCAGAATATGGTGTTCATCACTCATTAAAAGATAATTCAAACAACGAATAAGTTTTTTAGTTGAGTTTTCAAAGCACTCAAATCTTTTTTAGGTTTGGGTGCTTTTTTTTTATTTTGTACATTGGTTGAGTTAGATGAATGTTTTTGTTATAATAAAGTAATATTTTGGAGTAATCATGATTGAAAAATATGAAGTTGTAATTGGTTGTGAAATTCATACACAGTTGTTAACAAAAACAAAAGCTTTTTGTGCTTGTGAAAATAAATATGGCGGAATGCCTGATACACGTGTTTGTCCTGTTTGTTTGGGACTTCCTGGTGCAATGCCACGAATTAGCCAAGGTTATGTTGAACTTGGTGCAGTTGCTGGACAAGCTTTAAATTGTAATATTGCTCGTTTTACAAAATTTGATAGAAAACACTATTTTTATCCTGACCTTGCAAAAGGTTATCAGATTACACAATATGACTTGCCACTTTGTACAGATGGTTATGTTGATTTGCCATTTATTCATTATCCAAAAGATGAACAACCTGGTGGAGAAAATTGTAGAACAAAAAACTTCAAAGGTGAAGATTGTATAATTGATAATAAATATCGTCGTGTAAGAATTGAACGCATTCACTTGGAAGAAGACGTAGGAAAATCACTTCACTTGCAAGGTGCTCACTCATACATCGATTACAATCGTTGTGGAACTCCACTTATCGAAATTGTTACAAAACCTGATATTTCTAGTCCTGAAGAAGCTGCTTTATTTATGCAAACTGTTCAAGAAATCTTGCGTTATGTAAAAGTAACAAAAGGTAATCTTGAAGAAGGAAATATGCGTTGTGATGCAAACATCAACTTGAATATTTGGGAAGATGGAAAATTATATCACACACCAATTTCTGAAATTAAAAACTTGAACTCTTTCCGTGCAATTAAAGATGCATGTTCATACGAAGTAAAACGTCAACTTCAAGAATTTATGGATGACAGACAAGAATTCAACGCTGGATTTAAAGTTACAATGGGTTGGGACGAAGAAAAAGGTCAAACTGTTGTTCAGCGTACTAAAAACTCATTCGTAGATTATCGTTTTGTTGTTGAACCTGATATTAAACCATTTACAGTTAGCGAAGAATTGATTGCTAGTGCAAAAGAGAAAGTTGGTGAACTTCCAGAAGCAAAAAGAACTCGCTTTAAGAAGGAATTCGCTTTAAGTGATTTTGATGCAGAAACATTAACTTCTACAAGAGAACTTTCTTTGTGGTTTGAAGAAGCTGCTTCAAAATCTAAAAATTCAAAACGAACTGCAAATATTATTTTGTCAGAACTTCTTGCTGTTTTGAATGAAAAAAATCAAACAATTGAAGAAGTTGAAATTACACCAGCTCATATTGCGGAACTTTCTAATTCACTTGAAGAAAATAAAATTACAAGTAAACAAGCAAAAGAAGTTTTTGCAGAAATGCTTGCTACAAATAAAATGCCTTCTGAAATTATTAAAGAAAAAGGTATGGAACAAGTTAGCGATTCTGGGGCAATTGATAAAATTGTTCAAGACGTTTTGGCTGCAAATCCAAAAGCAATTGAAGACTTCAAGAACGGAAAAACAAATGTTGTTGGTTGGTTGATGGGACAAGTAATGAAACTTTCTCAAGGAAAAGCAAATCCAAAGCAAGCAACTGAAATCTTGAATAAATATCTTGGAGAACTCTAAAAAATAATTTTTATTTGAATTTGCTTTCATATTTTATTATATTAATAGCATGACAAATAAAGATTATGAAGAAAAAGAACTTTTAGAAGAAATTTTCCAAGAAGAAGTTCAAGAAGAACAACAGGAAGAAGTTGTTGAAGAAGAAATTGTAAAGCCAAAAAAATCTTCTCGTAAAAAGAAAAATTCTTTTGAAGATACATTTATTATTCCGACAGAAAAATTATTACCAAATAGACTCCCAATTATTCCTATTCAAGGGCATCCGTTTTTTCCCGGAATTTTTACGCCGTTAATTCTTTCTGAAAAAGATGACATTCAAGTTATTGAAAGCGCTACAGAAGATGACGAATTTATTGGTTTAGTTTTGCAACAAAATGAAGTTGAACACGCAACTGTAAAAGATTTGCACAATGTTGGTGTTGTTGCGCGCATAATTAAAAAGATGAATTTGCCAGATGGTGGCGTAAATCTTTTTATTTCTGTAATTAAACGCTTTAAAATTACAAAAACTTTGCATAAAGCGTCTCCAATTGTTGTTGGTGTAGAATATTTGGAAGATGAAGAAGCGGATACATTTGAAGTAAAGGCTTTGACTCGTGCTCTTATTAGCGAAATGAAGGAACTTGCAGAAGACAATTCTCTTTTTACAGAAGAAATGCGTCTTAATATGATAAATATTGATAATCCTGCTAAAGTTGCAGATTTTATTACTTCAATTTTGTCTATTGATAAAGAAGAACAGCAAAAGATTCTGGAAATTACAAATGTTCGTCACCGAATGGAACAGATTCTTGTTTTTATTAAAAAGGAACAGGAACTTTTGCGTGTTCAAAAGAAAGTTCAAATGGAATTGAACGAACGAATTGATAAAAGTCAGCGTGAATATTTTTTGCGAGAAGAATTAAAAGCAATTCAAGAAGAACTTGGCGAAAACGATTCAGCCATGGCTTCTGATTACAAAAAATTCAAAACAAAAATTGATGAGTTCAACTTTGAAGGTGAAGTAAAAGAAACTGTTTACAATGAATTAGAAAAATTTAGAATATTAGATTCATCTTCGCCAGAATATACAACTTCTAGAAATTATCTTGAATTGATTACTCAACTTCCTTGGAATCAGGTTGCAACAGAAGAATATAATTTGGAAAAAGCAACTCAGATTTTGAATAACGACCATTTTGGGCTCGACGATGTAAAAAAACGCATTGAAGAATATTTGGCTGTTCGTAAACTTAAAAAAGACAATAAAGGTTCGATTCTTTTGTTAGTTGGACCTCCGGGAGTTGGAAAAACAAGTATTGGAAAATCAATTGCAAATGCAATGAACAAATCTTTTTACAGATTTTCTGTTGGTGGAATGCATGATGAATCAGAAATAAAAGGTCACAGAAGAACTTATATTGGTTCTATGCCTGGAAAAATTATTCAAGGTATAAAAATCACAAAATCTTCTTCGCCTGTATTTATGATTGATGAAATTGATAAAATGGGCGTAAGTCATAACGGAGATCCAGCGGCGGCTCTTTTGGAAGTTTTAGACCCTGAACAAAATGTTTCTTTCCGCGATACTTATTTGGATTTGCCATTTGATATTTCAAATATTTTCTTTATTCTTACCGCAAACACGTTGGATTCAATTCCTGGACCTCTTTTGGATAGGGCAGAAATAATTCATCTTTCTGGTTATATTGATCAAGAAAAGCTTGAAATTGCAAAAAAATATTTGATTCCAAAAAATGCAGAAAAAAATGGCTTAAAGAAAAATCAAGTAAAATATACAAAGAAAGCGCTTTTAAGAATTGCAGAAGAATACGCAAGGGAAGCGGGAGTTAGAAATTACGAAAAAAATCTGGATAAGATTCATAGAAAAATTGTTACAGAATTAATAAGAGAAAGTGAAATTCCTGTAGCAGAAACAGTTGTAGAATCGCCACTTTTAAAGAAATTTGTAATTGATGCTCCAGATTTGGAAAAATATTTGGGAAAACCAATTTTTGACGAAAGTAACATAAAAAAAGCATCTGTTCCGGGAACAGCAATTGGACTTGCATGGACAAGCATGGGTGGAGATACTCTTTTAATTGAGGCTACTTCTTTTGCAGGAAAAGGCGGGCTTGTATTAACTGGACAAATGGGCGATGTAATGAAAGAATCTTGTAGTATTGCCTTTAACTGGTGTAAGAAATTTGTAATTGATAGAAAAATTAAAAAGCCAGATTGGTTTGAAAAAAATACAATTCACTTGCATATTCCAGAAGGTGCGACTCCAAAAGATGGTCCAAGTGCCGGAATTACAATGATTACGACCTTCTTGTCGCTTTTGACAAATAAAGTGATAAAACAAAATCTTGCAATGACAGGAGAGGTTTCTCTTACAGGACAAGTTTTACCAATTGGTGGTTTGAGAGAAAAAACTGTTGCTGCAAAAAGAAATAAGATAAAAACAATTATTATTCCAAAAGCAAACGAACGAGATTTAGAAGAAATCCCTCAGATTGTAAAAGATGGAATTACTTTTATTCCTGTGTCACATGTGAGTCAGGTAATTAAAGAAGCATTAAAAATTAATTCATAAAAAAATTGCCGGTAAAGTTTTGCTTTGCCGGTCTTTTTTTTTAGAAAAAAAACAACTTTTAAACAAAAAAAAGCAAGGTCGAAAAACTAATAAAAAACGACCTTGCTTTTAAAATTAGGAGGCAAATTAATCTACTCTGATTTATTTGCAAGTACTAATGTTGCACTTGGAAGTAATTGACTTTCGTAAAATTCAACAACTTCTTGTTCAAACAAATCGTCGAGCATTTCACGGTATGAAATTATTTTTCCCACGTAGTTTAATGTAACTTGTGGAGTTTTGTTTGACCTAACTCTGCTTGTTCCCGCGTTGTACATTGCAAGAGCAGAAACATCGTTTCCGGCTGTGTTCAAACAAAATCTTAAGTGCGACATACCGTATTTCGCACTAATAAAAGGGTCAAAAAAATCTGATTCAGTTAATTCTGGGAAAGAATTGTTATTTAACTGAAACAACCCCCTGTCAATTGTGCTGTTACTATTTTTATTAACAGCGTTCGTTTTGTATCTACTTTCTGTATAAGCTAAAGAAAAAGCTAAAGAAAGTGGAATGTCATTTTTTTCTGCTTCAGACAAAATTGCTAAAGCAACATCTCTATTTCCTGTTATATGACTGTAAAACCATTCTACTGATGGACGCACGTTTGTTTGTCTGTACAAAATCAAACCGATGTCGTCATCGTTATTCAATTTTTCAAAAGAAACTTCTGCAAGATATTCAACAAAAGATTCAGAAATTGTTTCTTCTTCAAACTGGTCTTTATCATCTTCTAATGAAATTATTTCACTTGAAGCTGAAATGTTTTCTTTTGTAGATGATGGAAGGATAAAATAAATAAGTAAAGCAAAAACTACAATAACAAAGCAGAATAATGCGGAAATAAAATATGTATTTACAAAACGATTTTGCTCGTTTTTGTAATCCATCACATACCTCTCTTTATCAATCTACATTTAATATAATGACATAAATTAAAAAAGAAAACAAGATATTTTAGAGAAAAATAGTAGATTTTCTTGTAAATTATCGCAAACTTTACGGTTTTTCGCAAATATTCCGATTTAATACGTCATAATGGCGTATTCTTCTGTATCTGCAAGTTGTTTGACTTTTGATTCGTTGGAATTGTTAGCGAAAAAAACGTAATTTGCATGTTTTTTGGATAAAGTGTCCATAAAATCTGCGGCTGCATCTTGTGCAAAAATTTGGTCTGGAAGTTCAAGTCCGATTACGCTTTCACAATCTTTTATCCTGCGTGCCATGTGATTACATGCGTTGATAAATAAGTCTGCGTCATCGTATGAAGAGATTTGTTTGTCTGCAATAGGATTTATAATTGCAAAATGATTCTTTTCGTCCAGTTTTTTTAAATTGTCGCGTAATTGGGCAAGAAGTTCTTCGTTGTAAACTTCATCTTCTAATTCAATAGAAGACCAATTAATATCGATTTTTATAAATTCAGATGAGAGTGGATTTTGAGTGAATTCCTGATAAGAAACATTTTGAAAATTTGAAAGTTCAACTTTTTCTTGAGTTTGGATTTTATATAAATTATTTTGTTTGATAAAAAATAATGGTTCTAATTTCATAAATAAATCTCCTAAAAAAAAAGACCTTTACACCATAAGGTATAAAGGCCTTTTATTCAACATAAAAATTCTATTCAGTAAGAATTCTTATTACTTCTGCTTTATCTTGTGTGTCCAAAATTTCTTGGCGTTTTTCTGGACTCTTAAACAAAAGGCTCACTTCAGCAAGGAATTGAAGATGTGGACCTGTTTTGTTTACAGGTGATAATGTCATAATAAAAATTCTACAAGGTTCTTGATCCAATGAATCAAAATCAACAGGATTGTCAGAAATCCCGATACATGCAACCAAGTCAGAAACTGTGTCTGTTTTACCGTGAGGAATAGCAATTCCATGTTTCATACCAGTTGACATTTTACGTTCGCGATCCAAAACGCATTCACGAGCTGCGTCTTTGTCCGAAACTTTTCCAGCTTTATATAATACATCAAGCATTTCGTCAACGATTTCTTCTTTTGTTGTACCTTTTAAGTGAAGGTTTACTGTGTCTGTAGTTAATACTGTTCTCAAATCCATATAATCAATCTTATTTCTACTTAAAGAACTTGTCAAGGTAAAAAAGACTTAATTTTTATAAATAATTTAATCATTTTTTAGACATGATGAAGGTTTTATTCATTTTTTTGTATATTTATGCATTTATAATTGTATTTATAGGGAAAATTCTGTATATTATTACATAACAATTATAATCTTTTGGGGGATTTTATGATTAATTGGTCAAATTCAGACAAACTTTTGTCTTGGAAAAAATTAATGTCGTTAAAAGGAATGGTTAGCGTTGCAAAAGAACTTTCTGGCGAAAATGCAGCTGAACGCGTAAATTCATACACTGTTCCAATGGGCGGAAATCTTAAATTCAATTATGCAGCAAAGCAAGTTAATGAACAAATATTAAAAACAATGGCAGAACTTGCAGAAGAAGCCCAACTTGTAGAAAAATATAACGCACTTTTAAATGGTGAAATAATTAATACTGGTGAAAAACGCATGGTTCTTCATCAACTTACACGTGGTCAATTGGCAAACGATGTTATTGCAGACGGTGTAAATAAAAGAGAATTTTATTTGAACGAACAAAAAAAGATTGCTGATTTTGCAAATGATGTTCATAGTGGAAAAATCGTAAACGAAAAAGGTGAAAAATTTACAACAGTTTGTCAAATTGGTATTGGTGGTTCTGATTTAGGACCTCGCGCTATGTATCTTGCGTTAGAAAATTGGGCAAAAAACAATAATACTTTCAAAATGGAAGCTAAATTTATTTCTAACGTTGACCCAGATGATGCAGCTGGCGTTTTAAGTACAATGGATTTGGCAAAAACAATGTTTATTCTTGTTTCAAAATCAGGAACAACACTTGAAACTTTGACAAATGAATCTTTTGTAAAAGACTTTTTGGTAAAAGCTGGACTTGATGCTAGCAAACATATGATTGCTGTTACAAGTGAAACTTCTCCTTTGGCTCACAATCCAGATTATTTGGCTGCTTTCTATATGGATGATTATATTGGGGGACGTTATTCTTCTACTTCTGGTGTTGGTGGAGCAGTTTTAAGTCTTGCTTTTGGGCCAGATGTATTTGCTGAATTCTTAAACGGAGCTGCAGAAGAAGATAAACTTGCATTAAACAAAGATATTACTAAAAACCCTGCTTTGCTTGATGCTTTAATCGGTGTTTACGAAAGAAATGTTCAGGAATATCCATCAACTGCAATTTTACCTTATAGCCAGGCTCTTTCTAGATTCCCAGCTCACTTGCAGCAACTTGATATGGAAAGTAACGGAAAAAGCGTAAATAGATTTGGTGAAAAAATTGATTATGTAACAGGCCCTGTAATTTTTGGTGAACCAGGAACAAACGGACAACACTCGTTCTATCAATTGTTGCATCAGGGAACAGATATTATTCCATTGCAATTTATTGCGTTCCAAGAAAATCAAACAGGAAAAGATGTTATTATCGAAGATTCAACTAGTCAGGTAAAATTGGCTGCAAACGTAACTGCACAAATTATTGCTTTTGCATGCGGAAAAACTGATGAAAATCCAAATAAAGCTTTTGCCGGTGAAAGACCTTCTAGTTTGATTCACGGAAAACAACTTACACCAGCTGCTTTGGGTGCACTTTTGGCTCACTACGAAAACAAAGTTATGTTCCAAGGATTTGTTTGGAATGTAAATAGTTTTGACCAAGAAGGTGTTCAATTAGGAAAAGTTCTTGCAAAATCTGTTTTGAGTGGAAAAATGGATGGAGCTTTAAAAGCTTTTGCTGATTTATTAATAAAATAGTTTTTGCGGAAGTGTGGACAGCCCGGTTTTTGCGGACAATTTTGTCTGCAAAAATCCGCCCAAAATAAAAAAATGTGAGGAAAAAAATGAAAGAACGACAATCACGACTAAAACTCATCAAAAACTTAATTAAGGAAAACTCGATTGAAAGTCAGGATACGTTGCTTTCGTTTCTTCAAGAAAATGGTTTTGATGTGACACAAGCGACGTTGTCTAGGGATTTGAAGCTTTTAAAAGTGGGAAAAGTTCCTGATTCGCGTGGTGGTTATATGTACGCGCTTCCAAACGAGACGGAAATTTCAGAATCAAAACAGATTTATATTCAAGATTTTCTTCGCGGTTATGTTAGCATTGATTGGAACTCGAATACGGTTGTTATAAAAACTTTTCCGGGGCACGCAAATACGGTTTGTAATGCGCTGGATAATTTGAATTTGGACGAAGTTTTGGGTACTGTTGCTGGCGATAACTGTCTTTTTGCGGCTCTTAGAGATGGTGTTTCGGGAGAGCAATTTATTAAAGCGTTAAAAAAACATATTCCTTCTTTGGATGAATAATCTTTTTTGCGAAAAAAATTAATCTAAAACACAACTTATTATTCCGCCACCGATAATCACGCCGTCTTTTAATAGAACTGCGGATTGACCGGGTGCAACTGCGCGCTGTGGAGTTTGGAATGTGATTTTCCATGGAGTTCCAACAAAATTTTGGTCGGGCGTTGGTGTGTAGCGTTCTATTGTACATTCAACTGGTTTGCTGGCTAAACGGATTTTTACAAGAGCTTGTATTGGTTCTGTTGGCTCAACGTCTGCGGGCCAAACAAAATCGTCTGCGATTAAGCCGCTTGAATTTAGGGCGTCGTTTGGGGCGAGAACAACAAGATTGTTTTTTGCGTCGATGGAATGAACGTAAACTGGATAATTTACTGCAACGCCAAGCCCGCGTCTTTGGCCGACTGTGTAATGCTCGATGCCGCGATGTTTTCCTAAAACTTTTCCGTCTAAATCGATGATGTCGCCGGGTACACTTGGTTTATCGGAAAAAATCATATCAAAATATTCTTCGCCCAAAAAATCTTGACTTTCTGCACGATTTGCGGCTTCTAAGTCTAAATCTTTGGCTAGTTTAAGAACATCAGATTTTTTTGTGTTTGCAAGTGGAAAGCGTACTTTTTCTAAAATTGAACTTGGTACGCGGTAAATAAAATAGGTTTGGTCTTTAGAAACGTCTGAAGCGGCGCTTATCATGCATGGTTTTTTGTCTGTTCCAAAAAGTCCTTCTGACGGTTTTACGATTTTTGCATAGTGGCCTGTACAAAAATAATCGTATTCAATTCCTAAATCTTGGATTCCTTGTAACATTGCGCCAAATTTGATTTTGCGGTTGCACATTACGCATGGATTTGGTGTGCGTCCGTTTCTGTATTCTGACTTAAAATATTCTAAAACTTCTTGTCTGTATTTTTCTTTTACGTCGATTACGTGATATTCGATATTGTGTTCTGTACAAAATTTTTTGCATTCATCGATGTTTTTAAGTTCGTTTGGACCGTAACAAGATTCTTTGATTGTTTTTTGAGGATTTTGGGCTTTTATTTGTGGAATTTGACCGTCCCATAATGACATTGTAACGCCGATTACTTTGCATCCTTTTTTTAATAAAAGAAGTGCAACTAATGTGGAATCAACGCCGCCTGACATTCCTACTAAAACTGTGTCGCCTTTTTTGGGCATTTCTTGTTCAATATAATCCATATCTTCTCCAAATATAACATTGAATTGAATATTTGTGCAAAAAAAAAAGAGTCGCCATATTTGACGACTCTTTGCGGCTCCTGCTGGGCTTGAACCAGCGACACACGGATTAACAGTCCGTTGCTCTACCGACTGAGCTAAGGAACCAACTGTTCATTGCGAACGTGAATATTATATTAAATAAAAATTAAAATTTTGTCAATATCTTTTACTATATTTTTTTATTATTGTATAATAAATTTATGACAAAAAATGAAATAAGAAAACTTGTAAAACAACAAATTAAAAATATTTCTAGCGAGCAAAAAGCAGAATATTCCGCAATTATTTGTAAAAAGATTATTGAATCAAAAGAATTTTTAGAAGCAGATGTTGTTTTGTGTTTTATGGCGTTATCTGATGAGCCAAATATTTTTGAAGTGATAAAACAAGCGTTTAATTCAAATAAAAGAGTTGCAATTCCAAGGATAAAAAGTGGAACTTTGCAGATGGATTTTTATTTATTAAAAAGCGATGAAGATTTGCAAAATCAGTTTATTTCTGGAAGTTTTAATATTTTAGAACCAAAGGATGATTTGAAGAAATTTCAGGTTTGTGATGAAGAAAAAACTTTGTTTTTAATTCCGGGAGTTGCTTTTACAAATGATGGAAATAGATTAGGCCGCGGAAAAGGTTTTTACGATATTTATTTGTCTAAGATTATTGAAAATTGTGGAAAAAAGAATTGCTGTTTTATGGGCGTGTGTTTTGATGTACAAAAAATGGATTTTTTACCGACTGATATTCACGATGTAAAAATGGATAAAGTAATATAAAATTAAGAATTAAGAATTAAGAATTAAGAATTAAGCGGAAAAAAAAGAGCGTAGGCTAGAATCCTACACGGATTACAGCGCTACGCTTGAGTGTCGTTTATTTTGCGTCGTAGAAATCGTATTCAGACCACCAATCATCGTTGTCTTCTGAATCTATTATTACTGTTTCGTGGAGTTTTTCTGTAAGAACGTCTTTTAGAAGTTGTGTTTGGTCTGTGTTATCTTCAATTCCTTCCATTGCAGCTTCTAATTGTGAATCAAAAAGTTTTTGGTCAATTCCAAATACAACGTAGTATGTGTATTCATAAATGTAGTCAGAATCTTTTCTTGCTTTTTTTACTTCAGGTTTTTTAACACGAGTTCTAATCCAATAAAAAGCTTCTTTTTCAAGTCCATTTAATGTCATGTTTGTCATAGAAGCAGAATAGATATTAAAAGCACGTGATTTTTCTTGTATAGTTGAGTCTGTTCCTTCGAATGCTGATTGTACACTTTGTGCAACAGCTTGTTCTAAACTACTTGCTACTTCTGCTCTAACATCAACTTGGTCTGACCATGTTTTTAAGAAGTCTAAATCGTTACCTTTGTTTGTAACAACAAAGATTTTTGTATCTTTTTCTAAATTTAATGCTTTTGATACTTTTTTATTTGCACCTTCATCAATTGCCATAACCCAATCAGGAACAGCTTTTCCTAATGCTAATCCTGGGTAGTCAACGATTTCTGGAACTCCTGTAACAATGATTGGATCTTCACCTTTAATTTTGTTTGATTTACAAGCACAGAATAAAGTTGCTACTGCAATTGAAAGTAAAAGAATTTTTTTCATTTTTATTCTCCGTATTAATATGGAATATAAAGTTTGCAACGCAAAACTATTAAAAAACAATATTGTATATAAAACAAATGTGCAAGAGAAAGGTTATAAAAAAAAATCAAAAAATAATCAAATATTTAATTAATTAAACTTGATGGATTTACTGTTTTTCCATTTTTGTAAATTGTAAAGTGAAGATGTGGTCCCGTACTTAAACCTGTGCTTCCAACTTCTCCAATTTTTGTGTTTGTGTAAACAAAGTTTCCTTTTTTACAAGTTACTTTGCTCATGTGAGCATAAAGCGATTTGTATCCAGAGTGATGTGTGATGATTACATAGTTTCCGTAAGTTTCGTTGTAAGCAACTGTTGTTACTCTTCCATCTAAAGAAGCGTAAATTGGAGTTCCCATATTTGCTGCCATATCCATTCCGCCGTGGAAAGAACGCTTTCCTGTAAAAGGTGAACTTCGCCATCCGTATGGAGAAGAAAGCCAGTAGCGATTTTTTAATGGACGATGGAACAAATCCCCGTTTATCTCTTGACGAGTTACCCAGTCAAGTTCAGCGTCTGGAACAAAAAGCGATGCACCAGCACTTAATGAAACTTCTTTTATGAGTGAATTTACTTTTGCAATTTTGTCCGCATCTACGTCGTATTTTTTTGCGATTGTTTCTGGAGTTTCACCAGTTGTTCTAACTGTGTATAAAATTCCAGGCATTGATGGAATTTTTAGATATTGTCCGACTTGAATAAGTCTTGATTGTTTGATGTTATTTACACTGATGATTGTGTCTTGAGTTACGTTGTATTTGTCTGCGATAAAACCAATCATATCACCAGATTTTACGCGATATGTTTGATAAGTTAATGGAGCAACATTAAACGAAAGTTCTTCTGCTTGTGAAAGTAAATCTTCTTCTGAAAGTTCTGTTGTTTCTAATGTGCTTTCTTTTACTAAAGGTGGATTGGCTGTTTCAAATCCTCCCATACCAGTTTTATCAGTTTTATTTATAGCAAAAACGCTAAGAACAGTTAAACCGATTCCTGCGCAAAAACAACAAAGGGATATTGCAACTATTTTAAAAATTCTAAAGTTCACTTTCATATTATCACCTAATTATACTCTATTTTTTGTTAATTCCAATTAAATAAGTTTCATAAGATTCAGAACGGCAAGCTTCTGGTTTAAATCCTTTTGCAGAAGTAAAGATTTCTCTCATATTCTTTAAAATTTCTTGTTGAGAACCGTTTTGAAAAATTTTTACAGCAAAATTTCCGCCTTTTTTAAGCATTGCTTGTGCATACCAAACAGCCATTTCTACCAACTGAGTAGAACGAGCTGTGTCTACCATTTTATTGCCAGTAGTTAAAGGCGCTGCGTCACAAACTACCAAATCATAAGGTCCATTTTCTGTAATTTGTTTTCTGATTTCTGCGGCGTTTAAATCACCTTGAATAAAAACAAGATTGTCGCCTTTTACAGATTTTGCAAGAGGATTTAAATCACAAGAAACAACTTTTCCGCTACCATCCAATTTTCTGAGCAAAAATGTTGTCCAACTTCCTGGAGCAGCGCCCAAATCCAAAATGGTAAAATTCTTTTTAATCATTCCGAATTTGTCATCAATTTCTTGTAATTTATATACTGAACGAGCAGGATATCCTTCTGAGAATGCTTTTTTGGACCAATAATCTGGTTTTTCGTAACTATTTGCAGGCATATTTGATGTTCGGCAAATTTCGTTTTGAATTTAATGTGTTTTTATAAAAATTTGTTGTAAGTGGGGCATTGTTTGAACAAAAGATTTTACTTTGCTAAAATAAAAGAATGTCAAATTTGCGAAAAATTTTAAAAGGTATGGAAAAGCGTTATGCGGTTTATACTGCGCTTTCTCCAGTTTCGATGATTGGGGAAGTTCTTTTAGAAACTTATATCCCACTAGTAATGGCAAGAATAATTGATGTGGGAATTGCAAACCGAGATTTACCGTATGTTTTACGAACTGGTATTTTTATGGTTTGTTGTGCTCTTTTTTCTTTGTTATGTGGTGCTTTGTGCGCAAGATTTGCAGCATGTGCTTCACAAGGCTTTTCGCACAATTTACGCCGAAGAATTTTTTCTAAAATCCAGAGTTTTTCTTTTGCAAATATAGATAAATTTTCTACAGCGTCTTTAATCACTCGTCTTACAACTGACGTAACAAATATTCAAAATGTTTACCAGATGATGATAAGAATGTGTGTTCGCTCTCCTTTTATGTTGATTGCAGGTTCTTTTATGGCATTTTCTATTGATGCAGAACTTTCGCTTATTTTCTTAGTTGCAATTCCAATTTTAGCAACTGCGATTCTGTTTGTTTCTACACGGGCGCATCCTCGCTTTGAAAAAATGATGAAAAAATACGATGCTCTTAATGCTCGAGTTCAAGAAAATTTAGTTGGCATTAGAGTTGTAAAAGCGTTTGTTCGGGGCGAATATGAAGAAGAAAAATTTAAGAATGCGGCACAGGATTTGCAAAAGGCACAGATTCACGCTGAAAAATTGATTATTTTTTTAACACCGATTATGCAAGTTGTAATGTACGTTTCTATTATTGCAACAATGTGGTTTGGAGGAAACAAAGTAATTACTACAGATATGACGACAGGGCAGTTAATCAGCTTTTTTACATATATTGCACAAGTTCTTTCTTCGTTGATGATGCTTGGAATGGTTTTTGTTTCATTAGTTCTTTCTAGAGCGTCAATGCAACGTATTTGCGAAGTTTTGGATGAAGAATCTGATGTTACAAATCCAGAAAATCCAATTATGAATGTGGAAGATGGTTCAATTTGTTTTGAAAATGTTGATTTCAGTTACAATAAACGTGAAGATAATTGCGTTTTGACTGATGTAAATCTAAAAATTGAATCGGGGCAAGTTGTAGGAATTATTGGAGGAACAGGTTCTTCTAAAACAACATTGGTTTCTTTAATTCCTCGGCTTTATGATTCATTAAAAGGAAGCGTAAAAGTTGGCGGAAACGATGTTCGCTCTTATGATTTGACAACTTTGCGTGATAGCGTTGCGATGGTTTTGCAAAAGAACGTGCTTTTTAGTGGAACAATTTTGGATAATCTAAAATGGGGAAATGAAAACGCAACCGAAGAAGAAATCATTCAGGCATGTAAAGCGGCTGATGCGCATAATTTTATTTCTTCATTTACAGAAGGTTACAAAACTGTTTTGGGACAAGGCGGAGTGAATGTTTCTGGTGGGCAAAAGCAACGTCTTTGTATTGCTCGCGCGTTGTTAAAAAAGCCAAAGATTTTAATTTTGGATGATAGCACGAGCGCGGTAGATACTGCCACAGAATCAAGAATTAGAACTGCGTTAAAAGATATTTGTCCTAATACAACAAAAATTATTATTGCGCAAAGAATTTCTAGCGTAAAAGATGCCGATGTGATTTTTGTGCTTGATGGTGGAAAAATCAGTGGCTATGGAACACACGATGAACTTTTGACAACAAATGCGATTTATAAGGAAGTTTTTGATTCACAACAGCAAGGTAGTGGAGATTGTGATATGCCTGGAGAAGAAGGAGGTGAAAACTAATGCCACCGATGAGAGAAAAAGGTTTTGCTAAACCAAAAAACGCAAAAAAAACAATTTCCAGAATTTTACAATACATGGGAAAATTCAAATCTTTGTGGTTAGTTGTTTTTCTTTGTACATTAATCAGTGCTTTGGCTGGAGTTGCAGGAACTTATTTATTAAAACCAGCGTTGAACGATTATATAATTCCTTGGATTGGACACGAAAGCCCCGAATTAAGTGGATTTGTTGCGATGCTTTTAAAAATGCTAGTTGTATTTTTGCTTGGTGCGTTTGCAACTTGGGCGAATGCAAGAATAATGATTCATATTTCTACAACATTGTTGTGCAATATTCGTGTTGATTTATTTAGTCAGTTGGAAAAACTTTCGATTCGTTATTATGATGCGCACACTCATGGTGAATTGATGTCTCGTTTTACAAATGATACGGATACTTTGCGCGAAATGATGAGTAACACAGTGCCTCAATTGATGTCTTCGATTATTACAATTGTTAGCGTTCTAATTATGATGATTATTTTAAGTCCGCTTTTGACTGCGATAATGCTTGTAACTGTTTTTCTTGTAATGTTTGTAGTAAAAGAAATTGGAAAAAGAAGTGCAAAATCATTCCGCGAACAACAAAAAAATATTGGAATTGTAAACGGCTTTATCGAAGAAATGATGGAAGGCCAGAAAGTAATCAAAGTTTTTAATCACGAGCCAACTGTTATAGAAGAATTTGCTGTTATAAATGAAAATTTAAGAAAAGCGGGAACTGCGGCAAATACGTTTGGTGGAATTTTAGGACCAATCACAAATAACTTGTCGCATTTTCAATATGCAATTCTTGCAATAATCGGTGCATTCCTTGTGATAATGGGAAAAATGGACTTGGGAACAATTGCGGCTTTTTTGAGTTATACACGTTCTATAAATCATCCAATTTCTATGATAAGTATGCAAGCAAACAGCATTTTAAACGCTTTGGCCGGTGCAGAACGAATTTTTGCTGTAATTGATGAAGAACCTGAAGTTGATGAAGGAAAGTACAATTTGGTAAATGCTTTTGAAGCAACAACTTCTGCTGGAGAAAAAAAATTAGTTCAATCGTTTGCAAAAACAGGCGAATGGGCTTGGAAAAATCCTGTTGATAATTCACTTACTCAATTAAAAGGTGAAGTAGTTTTTGAGCATGTAACTTTTGGATATAAACCAGAAAAAACTATTTTGCACGATATTTGTATTCATGCAAAACCGGGGCAAAAAATCGCTCTTGTAGGTTCAACTGGTTCTGGAAAAACAACAACAATCAATTTGCTTTCACGTTTTTACGATGTTGAACAAAACAATGGTCAAATTCTTTACGATGGAATTCCTTTAAATGATATTTCAAAAGATGCGTTGCGTCGTTCGTTAGGAATGGTTTTGCAGACAACAAATTTGTTTACAGGAACAATTAAAGATAATATTCGCTACGGAAACTTGGATGCAAGTGACGCTCAAATCTACGAGGCGGCAAAACTTGCGAACGCTGACAGTTTTATTCAGCATTTGGAAAACGGATACGACACTGTAATTGCTGGCGATGGTTCAAGTTTGAGTCAGGGACAATGTCAACTTTTGGCAATTGCACGCGCGGCTGTAGCAAATCCTCCAGTTTTGATTTTGGATGAAGCGACTTCTTCAATCGATACACGAACTGAATCTTTAATTGAAAAAGGAATGGATAGTTTGATGAAAGGCAGAACTGTTTTTGTAATTGCCCACAGACTTTCTACAGTTCGTAACGCTGATGAAATAATTGTTTTAGAACACGGAAATATTATAGAACGTGGAACTCATGAACAATTAATTGAACAAAAAGGACGTTATTATTTCTTATACACAGGAAACAGAATTACATTAGATGAATAATGATTTATTGTATTTTGAATTGAATTAGTAGGGGCAAAAGTGATATAATTTCCTAAATCCTTGGAGGTTATAAATATGCTTACTGGTCGTCATCTAATTCAACCTGATGATTTATCTGTTTCAGAAATTGACGAAATTTGTTCTTTGGCTGAACAAATTATTGTAGATCCTAAATCATTTCAAGATGTGTGTCGCGGGAAAATTCTTGCGACACTTTTTTTTGAGCCAAGTACAAGAACAAGGCTTTCTTTTGAAGCTGCAATGCTTAGATTAGGTGGTGCAGTAGAAGGTTTTGCAGATGCTTCTTACACATCAAGTACAAAAGGTGAAACTCTTGCTGATACAATTAGAGTTGTTTCTTCTTATGCAGATGTAATTGCAATGCGAACACCAAAAGAAGGAGCGGCTCTTTTAGCAAGTAAATATTCAGCGTGTCCAATAATCAATGCAGGTGATGGCGGTCATTATCATCCAACTCAAACTCTTACAGATATGGTTACAATCAGACAACTTTGTGGTGGATTTGAAAATCATGTGATTGGTTTTTGTGGCGACTTAAAATTTGGAAGAACTGTGCATTCTTTGGCAGAAGCAATGCGTCACTACAAAGGAAATAAATTTGTTTTTATTAGTCCAAAAGAACTTACTGTTCCAGATTATTTAATAAAAAACATTTTAGAACCAGCAGGCGTTCAATACGAAACTGCGGAAAGTTTAGACGATGTTATTGATCAACTTGATATTTTATATATGACACGTGTTCAAAAAGAACGTTTCTTTAATGAACAAGATTATATTCGCTTAAAAGATTGCTACATTTTAGACAAAGCTCGCATGAAAAAAGCAAAAGATAATATGATTGTTCTTCATCCTCTTCCTCGTGTAAATGAAATTGCTCCAGAAGTTGATGATGACCCACGCGCTGCATATTTCAAACAAGTTAAATATGGTATGTACGCAAGAATGGCTTTGATTGCAAAATTAACAGGTTCAATTTAAGGAGGCACGAAAAAAATGTTGAATGTTACTACTATAAAAAACGGGCTTGTAATCGATCATATTAGAGCGGGAAGCGGTTGGAAGATTTTTCAGTGGTTGGGACTTGATAAGGCGCCTTTTACTTCTTGTTTGATTCAAAATGTTCCTTCTCAAAAATCTGGTAAAAAAGATATTATTAAAATAGATAACATTCTGAATATAGATTATTCGGTGTTGGGATTTATTGATCCAAATATTTGCGTAAATGTAATTGAAAACGAAGTAATCGTGCGCAAAATCAACATGGAATTGCCTTCAAAAGTTCAGGGAGTTTTTTCTTGCAAAAATCCACGTTGTATCACAATCACAGAACATTATGTTTCGCCAACATTCCTTTTAGTAAATAAAGAAAAAGGTTTGTATCGTTGTGAATATTGTGACACACTTTATGTAGCAGGACAAAATAATACGGAGTTATAAAATGAATCAAGGTGTTTTAATCTATAATGCACGTCTTTTGGATGAATCGATTGATTCTCCAGGAGCAATTTTAATTGTGAATAAAAAAATTAGGGCTGTTTTTCAAGGATATTTTACAGATTCTAAAACAGTTCAACAATTCGCTGTTTCAATTCTGGCAGAAGACGGTTTAGATGAAATGCCTTTGGATTTTTACGATGCGCGAGGTTTAACAATTACACCTGCGTTTATTGATATGCACGTTCATACGCGATATCCGGGGCAAACTCATAAAGAAGATTTGACTTCGGCACTTCGCGCGGCGGCTGCTGGTGGTTTTGGAACTGTTGTTGCAATGCCAAATACAAATCCTGTTGTTTCTTCAATGGAACTAGCAAAACAAATTGAAAAAGAAGCCGCATCAATTGGATTAACTCATTTATTTCAGTCGGTGAGTATTACAAAAGATTTTGACGGAAAAACAACAAATCATCTTGCGGATGTTGAACGTGAATATGTTCCGTTGATTACAGAAGATGGAAAAGATGTTTTGTCTTCTGCTGCAATGCTTTCTGCAATGATGACAGCTTCTATAAAAGGTTTGATAGTTGGTTGTCATTGTGAAGATCCAACGTTGGCAGAATACGCAAGAGGTTTTAGAAGAGATGCCCTTGATGTAATGCAAAAATATGGAATTTCATATTCCGATTCAGAAATTTCGGGCGTTTCGGAAGAAGAAGCGCAAAAAATCGGTGGAGATATAGACATTTCTCTTACTTTAGCAAATGAAATTTTGGCGTTAGCAGAAGATTTGGCAACAGAAAGAAACATTATGCTTGCAAAAAATGCTGAATGTCATATTCATTTGGCTCACGTAAGTACTGCAAATTCAATAAATGCAATTCGTGCTGCAAAAAATGAAATTTTAGATGAAATGGCAGATTTACAGGCAACAAATGCTGATAATTCATATTTTGATTTTTTTGAAAAAGCAAAAGCGTCTTCTGGGGAACAAGGAAAATCTAATTTTGTTGTAACTTGTGAAGTAACACCTCATCATTTGGCTTTGTGCGGAACAGAATCGCCATTTATCAGATATTTGGTAAATCCTCCTTTACGTAGTGAAGATGACCGAATTGCTTTATTGGAAGCGTTGCGAGATGGAACTGTGGACGTAATTTCTACAGACCACGCTCCTCATACAATTAGCGAAAAATTAGACGGTGCTCCAGGTTTTACAGGATTAGAAACTGCCTTTGGAATTTGTAACACAGTTTTAGTTTTGCAAAACCAATTTTCACCAAAAAGATTATCTCAATTAATGTCTGCAAATCCTGCAAGAATTTTGGGATTAAAAAAAGGTTTGCTTAGTGTAGGTTATGACGCAGATTTAACATTGTTTGATTCGGAAGAAGAATGGAATGTTGAACCAGAAGAATTCTACAGCAAAGGAAAAGTAACTCCTTTTGAAGACATCACGCTGACAGGAAAAGTAAAAGGGCTTTTTATAGACGGACGCTTGGTGTTTGAAAAATAAAAGTACGAAAAAATTAAACAATAAAATCTAAGAGTAAAAAACAATTTATAATAGCTCCCGCTTACGTAGGCTGGTTCAAAACCGCTCGATAACTCGCTACACGCTGCTTGTGGTATAGAAACTATATAACCAGCCACACAGTGGCTGCCACAAGCAGAGTATTCCTATGATATTTGTCAATACCACAATACTCCTGATTCCATAATTTTACGATGCAAATTTCATAGCTTCATCTACAAGTTGAGAAATTGTAGGTAAAGGCCTTTTTTCATATGATGTATCATTTTTTAGTAATATATACATCAACTCTGCTAATTTTCTTGCAATCGCTACAATAGCAATCTTCTTTCCTTTACTTTGAAACCGTGTCATATATAAAAACTT
>SUWN01000015.1 GCA_015061465.1 Treponema bryantii | reverse complement strand
GAAATTCTTTTTCCAGCGGACTAAGCTGTTTTCCCATGTACACCTCCATGACAGAAAACTGTCTTTATTCTTCCATTTTTTTCAACAGTTTTCTACCTGTTAGTGTCCACTTTTAGTGTAGCATCACACAGCAAATAGCAAGCACCCGACGGAAAGGACTTGGCATTTTAATGGCAAGTCCTTTCTGGCACGCCCAAATTTTACAACAAATTAGACAATTCTATTAAAGTTGCAAGGGCTTTTTTGTCCAAAACTTCAATTTGTTTGATGTATTCGCCGGCTTTTTGGCGGATTTCTTTGTTTACTAGATTCTTTGGGCGGTCTTCCATATTTTCCCACCCGCTGAGCAAGGACCACATAGTTTCGGCAAGTTGTTTTTCTTTTTCAAATGTGTCTGCCAACAATTTATACTTACCCGAAAGTTCCACGTTGCAATTTTCTTTTTGTGAAAGCGATTTAAAATATTCAGCTGCCGCACCGCGCCCATCTTTTATACAAACTGTTGCGTCATCGTGGCAAGAAAGTCGTTCAAAAATTAGTGCTTCATTTTCGCTGTTGAACTCGGAATCATCTAAAATCTTTTTTGCCCAATATTCAAAACCTGAAACTCCTTTGTAATAATCGCCGTCTTTTCTTCCTGTCATAACGAGGATTGCTGTTTGAACAATTTGTTTTGTTGAATAAGGTTCGTTTACCGATTCACCCAAACACATTACAGACTGAGTATCTGTATTTTCCCACCAATTGTCGCACACAAAATATCCACAATCATCAAACTGCACATTTGCCCCAAACATTGGGTCGCTCTGAAAGAAATTCCAGCCCATCATAATATTCCCGTTATCTTTATACCCTGTGATAATACAAACTTCTGGAGGCCCAATAATTCCTTGCGCCATACATGGATGACCTTTATCCAAATGTTGCTTTACAAAATTGATAAAATCTTGTTTTGTTGTGGCTTGTGTTCTATCTAAAATTTCAAATTTTCTTCCAAGGGCTTTTGCGGCGTAAGAATAAACCGTCTCACTTGCTCCTTCGGTAAATGTGTGATAAATATCAACGTTGCTCATATCCCAGCAGGTTTCGTTCCAAGTGAATCTGAATGCACCGCCAGTAGTTACAAAAACATCTGCATAATTCAAATCTTCGCCAAGATATTCTGCACAAGCTGTTAGACAAATAGGATAAGGTGTGCAACCGCCATAAGTTCCCCATTCAATTTTTGGAACGCCATATAAAACTGTACAACCATCGTTTTGAAAATTTTGTTTTGTCATATTAGAAATACTCCTTTTTTCTGTTTGCGAGAGTAATCCAATACCGTAAATTCCGTTTACAAGTTCAAACTTTCCTACCCTTGGTCGTTCTTTACGAAAATCCCTCGGTGTTTTACCAATCTGTTTAAAAAAAGCGCGGGTAAAACTTTCATGATTTGCAAAACCGTAATCAAGAGCAATTTCCATCACTGACTTATTTGTGTGCAAAAGTTCAAAAGCTGAATAAGAAATTTTTCTACTTCGGATATATTTTCCCAACGAAAAACCTGTGTTGTTTTTGAAAAAATCACGAATGTGCGCGTAAGAATAACAAAATTTCTGTTCTAGATTTTTATTTTCAAAGCTTTCACAATTCCTGTTTTTTACATTGGCTTCAATATATCCAAGAATAGCTTTAGTATGCAAAGGATAACTCACCATCAAACTCCTATGTTTTTTTTCATCGCGATGTTCCTTGAGTATAACCGATTCTACAATTATTTCTTGACTTTTTTAAGGATTATGAACAAAAGAAATGATTTTTGGACAAAAAAAACACCACCTTATTTTGGTGGTGTCGTTGCGTAAATATTGGGCCATACGCCGCATTGCGTCGTTTGTCCTATAGGAAGTGATTTACGTATATTTACTCACTTCGTTACGTAAATATTGGGCCATCTAAGACTTGAACTTAGGACCAAAGGATTATGAGTCCTCTGCTCTAACCACTGAGCTAATGGCCCGAATGTTTAATTAGAATATCATAAATGATAGGTTTAGGCAAGATGTGTGTTTTTTAGGTGGTTTGATGTAAAAGGGAATTATTTTTCTTATACATCTGTCTTTTTTATCACACTTCCCCCTTTTTTATTTCATCTTTCTTACATCAAAAAAATTCAATCTTAGCGCGTTTGTAACTACACAAAAGCTAGACAAACTCATTGCCGCAGCTCCAATCATCGGATTTAGTGTTAAACCGGCCCAAACAAACGCACCAGCCGCAACTGGAATACAAATCACATTGTAAATAAATGCCCAAAACAAATTTTCCCGAATAATTTTTAAAGTTGCGCGGCTCAATCGAATTGCGGCTCCCACATCAGACAAATTGCTATTTACAAGAACAATGTCTGCTGCGTCAATTGCAACATCAGTTCCCGCACCAATCGCAATTCCAATGTCAGCGCGAGTTAAAGAAGGTGCATCATTTATTCCATCGCCAACCATCGAAACTTTTCCTTCTTTTTGAAGATTAACTATCGCTTTTTCTTTTTGCTCAGGTTTTAATTCTGCAAACACTTCTTCAATTCCAACTTGTTTAGCTATAGTTTCTGCGCTCAATTTATTGTCACCTGTAAGCATCACGGTACGAATTCCCATTCGTTTTAATTCTTCTATTGCTTTTGCGCTATCCGTTTTAATTTTATCTGCCACAGCAATAATTCCAAGAACTTGCTTACCTTTTGCAAAGAAAATTGGAGTTTTTCCTTCACTGGCGATTTTATTTGCTTTTTCTAAAAATTCAGCGGAAATATCAACATATTTTTTTACATAATCGGCGTTTCCACCGCAAATTGTTTCTTCTCCCAAAGAGGCTTTTAATCCTCCACCAGCAAAAATTACAAAATCAGTTGTTTCCAAAGCTGAAATTCCATTTTCTTCACCGTACTTCACAATCGCTTTTGCCAAAGGATGTTCACTTTTTTTCTCCAAACTGTAGGCAATTTGCAAAAGATTTTCTTCACCGATTATATCTGTAACTTCAGGCTCGCCTTTTGTGATTGTACCTGTCTTATCCAAAGCAACAATTTGCGTTCTAGCCGCCATTTCCAAAGATGATGCGGTTTTAAAAAGGATTCCGCTTTTTGCGCCTTTTCCGTTTCCCACCATAATTGCCACTGGAGTTGCAAGACCAAGCGCACATGGACAACTAATTACAAGAACAGAAATTGCACGTGTTAAAGAAAATCCAACACTTTTTCCCAAAATCATCCAAACGACAAAAACCAAAAGCGCAATTGCCATTACTACAGGAACAAAAATTCCAGAAACTTTATCAGCGATTTTTGCAATTGGCGCTTTTGTTGCCGAAGCTTCCCGAACCAATTTTATTATTTGTGAAAATGTTGTATTTTCACCAACTCTAGTCGCTTCACATTTTATAAATCCTGATTGATTGATTGTCGCTGCACTCACAATATCACCGACTGATTTATCAACAGGAACACTTTCGCCAGTTAATGCCGATTCATCTACCGCGCTATTTCCTTCTATTACAATGCCATCCACAGGAATACTTTCGCCAGGTCTAACTACAAAAATATCGCCTTTTTTTACATCATCAACCGAAATTTTGACTTCCGCACCATCACGAATTACCGTTGTTGTTTTGGGCGCAAGATTCATCAAACTTTTTAGTGCATTCGTTGTTTTTCCTTTAGAACGAGCTTCTAGCATTTTTCCAAGTGTAATCAAAGCAAGAATCATTGCCGCAGATTCAAAATATAAATCATGAAGATAATGGGCCGAATTGGAAGAAACAAACATCAAAATCAACACATAAAAACTATATACAAACGAAGCCGAAGACCCCATCGCCACCAATGTATCCATATTTGGAGCACGATGAATCAAACCTTTAAAACCATTTGTAAAAAATTTGTGATTAATTCCCATCACAATTGCAGCCAAAATCATCTGCAAAGTTCCAATTAACGCAGGATTATTTTGTAAAAAAAGAGGCAGCGGAAAATTCCACATTACGTGCCCCATAGATAAGTACATCAATAAAATTAAAAATCCAAAAGAAGCAATAAGTCTTTTTAAAAGCACAGGCGTTTCTTTATCCGCCAAAGAATCATCTTCATCTGTTGATTTTCGTTTTGTTTTTCTTTTGCAAGCTGAATATCCTGCATTTTCAACCGCAGAAACAATCGCATCATCGCTAGCAGTTCCTTCTACAAGCATGGAATTTGTAAGCAAACTCACCGAACACGAAGAAACTCCTGCAACTTCCAAAACCGCCTTTTCTACTCGCGCACTACAAGCCGCACATCCCATTCCACCAACGTCATATTCTTTCATACATAAAATATAACATTTTTTTGAATTATTTACATTAATTCTTTTGCGAACTTTTCCATTCCTGCAATATCGTTTTCAAACAATGCACGAATAAATGGACGGGCCAAAATTACTTTGTCTGCACCATAAAAAATTGCGGTTTGAACATCTTCTTTTGTTCTGATTCCGCCATCAACCCAAATTTCGTCACAATAATTTTTTAGTTCCGCAGCATGTTTTTGTAAAAATTCAGCTGAACTTCCAACTCGGGTTTCTACGCGGCCACCGTGATTTGAAATATATACAACACCAGGTTTAAGTTCTTTTACAAGGGTCAAATCTTCATCCGTAAAAACGCCTTTAATTACAAAAGGAACTTCAAATTGATTTCTAAATTCGGTAAGTTGATTTACAGTCTTTTTTTCCAAGTTCACCAAATTCCGCATTGTTAAAATATTGTATGAATCAATATCAATTCCGATGTACGACGCATAAGGTTTTATCCACGAAAGTCTCTCTTGCAATTTTGCGTCTGGATATGGTTTTAAGAAAAAAGCAACGTCGTTTACTTTGTTCGGATTTTTTTCTTTTAATGATTTTATGGCTTGAATTCCCAAATGCAATTTTAAATCTGGGCATCCATCTCCCACACAAATTCCTATTCCAGAATTAAAAGCGGCTGTAAAATATGGAAGATAAAAATCCTCTTCTTTTTTATAACCGATATTTTCTTCTGCGCCGGTTACAGGACCACATCTAAGATTTTGGGGAGAAATTTGAATTTGTTCTAAATTTTTGAGAGTGCCATTTTGTTCGGCGAGTTTTCTTAATTCATTCCAACCGTCGCAATTCAATTGAAAATTTTTATTTTCAAAAACGCCACCCAAACCGGGTAACTCGCCAATACAACCTCTTCCATTACAAATTGGACAATGATTGCATTTTAATTTTCCATTAGTCGCCAAAAGAAATTCCTTCTTGTCTTGCTGTTTGAATTAAATCAAAATCTTCTGGAATATTTTTTACTTTTCCTTCTACTTTGTCCAAAGGAATTCCAACAATTTTGTTATTTTTCATACCAACAAGAATTCCAAATTCTTTTTTCGCAATAAATTCTGCGGCTGCTGTTCCAAATTGAGTTGCAAGAATTCTGTCATAAGCCGAAGGTTCTGCACCACGTTGAATATATCCTAAAACAGTGGACCTTGTTTCAATTCCTGTTTCTTCTTCAATTTCTTGTGCTACTCTTGCAGAAATTGTTGTTTTCATTTCAGCACGTGCTTTTTTGAATGCTTTTTTATCTAGTTTTGCTTCTTTTTTGGACATTGCGCCTTCTGCAACAACAACAACAGCATAATCTTTTTTAGAATCTTTGATTGATTTTGCTACCTTTTTAATATCATAAGGAATTTCTGGCAAAAGAATCACATCTGCGGCAGCCGCAATTCCTGCGTACAAAGCAAGCCAACCAGCTTTATGTCCCATAATTTCTACACACATTACGCGACCGTGGCTTTTTGCAGTTGTTTTATTAAAATCAATTCCTTGTGTTGCAACATCAATCGCAGTATGAAAACCAAAAGTTATTTCAGTTTCTGCAATATCGTTGTCGATTGTTTTAGGCAAACCGATTACGTTGAATCCTTCTTTTGCCAACATCGATGCAGTTGAATTTGTTCCGTTTCCGCCAAGACAAACTAACGCATCAAGTTTATTTTTCTTAAAAGTTTCTTTGATTGCTTCAATTGGTAATAATCCGGTTTTTGGATCTTTTTCTGGATTTTTAAACGGTTTTACGCGAGAAGTTCCCAAAAAAGTTCCACCACTTGCCAACAAAGATGAAAAATCATAATTATCTAAAGAAAAAGTGTCGTTTTCAATTAATCCTTTATAACCGTTTCTGATTCCTACTAATTTAATTCCGTAGTTTTCTTTTGCACTAATACACAACGCTCTGATTGTTGCGTTCAAGCCAGGTGCATCTCCTCCAGAAGTGAGGATTCCAATTGTTTTTATAGATGTTTTCATAACTCAAATTATAACAGTATTCTAAAACTCAAGGCAAGCAATTTTAATCTTTTTTTATCTTACGATACGCCAGAACAAAACAAATCAATTGTGCTGCAAAAGTGATTATCCACGAAATCGGATAAGAAATATAAAGCATTTCTATTTTGTGAAAAATCGGAATTTGAAAAATCGTGAAAATCCACAGAAGTCTAAATCCACACGCACCTAACATCGAAATTATCATCGGGGTGATTGAATAACCCAAGCCGCGCAACATTCCGCACATTACGTCCATCATTCCGCACAAAAAGAACAAAAGTCCCATGTACAAAAGTCGCTTTTGCCCCGCAACAATTACGTCTGCACTTGATGAATAAAGATAAAGCGGATATTTTCCTAAAAAAGCGATTAAAATTCCTAACGATAACCCGATTACCAAAACGCAACTTTCGGCAAGAAAAGCGACTTTTTTGATTCGTTCAAATTTTTTTGCTCCAAAATTTTGGCTCGTGAACGAAATTGCAGCTTGATAAAAAGCATTCATAGAAACGTAAATAAATCCTTCGATATTTGCCGCAGCCGAATTTCCAGCAATAGTGATTGCTCCAAATGCGTTTATGGAAGATTGAATCACAACGTTGGAAAAAGAAAAAACCATTCCCTGAAATCCAGCAGGAACTCCAGTTTTTAGAATTTCTATAAGTTTGATTTTGTGAATTTTCAATTCTTTTAAGTTCAGTTTGATTACGCCATCATCTTTTACCAAACATCGAACAACACAAATCGCCGCAAAACATTGTGAAATTGTAGTCGCAACCGCAACTCCCACAACGCTCATATCAAAACAAATTACAAAAATCAAATTTAAAATAACGTTGATAATTCCGGCAAAAAACAAATAATAAAGCGGACGACGAGTATCTCCTACAGCGCGCAAAATTGCACTACCAAAGTTGTAAACCATTGTGGCAGTAATTCCCAAAAAATAATATTTTAGATATTGGGCCGCCAAATCCAAAACTTCAGCCGGAGACTGCATCCACATTAAAATTCGTTTTGCGCCAAAAACTCCCAAAAAAGTAAGAATAATTCCGCTAATCACACTTAAAAGCATGGAAGTATGAATTGCTTCAGACAAATCTTTATATTTTTTTGCGCCATAATATTTTGCAGTAATTACGTTTGCACCAATAGAAAGCCCCACAAACATATTTACAATTAAATTGATTAAAGAACCGGTAGAACCAACAGCCGCAAGTGCGTTATCACCAGCAAAACGACCAACGACAACAACATCAGCGGCATTAAATAAAAGTTGAAGAATACTAGAACCTATCAACGGAAGCGCAAAAAGCAAAAGTTTAGGTAAAATTGCGCCGGAACACATATCAATTTGATAGTTCTTAGATTTACTTGTAGAATTCATACAAAAGTTTTATAACAAAGTCATTTTTTGTGCAAGCAGAAAATTTATTCCCATAAATACAAAACAGGATTTTTTACCTCAATTCCATTTGTATCAAAAAGTGATTCTGTAGTTACTATTTTTCTTGTGGATTTTTCCATATTTATATTTTCTTTTTCGTATTTCTTCTTTTTTCCATCAACATCAATAAAAATTGCTTCTACATACTGATTAATCATTTCTTGCCCAAAATCAATAAAAGTATAAACAAATTCTACATCAATATTGCAAATCTTTTTTTTCTCCGAATATTGAAAAGGTTTATAATGTTCATTTTCACGTATCTTTTTTAGAGTCATTCCTGCAGAAAGTGAAAACATCGTAGTAATTTTTGAAAACTCATGTTGAATTAAATAATATTCTAAATCAGTTTTATATTCATCTTCAAAATTTAAGATAATTGCTTCACAAATAAAAGTCTCATAATCAAAAATAAACGAAATAAAATTTTCATCAGCTAAATTTTTTGTAAATTTTGTAGAAATTCCTTTTTTCTTTATAAAATACGTAATTTTTAGTTTGTGTTCATTTTCTTGAATTATATTTTCAATCTTTTTTGCATTTCTTCCAAACACATTATTTACATCTTCTAACGTTGATTTTGTAGGAATTATTTTTTTTGACGCAACACTGAATTTTTCTGATTTTAATATTGCAGACTTCAAAAATCTAGTTTTTTCAGAAAATACAAAAATATCATCATTTTTAAAAAAATAAATTTCACCATTTTCTTTTACTTTCTTTTCTGCATTAATAATCGAATCAACTTTTTCCTCATTACAAAAATGATGAATTTCATACTCATAAAAGGAAATACAAAATAGATTTCCGTATTCAATCATAGTAGATTTTTCAATAGCAAACAAAACAAATTGCGAAATTAAAAATGTAAACAAAAAAAAATATTTTTTAATTTTTCTACCTCTCAATTACGTCTGTCAATTGAATCCCAGTACATATTTTTTTATTGTAATCAAATGAATAAAAAATTGCGCAGCACCAATCATTTTTCAACGCTTTTTCTGGCATAAAATCATGATTCGTTGTTTTAAACGATACATCCAAATTCTTTTTCCCGTCTTCACTATCCCAAACATAATAATTACGTAAATCTAATTCTTGATTGAGTTCCAAAACTTCTGCAATTGTTGATTTTCCAATTTGCGCTTTTTTTTCTGAAACATAACATTTATCACTTTTTACTTTTATATACCGAATTCTTGGCGACTTTTTCCAATGCATAACTTCAAAATCTGAATAAATATATGTGACTTCGTTATAATCTTCGCTACTTGCAAATGGATTTTTAGTTTCTTCAATATGAATTGGCTCACCAAATTTTTCTACAATATCCTCGATATTTTCATAAAGAGAAATTGGAATATCATTTTCTGTATACACACAAAACAATGTTTTCTTATTTTCCAAAGGAAACATTACCGAATCTTCCCATTCTTCTTCATAAACTTGAGAGAAACAAACTTGGACTTGTAAAAAAATCAATAAAATCAAAAATAATTTTTTCATTTTTTAATACCCCCGGATACAAAATATTCATCTATAGGTTCTGCTGATAATCTTGTTATAAAGCTCTCTTTGTTCATTTCAAATAGCCATCAAAACACCAACCATAAAATGATTTTTTTATTTCATTTCCATCTTTATCTTTACTTCCTTGAGGAATGACAACATTCACCCAATTTCCTTTTATTCCATCAATTACATCTTCTGCTCCCATTGATAAAACCCTTACATTTGTTCCTTCCTGTATTGTGAGAATAGATTTTCCACTTTTTGCAACTTCACGGATTCTTAGATTTGTTGTAACTTTTTGTAAAGAAGTTTTTGCTCCAATAATTTTTCTTATTGATTCTTCGATTTCCATTTTTGTTTTATAAAACGATTGTACATGTTTTGATGGAAATGTTTCTGGATTTAAAATCAAATCATCATAAAATTGTGCCACAGATTTTATTGATTTCCAATAATATCCTTGCGTTTGTTCTATTCCTCGTTCTAAATCTAATTTCTGGCCTGGCTTAAAATACATATATTTTGAAAGAGCCTCAAATTCTGAATATTGTTCATCTAATAAAATAAAATCTGACAACCTAAAATTATAAACATAGGAATCTAAGAAAACTCTGAATAAATATATCCCTGCACCTGTTATTGGCGATAATGTATCTTGCGTATATTGAATTGATACCCCATTTTCAGATTCTTCAAACCATGTTAGCATTATTAAATTTCTATTTCCATACTCTTCGAAAATATTGATACCATTTTTCATATATCTCTTCACATTTTCTATCGTTTTTTCTTCTTCTGATTTAAAAATTTTTGATGATAAATTTATTTTATTTTTCCGAATAAAATCTGAATTTGTTTCACGCCATATTTCAAGAATAAATTTGTTATTCTCTTTTGCTCTTATTTCATTTTCTTTACGACTAAGTGAAAAATCATAAAGATATGCAGTTTGTGGAAGATTTAATTCTGACAAAAAAGAATCTTTCGTTACATTTACTTTTTCATCTGCATATAAACATCCAAGAAGAAGAAACAAAACAATATATATTCCTTTTTTCATATTATCCTTCTTTTATTGTATAAGATAAATTTCTTGTTTGCCCAAGACCTTCTGTCGCCAATGTTAAATCTGCAATGTTACCAGTTTTTCCCGTCCAAGGATCATAATATTGTCCGCCACCTATATCATTTACAAAATGATTATAATTTCCTCCACAAGCTCCGCCGTTTACATATATTACTGCTTCTCCGGTTAATTCTTCAGCAAAATCACTAAAGTCATAAATACCATAATCTGTGTACTTTTTCAAAATAAATGTGAATAATGCATGCGATGTTGGAGAAAACCACCCTTCTATTTTATAGAGGATTTCTTGACATTGAATAAAATCTTCATCTATAGGTTCTGCTGATAATCTTGTTATAAAGCTCTCTTTGTTCATTTCAATCTACTTACAATATTAAATACTTAAGGTGCCGTATATCCATATATTATTTGAATTGCTTCATTTCTTTGATTATATAAAACACGTAGTTCTCTAAAATCTGTTAAACCATAATAAAAAAACTTATTTCCCATAGCATCTTTTCCATCAAGATTACCTTTTCTAAATAAACTATCCATTTCATCTTTTGAAAAACCGCATGTAATTATTTTATTATCTACATTAAAACAATAATCTTTTGAAGTTATACTAATTGTATGTGGTTTTTCATAGATTTTATATTTAGAAAAAAAAAAATTCATCATATTCATAAGTTATTGTATCAAAATCACGATTGCCAAAGAATTCTATAACCTCCATTTTATTAGGTTCGCCAAATAATTCAATTAATTCTGAAACTGTCAAATCAAGACTTAGAATTATTCTATCATCAAACAACTCCAGTGAACTGTCCAAAACTTTTTGTAATTCATCCCCATCCATTAGAGAATATGCTTTATTATTCAAAAACCCAATATAATTTCTTGTTGCTTTTGAATACAAAATTATTTGCAAATTTTCAGAATAATGCCATTGATCTTTATCAATTAAGAATTCTTCATCCTTAAAAAAGATTTTGGAATCTTCCAATCTTAAATTTGAATTTTTCAATGCGATTTCTTCTAAAACCATTTCTTTTAAAAATTCTTCGTAAGCTGCATAATAATCTGTTGAATCAGAAATTTTTATATAATCAATTCCTGTCACTTCATCAATTAAAAACTTTGTATCTTCTATAGTCTCCACAGCAAAATTGATTTCATTATCTTGCAACATAAATGCATCATGAAACTTCACATTAGACAAAATTCCTTTTTCGGTCACACATAAAACCGTATAAAAACCAGTTTCGTTTGTAGCCGATATCCCTTTGTAATAGGATTTTGTTTTCTCTACTATTTCATACATTTTATAAGGAATATAGGTTCCGTGATTTTCTTTTTTAAGAATCTCGTTTGCAAACAAAGAATTAATTGCAAAAATAATAAAAAAACTTGCTATGATTTTTTTCATAATTAATTTCTCTCCTACAAAATATAAGTTTATTATAACATAAAAAAAAGCGCAGGAAAAACTCCCACGCTTCTTAAATATTATTCGGTAAGCAAAAGACCCTTCACCAACCCACGTACAAGTTTTGTAGCGCAAGAAAAATCCATCCTATACCGAACAACTATCCTCTTGCGCTTCCAGTTTTGTATAAACAAAACTGGTTCACGTCTATTGAGCCTTGGCGCAAATAAAATTCATGTACGTAACCAAACAGTATTACATATGTACGTACAAGTTTTGTAGCGCAAGAAGAATCCATTCTAAACCGAACAACCGTCCTCTTGCGCTTCCAGTTTTGTACAAACAAAACTGGTTCACGTTTAGTAAATTTACATCAATTCTTCTAAATCAATTTCGCCGGCAACACATGGAGTTGAAATATTCCAGTTTTCCAAGATTTGAGGATGAAGTTCACCAAAAACGCCAACTTCTTTTCCTTTTACCAAAATTGCAGCTTGGCGGCCTGGAATAAATCTTGAATCGTTGCTTTCTTTTACTTCGTAGTTATGGTCAAGGAAGTAGAGCAAAGAAGAAACTTCACTTGCAGCTTCGTTAAAGTTTGCGTTGCTTGCAGCTGTTAAGAAACCAAGGTGAGTTTTTGTTGTTGTTCCTGTGTTTTCTGTTTCATCAAGATATGCAACTTTTCCGATTTCAAAAATTTTGTGTGGATACATTGCATTTGCGCTTCCGCTTTCTGCGCGCAATAAAGATGACATAACTTGTGGACGAATGAACTGATAATTTTCGCTCATTGGATTTGCAATTTCGATTACTTTTGATTCATCAAAGTTCATTTTTTCAACATAATCTTTTTTGCTTCCAACGTAGTTAAAAATCATTTCTTGATAACCAAGTCCAACCATGATTGTTTTTGCTTTACGACCAAAAATTGTAACTGGTAACAATCTACCAATTGTAAAATCGTTTGGACTTTCTGGTTCGAATGCAGACAAATCCATACCAATCATTACGTCTTCAATAATATCTACTTCGTGTAAAAAGTCGTTTCTGTAAGGAGCTGGATAAAGTGTGAATACAACGTCGTCACCTTCTTTTGTAGCTTCAACTTTGCTTCCCATGCGTTCAAGAGCGTCGATTACAGTTTTTTCGTCAAAATTTGAACCCAAAAGTTTGTTGATGCTACTCAATTTTGCTTTTGTAGAAGGTTGGAAGTAGAAAGGAACAACGATGTCTTTTCCAAAACCTGTATCATAAGGATGTTTACAAACGATTGGTTTGATTTCGTAACCTGCATCTGCAAAATCACAAGCAACAATATTTGCAGCAAGCATCAAATTTTCGATTGTATCACCTGTAAGTTCTACCATTAAATCTTTATCACCAACTTGAACCGCTCCAAGTGTAGCACTGTTGATGATTGGAGCCATAGACATAATTTCACCAGTTGCATCTTCCAAAAGTGGGAATTTTGGTGCGTCTTTTAAAATCCAACCAAAATCTTTTCCTTTAGGATGGTCTGTCAAAATTTGGCGACAAGTCATTGGTTCTTCACATTGAAGTGGAACAAAACTTGTTTTATCTGGATCAACTCCGTGATATTTTACAGGAAATTTAATCTGGTCAATTCTGTAAACGCCCATAGAAAGAGATTTACGTTTACGACCAAAGTTCCAAGCCAATTTTTCTTGTGTTTGAATAATATCTTTGAGCATTGCATCGTCAATTGGTTTTCCAGCAATCATGAAAGCAACCATATAAGGACGAACTTCTTTTACACTTTCATCAACAATAACAATGCGATTTTCACAATCAAGGATTTTGTCTTTTGTAGAAAGGAATTTTTCGTAATCAGCAGTTTTTCCGCCTTGGTGAATACGAAGTTGTCTTGCAACACCATTTGTAGACCACAAGTCTGGACGGTTTGTATCGTTCAATTCAATTTTTACAACACGTTCATCTTCTGGTAATGACATATCAGGTTTTTCGTCTAATTCAGCTTTTGCCCAAGGTAAAATTTCTTCAAGGGCATCATAATCATATTTTTTTCCTAAAGATTGGAAGAATAATTTTTCATTACATTCGATTTTTGGCATTTTATTTGTCCTTTTAAAAATGATTATATATTATAGAAAATAATAGTGAATAAATCAACGTTGTAATTCCTATCGCACTTCAAATTCAATATATTTTTCTTGCGCACCACAAACAACTTTGCAAGAATGAATTCCTTTTTCTACTGGCAAGAAAAATAAAAATGGTCGTTCGCTTGTGGCAAAAATTTTTCCGTCGTATTCAATGTAAGCTTCATTTTCATAACCGCCGATTGCTTCTACAGTGATGGCTTGTCTTTTTTGGTTAGCATAACTGAAGTAAAATAAAGTTCCATTTTTTGGCGAAATAATTTCTAAATCCGAAGAAAAATTGTCTATTTTGCCCCCAATTTGGTTTTGTCGCATCCATTTTTGATATTCTGCTGGATATACAATATCGATTTTGTTTGTTGTTGAAGATTTTTTGTGCCAATCACACGTTTGAATCGAATCATCTTCTTTTCGTATATATTCATAAACAGAATGAGGACAATTTTCGCCTGCCAACATTCCTGATAATGAACAGATTTTCTTTTTTGACCAATCGTGTGGTTCTTCAAATTCTAAATTTGAATCATTATTTTTATGAAGATAATCAAGAATATTTTTTGCAATATAAGCGGGTAAAGAACTTCCGGTTTTGCCAACAACTGTACTTCCTTCAAAATTTCCCATCCAAACTCCAACGGTATAATCTTTGGTTGCACCTAGCGCTGTAATGTTTTGATACTGATTTGAAGTTCCTGTTTTAAAAATTGAAGGATAATCAGTTTCGTAAGTTTGTGTATAACCAAAACCTAAAGAACGTGAACTTTTATCCGACAAAATTGAATTGATTATTCGTGCTGTGTTTTTTGAATAAATTTGATTTTCGTCGTAATCTTTTCCATCACGTGCAAAAACGCTGAATGCATATACAAGTTCCTTTAGCGTAACTTCACCAGCACCCAAAGCTAAACCTAAATCGGCTTCTTTTCCTCCATTTCTTAATGAATCAAAACCTAATTCGTATAATTTTTTTAAATAATTATCAACGCCAATATTATTCAAAATATCGACTGCAACAACATTTAAACTAGAAGCTAAAGCAACTCTAAATCTGATTGGTCCGTTAAATTTGTTGTTAAAATTGGAAGGAACGTAAAGCTTTTCGCTTCCGTATTCTTTGGGAACATCGGCCAAAATTGTATTTGGTAAATAAAGAGGATTTCCTTTTTCATCCGTAGTTTCTAATGCCAGCGCGTACAAAAAAGGTTTCATGGAACTTCCCGGTTGATTTTTTACTAAAACGCCGTCAATCTGTCCCGTTTTTTCATCATCCCAAAAGCCATTTCCTATCCAAGCGAGAACATTTCCTGTTTTGTTTTCTATAACTAAAACCGCTCCATTAGAAATTCTGTTTTGTTTTGTTTGCTCTAAAGATGTTCTTAAAAGACCTTCTGCATAAGTTTGCAAATCTTTGCTTACACTGAGCGTTTTTTTATAAACCTTTTTTTTCTCTGCTTTAGATTGTCTTTCCAAATATCTGATATAGTGAGGAAATTCAAACGGATAAATAAAAGGTTCAGATTTTTTTGTCAAAAGAGGATTGTATGAACTTGGTCGTCTTGGAATTTTTGCCAGAGTTTCAATTTGTTCTTGATTCAAATCATTCAATTCTAAACCGTAAATTATTCTTGCTGCCGAAGTAACGCCTTCTGTATTTTTTCCAAACGGAACTGCATTCAAATACAATTCTAAAATCTGTTTTTTTGAAAGTCGCGCTTCTATTTTTAGAGCGTCTATAATTTCTTTGAATTTTTGCCTTTTTGTTCTGGGTGCATCTGGATTCATCATTTTTACAATTTGCATTGTAATAGTTGATGCGCCCCGAACTGTTTTTCCCGCTTTTATATTTTGAAAAAACGCGCCTGTTAAAGAAATAAAATCAATTCCGCAATGAAAATAAAATCTTTTATCTTCTGACTTAATAAATGCCTTTTTAACAGAACGAGGAATTTCTTTTAACGGAGTATATTCTCTGCGTAATCCTTCTTTTAAAGGTGTAACTTGAAGTAATACTCCATCGCAATCGTAATAAGCGGTACTGTATTCTTTGTTTACAAATTCTTTTAATTCTGGAAAAGGAAGAACTCTAAAAATAATGTGCACTAGGAAAATTATTCCTACAAAAATGCACATTATTTTTAAGATGCGTTTTATTGAATCACGCATAAATATCCGTCACTTCGACCAAAGATTTCTGGTTCATACATACATTCTGCTTGAACTGGTGGCAATGGATAAATTCCACGTCTAACCGCTCTGAATGTAAATTCAACTTCTCTAATTCCGTCGTAAAAGCGATTCCAGAAGAATTGAACTTCATTGTCTCTTATATCCTTGTGACTAAGATAATACCATCTATATTTAGGTGAACTTTCTGCATCAGAACCAGTTGTTACAAAAGTTGAATCAAGCACTTCTGCACCAGATGGAATTGGACAACGCATAGCAACATAATCTCTGTCGGCATAAGATTGTACATGAACTTTTACTTTATAGGTTTTGCCATTTTCAAGTACAATTTTGCTAGTAGGATTATCAGGTTTGTTGATTATTTCTCCTGTTTCTACATCGGTTATTGTGTATTCAACACCAAGCCCCGCATTTCTTGTAGCAAGATTTTCATCTTTCAAGGCGTATCTCATTTCTGTTGTATAGAAAAGACGACCTGTTCCGTTTTTCTTGAATTCAATCTTTATTTGTTTGTCTTTATTAACAGAAGAAATAACTTCACCTTCAAAAGGAAGTTTTAACGTTTTTGGTTTTACTGTTAAACCTTCAAAGTGTTCATTAAATACTTCTTTCTTGGCAAAATTAATTATTCCATCATAATTTGTGTTTTCCAAATTTAATTTTTGGATATAAGTACTGATTGCTTCCAAAACTGTTGCTGTTGTTACTGTATTTTGCCAATAACCATGTGATTGAGATTGCATTAATGTGTACAAAAGTTTTTCTATCATCATATCATCTGGGTTATTACAAACAAAAAGTTGCAATATCAAAGCTAATTCTTTTGTGGTTGAAGAATGCCAGCTATAAACACTATTTTGTCTACTCAAAATTGTTACACTTCTTTCTGAAGGAACTAAATAAGAACTCAAATAGTCTCTAATTTCTTTTGCTTTAGTATCGCCATCCAAAGAATATGATAAACCAAGATATGCTAAATCTTCAAAACTTAAATTTTCTTTATCTTTATAAAGTTCTTCTCTTGTTTTTTGTAACTTGCTAGTATTGTTTCCTAAAAGCGATGAAACATAACAATAATATCCTTTATCAAAAATTTCATCATTCAAATAACGCTTTAGACTTTCGATATTAATTCCAATTTCTTCAGGAGTATATCCATTTTTGATAGCCAAAGCATAAATGTGCGCAATTCTTAAAGAAACATAATAATTGCTTTTTTCTCCGCCCGGCCAGTAAGGGAATCCGCCATTGTATAACTGACTTTTTCTCCATTCATTTGTAAAATGAGTAACACATTTTTTAATGTCACTTACTTCAGAATTAAGTTCAAAAACGTCTATGTATTCTTCAAAAGCGACTAACGGCAGAACTTTTGCCGATTGTTGTTCCATACAACCATAAGGATATTTAAACACATAATTTACAGCGCCACCAAGAAGTCCCAAACGAGTTGCATCCATTGTGAATGTTATGTCGCCTCTTCCATCTTCTATGTTTGTTGGAATTTCTAGCAATTCTATAGCAGATTTTTCTTTTTCTGTAAGAGCATTCATAGAAGTTACTGTTTCGTAAACGTATGTTTTTTCAATTTTGATTGTAGAAATCAACTTTTCGTTTAGAACTTCAGAATTGATTTTATAAATTAATTCAACAGTTCCTTGCTTTTCTGCACCAACATTAAAATAAACAACAGAAGAATCGCCCGAATTTACATAAATTGTATGTTTGTTTGCGCCTTCTACAAACGCTTTTCCCGGAACAGTTTTTCTTCCTTCCCGTTCATCTTCAAAAGTGTTTCCTTCTGGAGTTCGCACTTCAAGTTCTACAGTGATGTCGTGACCATATTTATCAAGATTTGAAATCAAAACACCACATTCTGCCATATCACGTTCACGTAATTTGCGAGGTTGGACTTGCTGAACGTTTATTAGATTTTGCACTGTAACTTCTGATTCCTTTAATGCAAATAAATCATTTTTTACACCAAACGCTGTAATTCTGTAAGTTGTAAGAGAATCTGGCATTGTGAATGTAACTTTTGCACGACCATTTTCGTCCGTAATAACAACTGGTTCAAAAACTGCTGTCGGTCTAAAATCTTTGCGTTCATCTTCTTTTTCTTCATCCGAATCACCACCTTTCAGACTTTCAACACTATAAGTAATTGGATCCATCAATAATGCGCGAGAATCACCACCAAAAACTCCTAGTGGGAAATTATCTGCGTTGTAGAAAAATTCTATTGGATTTGGAACGTGATAATCAATTAAATCCAAAATCCCTCTATCAACTGCCATAACTGTTAATTCAACGCCAGCAAGAGGATTTCCATTTTTTGTTGTTTCCAAATCGATTGTAACTTCTTCGCCCGGTTTATACGCTTCTTTTTCTAAATCAATATCAATTGTAAACGAACGAACATTTGGATTAACAAATAATTTTGTTATACCGTAATATCCTTTTGGTTTATCCAAATCAACTTCACCATATTCGTGAGTTGGCGGACCTTTTCTCATTGAATAAGACGAAACAGAAACATAAACTACAGGAACAAATTTAGAATCGATTTTTACATCAAGAACATTTGTTGGTGAATCAAGATGAATAACTTCTTCTACAAAAATTCCTTCTCGTTCAACTGTAACTAAATAATCACCTGTTTCAAGTGGACTTTCTAACAAAATTTGTGCAGTTTCACCCGGAAGATATTCTGCTTTATCTGGAGTAAGATTTATACCGCAACTATCATTTTCGTTATACCAGAAGTTTCTTCCGCCTGTAACATAAAATTCCAACGTTGATTTTGCAACGTTATTAGAACTATCTTTTCCTGTAAGAGTTAATGTGTACCAACCACTTTCTGAAGGTGTAAGTTTTAGAATTCCGTTTGGTTCAATTTTTACAGTTCCGGCACTATCTTCAATTATCTGTCGTTCATATCGTGAATAGATTTCTCCATCAACAGCTTGTTCGTGAACCATCACCCAATCTTCACGAATGAGTTTATATTCAAGAGAAGAAACTTTGTTTAGCGAAGAAAGTTTATTTCCTTTTACATCAACTAAAATATATGGAATTTCAAGAGTTGTACCTTTTTTAGCATATCCAACAATGTTTCTTGCTCTTTGTAAACCGATGTAGAAACTTGCCGGATGAACAATCACATTTGTTGCAGCAGAAATTTTTTGATTTGAAACATCTGTTATGCTAACTTCATTTTTGTAAATGTAAGGATTTCCGTCTTCTATTTCGTATGTTTTACAGTTGTCTTCTCCCGAACCTTTTGAATCAAGAGTTCCGTAATTTTCAGAAATGAATGTTTTATAATAACTATATGTGTTAGATGCAAATGAATAATTTTGGCTGTCTGGAGTTTTTGGCCTAAAATCAGTACGTTGGCGATACCATTTTGAATGATATTCTCCACCACTAATAGAACCGCCTGCTAGATAATTTGCAGAAAAACGTGAATTTACTGAATCTCCGCCATAATAATTTAAATCTGGAATTTCAACTTTACCTTCAAACTTCAATCTTTCAAATTCTGCTACAGTAAAAGTATGAATTTTTTTGAAGGATTGAGTTTTTCCATCTTTTATTCTTGCATATTTAATTACATAAGGACCTGTTGAACAATCTTCAGGAACCTTGAATGAACCATAAAATCCGCCGCTTTCTGATAATTCACCAGTTATTTCTTCTACAATTGTTGGACCATTCCACCAGTTTGCTTCAACAGTAATTTTGTAAGGACCTGAAACAGGCTCGTATTTTCCCAAAATCTGATTTCTATCAATTCCTCTAAATGTAACAGTTTCTCCCGGTTTATAGATTCCTCTATCAACAAAAGCAAATGTTTTTTGAATAATATCTCTAACTCTTGTTATATCGATTGTGTCCACATTGTGACGCCAAGGATTGTGTGAATCTGGTTTGAAAATCGCTTTATCATCTCCGTTTTCTACGCAAACAACAAGGTTTTTTATTAAGGCACCGTCTCCGTAGAAATATGAGAACTTTTTCTGTTCTGTAATTCTATTTATTGTTTCTTCTGAAAAATTAATTATAGCAAGACCATTTTCATCTGTATGATAAGTTTCCAAAACATCTGGGGCTGCAAAAGTATATTTTGGTTGGTGAAGAATCTTTACAACTGCATTATTTATTGGTTTTCCTGTAGACAAACTTCTTACCATTACAACCGCTTTGTTTATTCCAATTCGGGCTGTAACACCAATGTCTGTAACCTGTAAAATTAATCTGTTGCTTGTATAATCAGTTTCCAACTTACCCCAATAATTTAATCTGTTATATCGTGATTTTGACTGGAATCCTATAAAACCAAATCCGTTTGTTAAATATGGTTTTAAATCAATTTCTTCAAATTTTCTCTGGTCTTTTTCTGTATCTGCTGTTTCTACATAAGAATAGTTTTGCAAAAAATCTGAAAAGTCGTCTCTAGAAGGGTCTATCAAAGGATTTTCAATATTTCCAATTTCGTAATATGATTCTGGTAACAAATTTTGGTGTTCATACAATAACTTTGAAGCATATTGCGATTCCAACATTTTTACTCCGTAATCAAGATATTTTCCATATCCAATTCCAAGAGGAACTTTAACCTTTGCTTCTATTTTTCCGTCTACAAGAAGTTTTTGACCATAAATATCTTTTAATCCATCAGAAACACTTATTGTAAATTCAGAGCCCTCTTCTACAGGCAAATTAAAGATTGTTATTGATTTTTCATTTATTTCAAGATTTTCTTGTGTAAGTTCATAATCTAAATCAACAGAAATATTATCCAAAACTGTTGAAGCATCTATTTTTTGAGAAAAATATAATTTTAACGGAGACTTTTTATTTCCGTCTGTGTATTTTGTTTTATCTGAAATCGGATTAATTCTAAAAGGTTTTAATGTGTAATATTCTTCTTTATCATTAGCAAAAATTACATCGATTCTTGAATTTCGTTCAAGTTTTTCATCAATTGTAACTATGAATGAATTTGATTTTTGCTTATTTGCATCAGATTTTGGTTTGTCTGCCCAATATGGGAAAGACGAATCTGTATAATCTGCTTCAATAATACATTTTAAGATTTTGTTTTCTGGCAATCGAACGTTCTCTTTACCGTATTTTTTCTTTTCTAATTCACCCCATTTAACTGTTTTTTTTACAATAAGGAATTTTTTTATTTCATCTACAGATGCCATTCTATTTGTTCTGATAAAGAATCTATTTCCATGAGGTTCAAGCGCACCTGTGCTAGAAGAATAAGCACATTCTTGCCCTTGAATATATGCAGGCATCATTCTTATCATTCTTAGAGGCGCTTCTGTTGTTGTAAAAGTTCTTTGACCTTTTAAGGTTTCTCCATAAATTGATTTTACGTTTTCGCTTACAGAAATTGTATAAGTTTTATTTACATCAAAATCAAATTTTTTTACTTCAAAAGAAAGATGGTCCGTTCCATACCAACGGAAAACACCATCAAGAGGTGGTTCTATTTTCATTATGTCGGATGTAGTTTCCTCTTTTCCAAGTTCCGATAAAGCTTTTACAGGCTTTGAAAAAATTACATAAAAACTAGGGTTAGAATTATCAGATTCAATTCTTTTTGGGCCCCAATCTTCTACAATAAAGGCTTTTGATTTGTCATTTTCTAATTTTTCATCAATTTTTTCTTTTTTTTCAGCTTCTTTTAATACTTTTTTTTCTTCTGAATATTTTATGCTATATTCTGATAAATCTTTTATTCCCGGTTGAACAGAAGTTGTTGGTTTATCGCTAGAATTTGCTTCAATAATTTTTTTTGTTTTTTTATCTGTTGCTTGTTCTTCCAAATTTTGTGGTTGGTAATCCAAATCAAAATATGCTTTTAGTGGACCAGTTGCAACAACATTTTCCAAACCAATTGAGATACCTTTTTGTTTTACTACTTCAGCAGGCTCTTCAATTTCAATTACTTCTTGTGTTGCAGTTTGAGTTTGTTGAATTTCTTTTTTATCACAAGAAATAAATCCCAAAAAACAAAAAAATAACAAAACTAACAACAATTTGTTTTTCATAAATAATCTCCTTATTAAAAACTTTATATTAAAAACTCAAAATATATACCCAAATAAACCACACAACTGCGGCCATTTTTATTCCTGTTCCAAGCAAAAATCCTAAAAATGCACCCCAAGCAACTTTTAACGCAGGTTTGAATTCTCCATTATTTTCAAGTAACTCACCAACGAGCGCACCACAAAATGGCCCCAGAATAATTCCTACAGGTCCTACAAATAAACCGACAATCAAACCGATTGTTGAACCAGTTGTCGCCGCTTTGCTTCCGCCCGTTTTCTTTGTCATTGTGATTGGAAAAATATTATCTACAATAGAAACGACGATTGCAACGATAGCTGTGATTATTAAAATTGTTAAAGAAATTTCGTTGTAATCAGAAAAATACGCAAGTAACAAACCTGCCCACGCTAAAGGCGCACCCGGTAAAATAGGCACGAAAGTTCCCAAAAAACCAATTCCCAAAAGAATTCCTGCAAAAATTGTAAGTGCTAGTTCCATAAAAACCTCTCAATTTGCTTGCTGTTTTAAAATGTGTTTCTTCCTCTGAAACTTAAAGATAACGTTCTTTTATCGATATATTCCAAATCTCCACCAACAGGAATTCCTGTGGCAAGACGTGTTACTTTTATGTCAGATTGTTCTTTTATGACTTTGTTTAGATAAAGAGCGGTTGTGTCGCCTTCGATTGTGGGATTTGTTGCAACGATTACTTCTTGAACTTGCCCGTCTTTTAATCTTGCCAAAAGCGATGCAATTCCAAGTTGCGATGGACCAATTCCTTCAAGAGGTTTTATTAATCCACCCAACACGTGATATTGTCCTTTAAATTCTCCGTACGCTTCAATAGTCGCAACATCTTGTGATTGTTCTACTACACAAATCACATTATTTTCTCTAAGAGGATTTGAACAAATTGGACAAGGGTCAGCTTCGGTCCACGCGCCACAAATAGAACACGGTTTGATTTTATCTTGCAAAACGCTCAAATTCTGTGCGAACCGTTGAACATACATTTTGTCTTGTTTTAAAAGCCAGTTTACAATTCGGATTGCGCTTTTTTTTCCGATGCCCGGAAGTTTAGAAAAAGAACCTGTTAAATCTTCAAAAACACCCACTTTATCACCCACCAATTTTTGAAATTAATAAAAGTCCAAATTAAAGCCCAAAGTTTCCTAAATTCAGGCCGCCTAATAAAGACGCACTTTTTTCTTTAATTTTTTCTTGAATATTTTGCATAGCGTTGTTGTGAGCGGCAATAATCAAATCTTCAAGCATTTTTACATCACGATTATCAACGCAAATTGGATCAAGAGTGATTTCTTGAAGTTCAAATTTTCCGTTTATTTTAATATTTACCATTCTTCCGCCAGAAGAACCTTCCGCAGTAAGTTCTGCCAATTCTGCCTGAAGTTTTTCTGACTGTTCTTTTATAGCATGCGAATTTTTTAATAATTCAAAAGGATTCATAAATTAAACCTCCATTTTTTTATAACTTAAATTTATTTTCCAGCGATTACAGTTCCTCTAAAAGTAGAAACCAAGAGTTCCACTTGAGGAGGAAGTTCACCCAGATTTTTTTCTTCATTTTGCTGAATTTCTTCCACGCCAACTTTTAAGAAGATATTTTTTCCAAGAATTTTTGAAATTTCATCGCAAATTGCCTGTTTTTTCTTTTCCAAAATAGATAAATCGTAAGCGGAAGGAACTTTTGTCTCGATGGAATCTGGGTAACAAATCCATTCGGACGTTTTTTCTAACGCGGCAGAAGCAAAACCATCTACCAAAGAAAGCGCCGCCATTACTTGCCCACGAAGTTGCGCAACAGAAAGATAATTTCCGTCAGCCGTTTGAACTTTTTCGTTCAATTGAACTCTTACGCTTTGAATCGGCTGAATTTCGGCAGGTTCTTCGTAATATTGAGGCTCGTAACTTTCGTAATCATTTTCTTCTGGCGCACCAACATTGCTCCAATCATCATCTTCATCATCTGGATTTTCAGAATATGAATCAGACACAGGAACGCTAAACTGAACAACAGGCGCTTCTTGAGTTTTTGCGTTGAATTCTTCAGGAAGATGAATTTTTAATCGTTCATCAATTTCTTTTTTTTCAACTTCAGAACTAGCCACCTGATTTTGTTCATTCACTGATTGTTCAGGCGGCAGTGAACCGCCATCATAAAAAGGGGACGCAGAATCTCCTTGAGAATCGTTTTGATTTGAAGAACCAGACAACATTGAAAAAGTTGGTAATCCATTTGGAACAGGCCGATTTGAGTTAACTTCTGCACGTTGATTAAAACCCGCATTTTGCCCCACGTTTGTATTTTGTGGTTGCTGCGAATTTTCAGGATTTTTTGGCGCAGAATCTAACAAAGATTGAGCTGCTTCAATTGCACGTTTTACTTCCATGTTAGAAACAAAATCTTTTATCCAGCACATTCTGCTAAATACAAGTTCCAATTCATAACGAGGAGAAAGCGAATATCTAATATCGCGGTAAAGTTGCAAGAAAATAGAAAGCGCGCGTTCCATTTGAATAGGCGACCATGAATTCAAAACAAGAGAACTGTAACGTTCAACACTATTACCCAACAATGCTTCTTTAGAAATTCCATTTTTGATTAACAACAAACTTCTAATATAATCTGCGCTGTTTGAAATTAATTGTTCGATAGAAATTCCTGCCGAAATAAATTCATCCAAATATTTTAGAACAACTTCTGTTTGAGCTTGAACACAACTTTCAAAAATCGAGTTGAGTTTTTCAATTCCAACAAGTCCTAATTTATCGCGGATTTTTTCGTAAGTAATATAACCGTCACTAAAAGCAACAACTTGATCAAACAAAGTGTAAGCATCACGCATAGAACCAGTTGATTCCCGCGCAATCCAGAACAATGCTTCATCATCAGCTTGAATATTTAATTCAGCCGCCGCTTGTGCAAGACAATTTTTTACTTTTTCTATAGCAACAAGTCTAAAATTGAACTGCTGACATCGGCTTTTAATAGTTGCAGGAACTTTTTGAAGTTCAGTCGTTGCAAAAATAAAAATAACGTGTGGAGGCGGCTCTTCAATTGTTTTTAAAAGAGCATTGAACGCACTCGTAGAAAGCATGTGAACTTCATCTATAATGTAGATTTTATAACGACAACTGTTAGGAGGAAAAAGAACTTCATCTTTAATTTGACGGATATTTTCTACACCAGTATTTGATGCACCGTCTATTTCTATTACATCAAGCGATGAACCTTTTGTAATTTCCAAACAATTTGAACAAGTTCCGCATGGTGTATCAGTTGGCCCGTGCTGACAATTTAACGCTTTTGCCAGAATTCTTGCAGAAGAAGTTTTACCACAACCTCTAGGACCTGCAAACAAATAAGCGTGAGCAATTTTCCCAGATTTTATGGAATTTTTAAGAGTTTCTGCTACAAATTCCTGACCAACTAAATCTTCAAAACGTTGAGGACGCCTTCGTGTGGCTGTAACTTCATAAGACATAAGTTAATTATAACAGTATTTGACGCTTTTGAAAACAAACACTTAATACAAAAATGTAGGATTAAATTAAACAATTAAAACCAAAGAGTTAAATAAAATAATTTATAATTGCTCCCGCTTACGTAGGCTGGTTCAAAAACGCTCGATAACTCGCTACACGCTGCTTGTGGTATAGAAACTATAGAACCAGCCACTATTGTGGCTGCCACAAGCAGGGTGTTTTTGCCCCAACCTCCGTTCGCTCGCGCAAAATCTATTTTTTTTAAACATTATTTATAAATGTTTAATTTATCTAAACAGGCGGAAATATTTAAAATACGAACGTTGGTATATGTAAAATTCATTTAAAAATTTCGGGCAAATTCGATAAAGTAAACATATAAAAAATACGTCTGAAAAAGGCGGAGTGAATGTTCGTGCTTTGCGCAGCGTTGAGCCCGATAAAACTGTTCGATATATTCACTCAAGCGAAGCGCGAGGGCTCTCGGCGGAGCATAAGTACGGTTATTCACGGGAGCCTTTTTCGCTCGATGTTTATTTATTATATGTTTAATTTATTCGTACAATAAATTGTAGAAAATAATACTTGCTGCTTGCGCTACATTCAAACTGTCGATGTTACATTTTTTTCCTTGAGACATTCCAGCAAAAGGAATGATGATTTGTTCATCACAATTTGATTTTACAATATCAGAAATGCCTTTTTCTTCGTTACCAAGGATGATTAAAACCGGTTTATCGCCAGAGGCAATCTTTTTTAATTCATTAACAGATTTTTTTGCTTCAAGACTAGTTCCAACACGAATCATTTTTCCTTTTAAAACATCGAGCAAACGAGCTGTAGAACGAACAGAATAAATATTCACGTATTCCATTCCGCCTTCTGCAACTCTGTACGAACTTGTCGTGATGGAACTTTGAGATTCATCTAACGGAATAATAATATTTTTTATGCCAAAAAAAGCCGCGCTACGAACAATAGCACCAAAATTATTTGCGTTACCAATTCTATCAAGCAAAACAGCGTTTTCTTTATTTTTTACCCACGAATCCACAATGTCGGAATCAATTTGTTCAATTTGTGGGCTTTCAATCATAGCAACAACACCCTGATGATGAACGCTACCACAAAGTTTTTCCAAATCTTCGTTCATCACTTTGTTGTAAGGACATTTTTTTTGCGAAAGTTTTTTACACAAACCACCAAAAAGCGGCGCCTTTTCTTCTGTAAAATATAAACGAGTTATTTTTTCAGGATGATTTTTTTCTAATTTTTTTACAGCCGCAAAACCACAAACTGCAAGTTCATTATTGTATTTGTTCTTCATAAAAACCACTATAACCGAAAAATCAAAATATTACTACGAAGAAAAAAATCTTGCAAAAATTCGTTCTTGTTATTTCACGGAAAAATATCTAAGATTTATTCTTTCATTAATTTATTTACTACTTCTTCAGAAAGCCCTGTAAGTTGAATAATCTGTTGGATTGAAAGCCCCATTTTTATAGCACTTTTTGCTGTTTCAATTGCTTTTTGTTCAGCGCCTTGGGAAATACCTTTTTCAATACCCAATGTTTCACCTTCTTGGAAAGCTTTTCTTGTAATATCTCTATCATGTAAATTCATAGCTAAATACTCATTTTTGAATTTGTTATTAAGTTTGTGTTCTTCAACTAACCGATGAAGTCTGTCTGTAAAATTACTAGTTGGAACTTTAGTTTTAATATACTTCAAGAATGCAGAAATTTCTAGATTATTTTCCTTCTCATAAGCTGAAGAGTTGAAAATTACTTTTGTAGTTCCGTCGCTTAATTCTATGTTTTTATTTTCTAAACATAAATTCTTAAAAGTGTAACATGGTAAATCTGCATTGAAAGGGTCAAATTGACAAACAAAGATTACAAAACTATCGTTAAGTTGCGAATAATCTGCGCCTTTTAATAAATCGTCCATGTCTATCATAGATTGATAATATCGAGTTCTTCTAGGCAGAGCGAGTTGAAAATCATTTTGAATTTCAATATCAAAAACACGATTGCTACCTTTTATATATACATCTAATCTAACACCTTTACTCTCATAAAATGAGCTGATAGATTTTTGTAATTCTGGATATTCAAGATGCTCGATTTGAATTCCTAGAAGGGTCTCTAATAATGTTTTACAGATTTCTGGGTCACGTAAAACATAGCCAAACATGAAATCATCTGTAAAGGTTAGCTCTTCTACAGGTTTAATTGTGTTCATTTTTAATCCACCTTTTTTGTAATATTTTTCAATAATTCTGAATTCCGAATTCCGAATTCTGAATTTCTTCCTATAGTTAATATGGACAAAAAAGATTTTTTCGGACCATTTTTTGAGAAAAAAGTGAGATTTTTTGTAAAAAATTGTTTTTATAAGAAAAGGTTGCCACGCGGATTTGTTCACAGTCGCTAGAAATTACGCTACGAATAACACTGTTCACTTTATTGCTTTTGTGATTTCTTTACTAAAAATAAATCATTTCTAATACAAAAAGCGAAGGACGTTAGTCCTGAGCAAATCCGTGTGGAGAAAAATTTTTTATTTTATTTTTTAATTACAAATTTTCTTCCAAAGTTTTTTATGCTTTCCCACACACCACCAATTCCGTCTGGATTTTTTACGATGATTACAACGCCTGTAATAATTATTGCTGCCAAAACTACGCAAAGAATTACACGCTTTGTAGGGAATTTTTTGCTAGCGTAAGGATCTTTTGTTGGCAAGAAAGATTTTACTGGATAAACAGGAAGTTTTGTCAAACTGTCGCCAAGCAATGTTGGAATTCGTACGTTTCCGTTGATTGCCCATCCTGACGCGTCCAAAATAGGAGCGATGTTTCGTTGTTTTAATTTGCGCCACGCAATCAACACTGATGGTAGTGAAATTATCAAAACAATTCCAATAATTCCAAGCGGAATCCATTTTCCCAAGCCTAAGAATGCTTCCATAATTCCGCCAACTACGGTTGCAATTCCTGTGAACGCAACGCTAATTGCGGCAATTGTTCCAACGTCTGTTTTTTTGGAAGAAAGCCCGTTTGCAGCTTCAGATGGATTTTCTACGACTTTTGCCATTGAATCAAAAACTTTGCTTTCTGCCGAAGTTGTTGATTTGGCAATTTTTTCTTGAATCAAACGCATGATTTTTTTATATGGCGCCCAAAATGCTTGTTTTATGCTCACAGGATTGTCCACGATTTTTACAATTGTTGCGTCCCAATCGTTTCCTTGTCTATCATAAAAAATTCCGTTTCTTCCTACAAGAAGGTTGTCTGTAGTTCCGTTACTAATTAAGGCTGCAATTTGTATTTTTTCGCCAGATTTGTCTTTTTTTACACAATCACAATAAACTAAAAAGCATTGTGAAAGTGCGGTCATTGTTCCGTGTTTTGCAATGTCTAGAACTTTAAAACATAAATCACAAGAACGTCCATCTATAAATAAAGTTCCTGCTTGGAAAATTGCTTTTTGCCCCGGAGTGTAAAAATCAGAAAATGAAACAAAATTTTTGAGCAATTTTACAAAATCACGCCGAATCAAAATCATCTTCTTTAATTCCACAGAAGCCAAAGCAATTGGAGGATGATTTTCTTCTTTTTCCAAATACTCATCGATGATTTTTTCTGCGTCGGAATTCAAAATTTCATTAATTCTATCCAATCCTAAGCCCGAAACTGAATTTTCTGGCATTGCTTTATACCAATTCAAATATGGAACAAAAAGCGCCTCGATTTTTCGCCAATTTGTTTCAGAAAGACTTGCGATTTCTTTTTCAAAAAGTGGTTTTATAATTTGTTCTTTAAATTCTTTTATTTCTGATTCCCACGCAGGATTTATAGATGAATCTAAAGGAAGAGATTTTCCTGCTTCACACAATGCAATTGGCAATAAAGCAAGATTTTCTTTGGAACAAACAACACCTTCTTCTGTCAAAAACATTTTTTGATTTTGCGCTGTTAAAATTTCTTTTGCGTCAGAATCGTAATTTATTAAAGAACAGCGCAAATAAAAGTCGTTGATTTTATCCTGAACTTTTGTAAAAACTTTTGCCGCAGAATCAGTGTTATCTTTTAAAAAGAAGATTTTTGGGTCTTCTTGAACAGCAGTTTTGCGCCATTCCTTTAATTCCTTTGCTTTTGCAAAAAAATCATCTTTTTGCGCACGATTAATTCCTTTTACACCGCTAATTTCGTCCATTCCGCCAGTACAAGCGATAATGTCTTTTACAACAGAAGATGCAAATTCATCTTTTATACATTCTGCAGGAAGAATTCCATCGCCATTTATTGTGTCTGGCGTAAAAAGTTTATCGCTTGTAGAAACATCTTGATAACAAATTTCTTGCGCATCATCTTTTCCTAAAATTTGTAAAACAGCTTTTGCCGATTCTAAAGGAGAATGGCCGCAATCAAAAAGCGTTTCGCTCAAAGCATCAAGCGGAATTGAATCACCTTCATTCATCAAAATTTCGGGCTTAGAAAAATATTTTTTAATAAATTCAACTACGCTTAAAATTTCTGGAACACGAACTCTTCCATTTTTGTCTTTATCTAATAAATTTAGTGTTTCTTCGCTAAATTCCAAACCAGAAACAGGACAAGCTAACGCTGTCCACATTTTAGGATCCAGATTTTCTAAATTTAATACATCATGAATTGTAGAAATTTGGGGCTGAATTAGTCCACCGTTTTGTACAAAGTGCCAAATATGTTCTTGTGATTGTTGTTTCTTCATATAATAACTATTTATCACTTTATGCAAAATTTCAAGTAAAAAAATTTCTTTAAATCAAAATTATATTGTATAATCTTTTCACGGAGTTTACCTTATGAGAGAAAAGATTCAAAAGATTTCTAATAAAGTTTGCGATTTTTTAGAATTAATAATTTCTATTATTGTAATTATCGCTTTAATTATTTCTGCAATTTCTTATTTACCTGTAATAAAAGATTTATTTATAAAAACAGGCAATTCTGAAGAATTTTTGATTTTTCTAGAACAAATTTTCAATTATGTAGTTGGAATTGAGTTTATAAAACTTCTTTGTAAACCAAATACAGAAAACACTTTTGAAGTTTTAATCTTCCTTGTTTCTCGTCACATGATTATTGGGCATAATAGCGCGTTAGATATGTTCCTTTCTGTTGTCAGCATCGCAATTTTATGTGTAATAAGAAGATTGTTGAACACAAAATTCAAAATTGAAAAGAAAAATGACGAAAAATTAGAAAAAATTAACTAATTTATTTTGTTTGAACGCCTTTTTCTATAAAATCCATAATTTCATTTTGTGGAAGCGGTTTTGAAAAATAATATCCTTGCAAATAATCACAACCCATTTTGATTAATTCTTGCTTTTGCTTTTCAGTTTCAATTCCTTCCGCAAGAGAATTCATTTCGAGTTTGTCTATCATTGAAATTGTTGTGTTTAACAAAGTTGTTGCTTTAGGATTTGTTTCGCTTGCCCACACCAAAGATTTATCGATTTTTATTGTAGAATATGGATACCTAATAATATTTGCTTGATTGCTGTAGCCAGTTCCAAAATCATCTAAAGAAAAATGAATTCCTTTCTGTTTAAAACTGTTCATAATTTCATCTAATCTGACTTGTGTATTATCAGCAGTTGTTTCTGTAATTTCAAAATCAAGCAATCCGTAAGGAACTTTATATTTATCGATTATGTTCATCAATCTAATATGAAGATTTTCTTGCATACATTGAACTACAGAAAGATTTACATGAATTGCATTAATTCCTTTCTTTTCAGGTTCATTTTGTTCTATAAATTCGCAAACCTTTTCTAAAACAATTTCGCCAATTACCAAAATGTCTCCGTTTTTTTCTGCAAGAGGAATAAATTCATCTGGTGGAATAAAGCCCAAATTTTCATCTATCAATCTGATAAGAGCTTCCATTTTTGTATATTTATTTTCCGCAACTGAATAAATTGGCTGATAATAAACTTGGAATGATTTTTCTTCAATTGCTTTTGTTACCGCTTGCGAAATTTCTGTTTCACGACGTTTTCTTTCTAACATTTCTGTTGAAGCATAAATAATACTATTTTTCTTTCCTTTTTCTGCTTCATTTATTGAATACTGAATTATATCCAAAAGGTCTGTCATACTGTGGATTTTTTTAGAATTTTGCAAACAACAAATATGACACCACAAATTTACATTCACTTTTATATCTTGAAAATAAAATGGTCTGTTGAATTTATTTACAATATGTCCGCAAATAAAACTCAAGTCCTGTTCTTTTGGCATAATCAATGCAAATTGTCTGTTTGCAATTCTATGAACAAAGAATTTTTTATTCAGATTCTGCAAAAAATCAGCAACTTGTTTAATAAGATGATTTCCATTATTCACACCAAATTTTTCGTTTATATAGCCCAAACCTTCTACTTGTACACAAATAATAGAAAAATCTTCCTTTTTCTCAATTTTATTGTTGATGATTTTTTTAAATAGATTTCTGTTATAAACTCCAGTTTGCATATCTGTGTATTCAAAAGGATTTTGCATTGTAATATAGATAAAGAACATTGCAAAAGCGATTCCAATTTCTTGCAACAAATATTCTGGTAAAAATAGTTGAATTAAAGTCAAAATTAAACATTCAAACGAATATAATAAAACAGAAATCCTTTGTGCACGGTTAAGAAGTTTCATATTTTTTAGAACCATTACACAGCCTGTAATTACGTAATAAGCCGCAACTGAATATGTAAATACTTGGCCTTTTCCTCTTGAATAAACGCCCATATCATCAATTACAAACGCAAAATCTGTAAAAGGCGTTGAAAGAACCATCAAAGCAATTAAAATGTATGGAAGAAAAATTATACAAAACCATTTTTTGCCAATCTTTTCTGTTTCGTAAATTAACGCGTAAGCAAAAAGCGTGTATAAACAAGGAACTGCATTTTGAACAAGAAAGTGAATTATATTTGCTATGTAATTTATAACAATCTGATCTTTTGTACAAAAACTACATGTGTATGCTGTCAAAATATCTGTAAAAGCTGAAATTAAAGATATTATCAAAAGCCGAGTATACACTTTGTTTACAAAAGTTTTTAAACGATGATACGAACTATAAACTACTAAAATAATAAAAATTAAAATAAACGCGACAACATCGTAGTGAATAATCCATTTCATACGCAAATCCTTTGAAATAGATTATAACACATAATATAGAATATGGATATTTTTTATTTTTTTTGATATAACTTCTATATGAAGGTTGCAATTTTTTTTGGGTCAAAGTCTGATACAGACAAAATGAAAAAGGCTGCCGAAGTTCTTTCTGAATTCGGTGTTGATTACAAAGCTTACATTCTTTCTGCCCACAGAGCTGGGGAAATTTTAAAGCAAACAGTTGAACAAGTTGAAAAAGACGGATGTGAAGTTATTATTGCTGGTGCAGGTCTTGCAGCGGCTCTTCCAGGCGTAATTGCAGGAATTACAACACTTCCTGTTATCGGCGTTCCTCTTGAATGTATTTCTGGCAATTCAAACGGTCTTGGTGGAATGGACGCACTTCTTTCTATCGTGCAAATGCCTCCACAAATTCCTGTGGCTACTGTTGGAATTGGTAACGCAAAAAATGCAGGTTATCTTGCAGTTCAAATTTTATCAATCAAATATCCAGAACTAAAAGAAAAATTAGTTTCATTCAGAAAAAAATTAGCATCGGATGCCGCTCAAACTGGCATTGATGTAGCACTATAACGAAAAATTTTAGAAGAAAAGAGGAGTAATATAATGGCATCTTACAAAGAATCAGGCGTTGATGTAGAAGAAGGTTACCGCGCAGTAAACAAGTATAAAGAACATGCAAGTAGAACTGCAATTCCAGGGCTTTTAACAGGACTTGGAAGTTTTAACGGAATGTTCGAAGTTCCTAAAGGTGTAAAAAATCCTGTTATGGTAAGTGGAACTGACGGTGTTGGAACAAAATTAGACATTGCTTTCCAAATGAAAAAATACGATACAGTTGGTATTGACTGTGTTGCAATGAGTGTAAACGACATTCTTTGTTCTGGCGTTCAACCATTATTCTTCTTGGATTACGTTGCTTGTGGAAAATTAGACTCAGATGTTGCTGCTGATTTAGTAAAAGGAATTGCAGACGGTTGTGTAGAAACAGGTTGTGCCCTCCTTGGTGGTGAAACAGCAGAAATGCCAGGATTCTACGATGATGGAAAATACGACTTGGCTGGATTTGGTGTTGGAATTGGTGATAAAAAAGAAATGATTACTGGCGAAAACATCAAAGCTGGTGACGTTTTAATCGGGCTTTCTTCAACAGGTGTTCACTCAAACGGATTTAGTTTGGTTCGTAAACTTGTTTCAAATTTTGACGACCCATTTGTAATCGATGGAAAAGACACAGGAAAAACAATTGGTGAAGTTCTTCTTACACCAACAAGAATTTATGTAAAACCAGTTATGGAAGTTCTTAAAAAATTCCGTAAATCTGTAAATGGAATGGTTCACGTAACAGGTGGCGGATTCTACGAAAATATTCCACGTATGTATCCAAAATCAAAAGACGGAAAAAAACAACTTATTTCTGTAATTAAACGCGATAGTTGGGACATTCCTCCTGTATTTGGTGAATTAATCCGTCGTGGAGCAGACATCAATTCTATTTACAACACATTCAACATGGGAATTGGTTTTGTTCTTGATGTAAAAGCAAAAGATGCAGATGCAATCATCGAAATGTTCAACAAAAACGCATCTAAATATGCAAAAGAAGGCATTCCACAAATGAAAGCATACAAAATTGGTTACACAAAACTTTCAGAAGGAATTGCAGAATCTCAAGAAGAACGTTTAATTTTTGAAGACTAATTATGATTAATGTAGCAGTTTTAGTAAGTGGCGGCGGAACAAATCTTCAAGCGTTGATTGATTATGAACTCGCAACAGTAGATTGTCCGTACCACATAAGCGTTGTTTTAAGCGACCATAAAGATGCTTTTGCGTTGGAACGTGCCAAAAAAGCAAACATCGCAACTCAAATTGTAAGTCCGTACGCAGTTATGGGCGCAGATGTTGCAAAAGCCGCTACTCGTGATCAAAAACGCATCGCTGTTTCGGACAAAGTTTTATTTTATTGCCACGAATACAAAGTTGATGCAATCGTTCACGCAGGCTGGCTCACAGTTCTAGCAGGAGACATTATCACAGAATTTGCAAACAAAATGATAAACCTTCATCCAGCCCTTTTGCCAAAATTTGGTGGGGTTGGAATGTGGGGACATCATGTTCACGAAGCAGTTCTTGCAGCTGGCGAAAAAGAAAGCGGTTGTACAGTTCATCTTGTGGACGGTGGTTGCGACACAGGAAAAATCCTTGTTCAAAAGAAAGTTCCTGTTTTGCCAGACGATACACCAGATTCACTTTATGCAAGAATTGCGCCAGAAGAACACAAAGCAATGGTAGAAGGACTTTGCATTCTTTCTCAAATGCTTTCGTAGTTCGGCTTGAACAATTTACTCATTGAAAAAAATCAAATTTAAGTTTATTCTGCTCTTAATATGAGTAGAATAAACATTCTTGATTCCACATTACGTGATGGCGCACAGGGAGAAAGCATAAGTTTTTCTGTGCAAGACAAAATAAGAATCTGTCAGGCTCTTGATGAATTAGGAGTTTCTTACATAGAAGCTGGCAATCCTAGTAGCAATCCAAAGGATATAGAATTCTTTCAGGAAATTAAAAAAATCCCTCTTAAAAATTCAACAATTTGTGCATTTGGTTCAACAAGAAGAAAAAATTCCACTTGCGAACAAGATTCATCTTTGCAAACATTGCTCGCCGCACAAACAGAAGTTGTCGTAATTTTTGGAAAAGCATGGCCATTTCACGTAACAGAAATCATAAAAACTACTCTTGAAGAAAATCTTTTGATGATTAAAGAAACTTGTGCTTATTTAAAAGAACAAGGCAAACGAGTTTTTTTTGATGCGGAACATTTTTTTACAGCATATCAAGAAAACAAAGATTATGCGCTAAAAACACTTCAAGCAGCGTTAGACGGAGGAGCCGAAGTTTTGTGTCTTTGCGAAACAAAAGGCGGTTCTATGATAAATCAAGTTCAAACCGCAGTAAAAGAAGTTGTAGAACTTTTTGGTAAAAAAGCGCAAATCGGAATTCATACACATAATGATTCGGGGCTCGCAGTTGCAAATTCTTTAGTTGCAGTTTCAGAAGGCGCAACACACGTTCAAGGCGTTTTACTTGGATTTGGCGAACGAACAGGAAACGCAAACCTTTCCACAATCATTCCAAACCTTCAGCTAAAAATGGGCCATGAATGTATTCCAGAAGAAAATTTAGCAAAACTCACACCAATTTGTAAACAAGTTGCAGAAATTGCAAACATCAAGTTGAATTCACAACTTCCTTTTGTTGGCGCAAACGCATTTTCACACAAAGCTGGAATGCACATCGACGCAGTTTTAAAAAATCCAAAAGCATACGAACATATTTGCCCAGATCAACTTGGAAACGAACGAAAATTCCTAATGAGTGAAGTTGCAGGAAGAAGCACAATCATCAAAAAAATCCAAAAATTTGCACCTTCTATTCAAAAATCTGATCCGATAGTAAAACAGATTATAGAACGAATGAAAGAACTTGAATACGAAGGCTATCAATTTGAAGGTGCCGACGGAAGTTTTGAACTTTTGGTTAGAAAAATGCTAGGCCAATACCAACCATTTTTTAAATTGCATTATTACAACACAATCGGTTCAAATCCACGCCCCGAAGAAGGCGTTTGTTGTTGTGCGCAAATCAAATTAGAAGTAGACGGTCAAATTGAAGTAACAGCCGGCGAAGGCGACGGTCCAGTAAACGCACTTGATATTGCATTAAGAAAAGCGCTCGAACGATTCTATCCGTTAGTTTCGCAAATCAGACTTACAGACTATAAAGTGCGTGTTTTGGACGGAAAATTTGCCACAGCGTCTAGAGTTCGTGTAATAATCGAAAGTACAGACAACGAAGCTTCTTGGACAACAGTAGGAGTTTCTGCCGACTTGATTGAAGCATCGTGGTTGGCGCTCGTTGATTCTTTTGAATACAAATTGATAAAAGACATCGCAAAACGATTTAACAAAATAGTATAGTGTAGGATTAAATTAAACAATAAAAACAAAAGAATTAATAAAAACAATTTAAAATTGCTCCCGCTTACGTAGGCTGGTTCAAAACCGCTCGATAACTCGCTACACGCTGCTTGTGGTATAGAAACTATAGAACCAGCCACTATTGTGGCTGCCACAAGCAGAGTGTTTTTACCCCAACCTCCGTTCGCTCGCGCAAAATCTATTTTTTAATAAACTATTTATAAATGTTCAATTTATCTAAACAGGCGGAAATATCTAAAAAACGTTGGTAAATGTAAAATTGATTAAAAAAATTCTTGAGCAAATTCGATAAAGTAAACATATAAAAAATACGTCTGAAAAAGGCGGAGTGAATGTTCGTGCTTTGCGAAGGTCTTCGACCGATAAAATTATTCGCAAAATGCCTACAAGCGAAGCGCGAGGTCGAAATAGCGGAGCATAAGTACGGTTATTCACGGGAGCCTTTTTCGCTCGATGTTTTTTTCTTTATATGTTTAATTTATTCCTAGATTTTTTCTACTACAAGAGAGCCCATCTCTTTTGTACCAACAAGCTTTCCTTGTGCTTTTACAGCTTCTATGTCGCCTGCAATGTCAGAAGTTCGCCAGCCTTCATCAAGAACATCGTTCACCGCTTTTTCTACAGCAAGCGCTTCTTCTTCCATTTTAAAATCGTAACGTAACATCATCGCCACAGACAAAATTGTTGCAAGCGGATTTGCAATGTTTTTTCCAGCGATGTCAGGCGCCGACCCGTGAATTGGTTCATAAAGTCCAGGTCCTTTTCCGCTACCCAAACTTGCCGAAGCCAACATCCCAATTGAACCGGTAATTTGGCTAGCTTCATCCGAAAGAATATCGCCAAACATATTACTTGTTGCAATAACATCAAACTGACGAGGATTACGAACAAGTTGCATACTTGCGTTATCAATATAGAGATAATTCAATTCAACATCCGGATATTCACCTTTTATAGATTCCGTAACTTTGCGCCACAAACGACTTGAATTAAGAATATTTGCTTTATCAACAACAGTAAGAATTTTTCGACGTTTTTTTGCAAATTCAAAACCCAATCTGACAATTCGTTCAATTTCATCCCAAGTGTATTTTTCTGTATCCCACGCAGTTTTTCCATCCGAACTGTTCCCGCGCTCGCCAAAATAAATTCCGCCAGTAAGTTCACGCACAATCAAAATATCAATTCCGTCGCCCACGATTTCATCTTTTAAAGGACACGCGTTTTTTAATTGTGGAAACATCACAGCCGGACGCAAATTTGCAAAAACTTTCATTCCTCCACGCAAACCCAAAAGCGCTTTCTCCGGGCGAATAGACGCATCCACGTTATCCCATTTGGGACCGCCCACAGCACCAAGCAAAACAGAATCCGCGTGCAAACAAATATCAAGTTGCTCTTTTGGCAACGGATTTTTAAACATATCAATCGCTTTGCCGCCCGCAATTACATTTTTATAAGTAAACTCATGCCCAAATTTATTTGCAACACAATTTAAAACTTTCACCGCTTCATCAATCACATCTGGCCCAATCCCATCCCCGGGAATCAACGCAATCGTTTTTTTCATATAAAACCTCTTTTTAAAGGATAGAATGTATCTTTGTTTTTTGCAATGTTTTTTATCTTTATTTGGACGAAATCGCTTCATCCAAACCAGCTATTTCAGGTTCGCTAACGCTCATCCATGCCAAATCAATTTTTTAAAACAAAAAAAGCCGCCAAGAAAAAAATCTCAGCAGCTTTTTGGCATGGACTAAAGCCTTACATATCTGGCGTACGCGTTATCTTATTGCATACCACCGTCAACAGTAATAACTTGTCTTGTAATGTAAGCAGCAGCTTCAGAAAGAAGGAATACAGCAGTTGCACCAATTTCTTCTGGTTTTCCTGCACGTTTCATAGGAATTGTTCCCATGATAATTTCGTAAACTTCTGGACGAATTGCTTTTGTCATTTCAGTTTCAATTACACCTGGAGCAATTGCGTTTACAGTAATATTTCTACCAGCAAGTTCTACAGCCAAAGCTTTTGTAGCACCAATCAAACCAGCTTTAGAAGCACTGTAATTTGACTGACCTCTGTTTCCACCAATTCCGCTTACAGAAGAAATTGTGATAATTCTTCCACCGCGTTTATTTTTTCTACTTGCCATTGGCATAATAAGTGGATTTAAAACATTGTAAAAACTGTCCAAATTTGTGTGAATAACTTTGTCCCAATCTTCACCACTTAAAGCAGCAAAAGTATTGTCGCGAGTAATTCCTGCGTTATTTACAACGCCCCAAAGAACTCCGTGTTTTGCAGTCATTTCATCAAGTTTTGCTTTACAATCTGCGCGGTCAGAAACATCGAATTTAATTAATTCACCTTCGCCACCATTTTCTTTAATGATTGATAAAGTTTCTTCAGCTTTTGCCTGATTGCCGTTGTAGTGACAAATTACGTAATATCCAGCTTTTGCAGCTTCTACAGCAATCGCTCTACCAATTCCACCACTTGCACCAGTAACAAGAACTTTTTTGTCAGCATTTAAATTTTCCATTTTAATATCTCCAATATTTGTTGTAATTTTTTTTCAAACCTTATAATGACATTATCGCAATTTTTGTCATAAATTACAACAATATTTTTGCTTAAAATGATTTTAATTCTTTGGCTAATTGTTCTGCGGCTTTTTTGTGAGTTATCGCACTTGGATGCCAGTCTGCTGCAATTCCGTCTTTTTCATCCTGAACAGGAAAATCTACCATTTTTGTTTTTACGTTCGGAAACTCTTTATTAAAACGTTCAATTGCTTCTTTTACAGAATCGTTTAAAAGTTGCCCCATCAATCCCAAACAACAACAAATTTTTGCATTTGGAGAACGTCTGTGAACCGCTTCCAACAATTGTTTATACGAACTTACAAAAGAAAGACGACGTTCTTCCTTGTCACGCACAAAACTTGCATCATTTGTTCCAAGATTGATTACAACAATATCCGGACTGAATTTTGTTTCATCCCAAATTTCAGGTTCCATTCCCAAACGCAACTGAGCCGATTTATCTGTGTAAGGCCAATTAGAAGGCATGAGCCAATCTATAAAAGGAACATTCACACTTTCATCTACATAATTAGAAATAATTCCTATTCCGCTCCAACTTACAAGATGAAATTTTGCATTCAAATTTTTTGCTGTCAAAAATGCGTAAGCTTTGTCGGCGCGTTCTGTTTTTGTAGAAAAAGTGTCTACGTTCCACACGCCTTCAATTCCGTAACCGCAAGTAATTGAATCCCCGATGAATTCAATTTTTAGAGCGTCATCTTCGCGTTGAGTAGGTTTTACAAGTTTTCCGTCAATTAGTAAATCTGCAAGCCCTGCATAACCAAACGCACATTCGCTTAATTTTAAAACACGAATTAATACAGTTTCTTGTTTTTCACTTTCAAAAAGCAAGATTTTATTTTCGTATTCATTCAAAAATATTTTTTGAGTTACATCTTCTGGAAAATCATTCCACAAAGAATTTCCTTTATAATCACTTGGATTAATTTTTGAAACGTAGATTCCCAAAACTCCTTTGTTTTCCTCATTCCAGTTTGAAGAATCGCTCAAAATTGTCATTTGAGCTTTTGTTCCTGTAAAACAAAACTCAAATCCACTTGCTGAATAGTCAAAATATGTAACATTATCTTTTGTAAAATTTCGTCCGTACCAAACTAAATCGTTTTGTGATAATTTCATTTTTCTTTAATCCTTTTTTCTGTAAACTTTTGAATTGCGTTGTGCGTTCCACTTTTGTTTTCTTTCTTCTGGAAGTGAATCCACATTGTCCAAAACAAAGCCCAATTTTTCAAACCAATCAATTGCTTGGGTTGTCAGAATAAACACACTTTTTGCATGATAATTTTGCGCTTTTTGTAAGAGAGTTTTTATCAACTTTGGACCAATTCCCATGTTACCAAAAGATTCGTCTACAGCAACGGCGGCAATTTCGGCTTGCAAATCATCATACAAATGAAGCGCCGCACACGCACGAATCGCACCGTCTAGTTCATAAACAATATAATCGTTCAAATTATCAAGCAAATCTTGTTCCGAACGTTCCAACAATTTTCCTTCTTGAACAAATGGTTTCATCAAAGAAAGAACCGCTGCAACATCCTGACGTTCCATATCGCGAATATGCCCATAATTATTTTTGTAAATCATTGTTCCTGAACCCAAATCACTAAAAATTTCGCTAAGCAAAACTCCGTCCAAATTTCCATCAACCAAGTGAACACGAGTTACCCCTTGATTACAAGCGTCTTTTGCTTTTTTTAATAACGAAGTAATTTGATTTTTTTGCGGATTCAGTTTGATAAATTCATCCACTTCTTCCAAATTCATTGCCGGAAGTTCACCTTCTTGAGAAAGTGCAAAAGTCGCCGGAATCTGATATTCACTTGAATTTATAGAAGGATTATCCATCATAAAAAATAATTTATCGGCTTTTAATTCAATGGCAATACTTTGCGCCAAAGAAACAGAAGAAATATTATAAGGACGTCCCACAGGATTCCACCCGATGCAAGGAAAAATCGGAATAAAACCATCCTCCAAAACAGTTTTTATTGCCGGAATATTCAATTTGTCAATTTCTCCCGCTGTTTGAAAATCAAATCCGTCAATAATTCCTTTTGCGCGCGAATGAACCCAGTTTCCAATAATCGCAGTAATATTTTTTGCGGCAAGTTTTGTCATCACCGTGTTTGAAACATCAAAAGCGGCCATTTTTATTAAAGGCATTGCTTCTTCATCCGCAATACGAATTCCATCGTGATATTCACACTTAATTTTGCTGGCAGAAAGAATTTCATCAATTCTTTTTCGCGCCCCCGGAACAATTACAACTTTAATTCCCACTTGATGAAGAAGCGCAATATCTCGTAAATGACTTGAAAAAAGTGGAGAATCGATAGTTTTATCATCAAGATAAATTACAACAAGCGCATTATTAAATTTTTTTAAGTAACGAATTACATCACGTACGTTTTCTGCTTTTTTTGTAATAGAGTTTTGAAGCATTCTTTGAGTTTAACACCTTTTTTTTTATGTATCAATGTTTACATTCAAACGAATTTACTTATATAATTTTATTTATGTTTTGGATAAAAATTTTAATTGGTGCTGCTGTCATCATTTTTTTAAGTTACATTCCTTTAATCATCAAAAAAATTAAGATGACTAAATTTGTAGTTCGCTGTAATTGCTGTAATTCTACGGACACTTGCATTAAAGATAACGACACATTTGAACCAGTTTACAATTATCAATACAAAGAAATGACTTATATTCGCGAAAAAAATCCTCTTTCTTTTTATTGCAACAAATGTAAAAAAGAATATTCCATTAAACAAGGAACTTTTGTAAGAAAAAAAGAGAATTCTACAATTTTTTAATTATTTTTTTTTACTCTTTTTATAAAAATACCTTAGACTTTAGATAGAAAATTTTTGGATGGTATTTTTATGGAATATTCTGCAAACTCAGATAAAATCACTCGCGATTATTTGGATTCACTTTTGTTAGAAACTCGTTATTTGGATTCTGACATTCCTTCTACAGAATTTACGCTTTATGGTGAAAAATTTTCCACACCAATTATGACGGCGGCTCTTTCTCATCTTCACAACACCGCTCCAAACGGGATGGAAATTTACGCAAAAGCCGCAAAAATCGCAAACGCAGTTCATTGGGTTGGAATGGGCGAAGATGAAGAACTTGAAAAAATTATTGCAACTGGCGCAAAATCAATAAAAATCATCAAACCTCACCAAAGCAGAGATGAAATTTTTAGAAAAATTGAACACGCAACAAATGCCGGTTGTTTTGCAGTTGGAATGGACGTAGATCATTCTTTTTCTGGCGATGGAAATTATGACAACGTTCTTGGTCTTCCAATGAAAAGCGTTTCTACAGATGAATTGACTGATTATGTTAAATCAACAAAACTTCCTTTTATTGTAAAAGGCGTTCAAAGTGTAAAAGACACAGAAAAATGTTTAAAAGCAGGTTGTCAAGGAATTGTAATTTCTCATCACCACAATATGATGGCTTTTTCTGTTCCACCATTGTTTATTCTTCCAGAAATTTTGGACGTCGTTTCAAAACAAATTCCTGTTTTTGTAGATTGCGGAATTGTTAGCGGAATGGATGTTTACAAATCACTTGCATTAGGAGCAACCGCAGTTAGTGTTGGCCGACATTTGATGCCTTTATTAAAAAAAGGTGAAGAAGAAACAGCAGCAAGAATTGTTCAAATGAATGATGAATTAAAAGGAATTATGGCAAGAACAGGCGTCAAAAATCTTTCACAAATGGATTCAAGCGTAATTCACAAAAGAAATTTCTAAAATAATTCGGAGGTAACATGTTATTAGGAATATCAGGCTCGTTGGCTCATAATTCACCAGAAGATTGGGCAAAAAAACACGTAGGTTTAGGATTAAAATCTGTAAATTTTCCTGTAAATTATTTGGCAGGAGAAGAAACTTATATGGCTTATAAAAAAGCCGCAGATGAAGCAGGCCTTGTAATTGCAGAAGTTGGAATTTGGCGAAACACACTAGCCGCAGACGAAACTGAACGTAAAATACAAATGAACTATGCAATCGAACAACTAAAAATGGCAGACAAAATTCACGCAAAATGTTGTGTAAACGTTGCAGGAACTCCTCACGGACCAAGATGGGATGGTGGCTACAAAGAAAATTTTAGCAGAGAAACTTGGAATCAAATTGTTAGCATGATTCAAGAAATTATTGATATAGCGCAACCTGTAAACACAAAATTTTCTATTGAATCAATGCCTTGGATGGTTCCTTCCACTCCAGATGAATACGCTCGTTTAATAAAAGACGTAAACCGTAAAGAATTTGCTGCTCACTTAGACGCAATAAACATGATTACAAGCCCAGAAAAATATTTTTTCAACACAGAATTTTTGGAAGAATGTTTTGAAAAATTGGACGGTCAAATCTGTAGCTGTCACTTAAAAGATATTCGATTAAAAGAAGAATTCACATTCCAATTACAAGAATGCGCATGTGGACAAGGGGCGTTGGACATAGAAAAATTGGTAGAACTTGCCGACAAACAAAATCCACAAATGCCAATGATTATTGAACACCTGACAACTGACGAAGAATACATCCAAAGCGTTGCCTACATAAAAAAGCGACTGAATTTAATTTAGAAAGAAAAATTCAGATAAAAAAAAACGTGATTATTTTGCAATAACCACGTTCTTTTTTTTATCTGAATTCCGAATTCTGAATTCTGAATTTATTTTAAGTATTCATTAATTGCAGCGGCAGCCTTACGACCTTCACCCATTGCAAGAATAACTGTAGCAGCACCAAGAACAATGTCACCCCCAGCCCAAACTTTTGCGTGGCTAGTAGCCTGATTTTCATCAACTGTGATGTGTCCTTTGTTGTCTGCGTTCAAACCAGGAGTTGTGGCAACCAACAATGGATTTGAACCGTTTCCTAATGCAACAATCATTGCGTCACATTCAACATCGTGTTCAGAACCTGAAATTGCAACAGGACTTCTACGTCCAGAAGCATCAGGTTCACCAAGTTCGTAAGAAAGACAACGAACGCCACAAACTTTTCCTTCTTCGTTACCCAAAACTTCAATTGGATTTTCCAAGAATCTAAAGTTTACGCCTTCTTCCTCTGCGTGAGCAATTTCTTCCAAACGAGCAGGCATTTCGGCTCTTGTA
>SUWN01000014.1 GCA_015061465.1 Treponema bryantii | reverse complement strand
CTTTATTGTGAATTACATGGCTAAAATACCTTTTTTTATATTAGAAATATGTGAAAAAAAATTTAAAAAAGATTTTTCACATTTTGTAAATTTTAATAACTTTTACTTGCGAAGGCGTGGAGCTACGGAGTTCTGGAATAGACTTTTGTCTACGGAAGAATGAGCGTTAGCGAATAGCGGAAGGCCGTTTGGTGATTGCGATGTCGCTCGAAAAAAAAGAGCACAGAAGATTTCCGTGCTCTTTTGTAAAAAACTAACTAATCAACTAAAGATTAACGGTTTGCATCGTTGATGAGTGCTTGCCATTCGTTCTTTGTTGCTTCGTATTGTTCTTGTGGAGTTGCCCAACCACCCCAGAAGTTCCATATAAATGAACCTGAGTTGAATCCTGCAACTAAAGTATCATAACGTGGGTTTGCATTTTCAAGCATTAATGCCAATGTTTCATCTACAGCTCTTTCATCACGGAACATTGGATAGTAGCTTTCTTTCCATGTGTCTGAATCTTCATATCCAGGAACTGGGTCTGTCCAAAGGTCAAATGCTTTTGCAATGTTTTGAGCAGTCTCATCATCATAAGAACCTGGAATGATGTACATATTATCATCATGGAGTGTTTTGTATTTTCCATCACCTTTTGGTCCCATTGGGAAACATACAAATCCGTAATCATCTTTCATATCGTGGAAACGTCCACCAACTTGTACTGTATATTCTTGGTCAATAGTGAATGCTGTTTCACCGTTAGCAAATGCTGTATACATCCAGTCCCAGTTTGCACCTTCTGGAGATGGCATTTCGTAGTTATCAACCATGTGACGAATCCAGTTCCAAGCTTCCATAGAATTGTCTGAACCTGCATTATTGAATAATTTTCCATCTGCCCCACGAGAAATCAAAGATGCGCTGTTTGAATCAAGTGCAAGATAACAGAATTCTGTAGAAAGAGAAGCCATAGCATAAATATCATTTACACCATCGTTATCAAGGTCTCTTGTACATTTTTTACACATTTCTTCAAATGTTTCCCATGTCCAAGTACCATTTGCTTGCATATCATAGATTGAATCTGGATCAATACCTGCTTCTTGGAGCAATCTTTTATTGAAGAAAACACCACCACGAGGTTCTGGAGAAATTGCACGCATTGCATAGAAGCTGCTACCTTTTGAAAGTTTTTGTTTTGTAGCTTGATCCCATTTATCTTTTGACCAATCGATAGAAGTAACTTTTGACAAATCATAGAAAAGATTTGCTTTAATTCCTGGACCTGCAGAACGTCCATCAATTACAAATACGTAATTTTCATCACCACCTGTTGTACAGAAGTTTGCAACATTCTGTGGGTGAGCATTCCAGCTACTAATTCCAAGATTTCTCATTGTAAATTTATAAGTAGTTTGAATCCAATCTTGCCAAGCTCTTTGATCTTCTTCTACTTGAGAAACAGGATCTGGAATATCTTCTGCTGTCCACCAGTCTGCAACAATTACATTCATGTCTTTAAAATTCCAAACTTTGTTTTTAGAATTTCTTTGTTTTGGTTGATTTTTGAATGGATTATCACCTTTCTTTTTCTTTGGAGCAGCTGTAAGTGTTCCTGCAACCATCAAAAGAGATAGTCCGATACACATGGCTTTTTTCCATGTACTTTTAATCATTTTTTGCCTCCTAATTTTTTTTCAATGATTTTTAATACATTATTTATTATACCACAGTTTTATTAATTGAAAAACTTTTTTTATTAGTTATTTATATTTTTTTTATTATATATTTATCCATTCTATTGTTTTAAACATAAAAAAAAGGCTATCGTTGTTTTAGGGGAAATTCCTTAAAACAACGATAGCCTTCATATAGAACTAAGTTTTTTTATACTTTCAAACCTGTAGAAGAAATACTTTCTACGAACAATCTTTGTGCGAACAAATACAAAATAATCAAAGGAATAATTGTAAGCAAAACACCAGTTGAAAGAATTGCATTTGCATATCCAATAGGAGCTTGTCCACCACCACCGTACAATGCAGCCAAATATTGACCAAAACGGTCAGTTAACGCATTTACTTGTGTTGAAAGAAGTTTAATTTTTCCTAAGAACAATTCTGTGTAGAAACTATCTGTCCATTGCCAAACAAATGAGAACAAGAAACAAGATGTAAGAATAGGTTTTGCACCTGGAATCATAATTTTAAAGAATGTAGCAAAAGGTCCACAACCATCTACATAAGCAGCTTCTTCCAATTCATAAGGGAATCCCAAGAAATACTGACGAATCATAAAGATGTACAAACCATTTTTTAATCCCATACAACCACAACACATCAATATGTAAGGAATCATACTACTTCGTAAGTTCAATTCCATTCCAAAGAATTTAAAGAAACGGAAGTGCAAGAACAATGATGTAGAAATTGTCTGAGGCGGAATAACAATGATTAAAATTACACAGAAAAACCAGAAACGTTTTAAAGGAAAATTAAATCTTGAAAATCCATATCCTACAAGGCTACATACAAATACTTCAAGAACAGATACTAATACAGAAACCCAAATTGTATTAAACAAAGCTTCTTTGTATCCCATCAAATCTAACGAAATTCTCCAGTTATTTAGAGAGAAGTTTTTTGGGATAACAATAATTGTTGAGTCATATAAGTCTTTTTCAGCCATAAAACTTAAACTTATTTTGTTTAAAATTGGCTGAAGAATCATAAAACACATACCAAACAAAAGGATGGCACGGAATATAGATATTGCATAGTTTTTAGAAGTTTCTTTAAGAAGAATTCCGTTTGACGCTTCATTTCGTTCCCAGAAACTTCTTTTTTGAACAACAGCTTTTTCTTTTTTTGCCTTAGTCATAATTATACACCACCTTAGAAATTATCAAAGAACTTATTCCAATTAAAACCATACAAACTATGAAGTAAATCCATGCTAAAGCAGAACTGTATCCATAATTTAACTGAACAATCATTTGTTCATTGATTTTTCCCATGATTTTGTTATCAGTCTTCATAAAGAAGTCTACAATTGTATAAATCCAACAAACAAGCATTAAAGGACTTACCATTGGAACTGTAATCTTCCACAAACTTTCCCAACTTGTACAACCTTCCATTTCGGCAGCTTCATACATACTTGGAGAAATATTTTGCAAACCGGAAAGAATGATAATAATTTGAATTCCCGAAGCCATTGCAACATCATAGATAGAATCAATTATATCAAACAATACTTTGAAAACTTTTCCACTAATACCATTAATACCACTTGCACTAGGAACAAGAATTTCTTCCAAAACTACAGTAATAGAATTTGCGTTACTTGCTTTTTCAATAGTTTCTTTCAACTGAGCCATCAATGTATTGTTATATTCCAAACCAACCAATACACCTGATGAAAGAATTACAGTCAAGAAGAATACAGAACGAGCAAGTGCACGACCTTTAAATTCTTGATTTAACAACAAAGCAACAAAGAAACTGAATACAATAGTAGCTAAAGATCTATAAATCATTTGACCAATAGATTCTACCAACATACGGTTAAATTCAGGATCAATTGTCAATGCTCTTATATAGTTTGCGAAATTATTTTTATTGATGCTAAAACCTTCTGTTGTGAGGATAACTTCACTCAAACTCATATTCAAAGATTGAATAAGAGGTTTTATCATAAAGAAAATAAAACCGATGATAAATGGTAAAATAAACAAATAACCAATAAAAGCACGTCTTTGTGTAAGACCAACCTTTCTTTTTAACGCTAAAGCAGTTTTTGGCTGTTTAACTTTCTTTTCTTTTACAGGTTTAGTTGCATTATTTTCGATATTTTTTTCTTTTGTACGCATACTATTCCTCCACCATAACAATATAATCACGAGCAGGAACAAGTACTCCTGATTCTGTTGTATAATCTACATAACCAAAGTTTACAAAAACTTTATAGCCATTGTCATAAGATGTACAAGAAACTTGATTGTTCAAATATTCATGATTTGAAATTGTACTATTCATAACAGGCATCATTTTGTTATCGTATTCCTTGTACATAGAAACAAATCTATCTTTCCAATCATCAAAACATGCTGAATAATATTCTGTATAATATGTTTCTTGAAGGATTTTTTCACTTTCTTTCATAAATACAAAATACAATCCTGCACCGCTTTCTGCTGCTTCAAGAATTACTTGATCATTTTCATAACCAAGATTTACTGCAGTTCCTGCATAATTTTTATATCCGTGAAGTGCAATTTGATAGAAAGGAACTAAATTATCCAAAATAGCATATCTATTTCCATGTAGAGTCATGTTTGTAATAAAATCTACATTTTCTAAGGCATAATCATTACCAGCATTAATCATAACACCAAGTTTATTAGCCTTTGCAGATTTAAATGTATCATTCTGAATATCAATTGCTTTACTTCTACTTACATGACGTTTGTCATTATAATCAGCTGCTAATTGATAACCAAAATCTCTAAATGAAACACCATCTAAACCATATTTGCTTGCATTTGTAATAAATTCATCTGCACATTGCAAATATGACTGTGGAGATAATAAGAAATAACTATCTCTTTCTTCCAATTTACCATACCAAATTGAAGAATATTCATTCAATTCAACAACTTCAGAACTTGCAAAACGAGCTGGATCTTTGTAACGGTTAAATCCATCTGATAAATCAGAACGATGAGCAAACATAATTGTTCCATCAAGATACAATTTTGAAGAAAGTGGAATAATTTCATTAATCATTTTATCAAATTCTCTTTTTCCACCAAGTGAATTAATCAATTTAAAATCTTTTAAGATAACTTGACGAATTCCTTCATTAATGAATCCAGATAACTTAATATTTGCGTTTTTAACACCTAAACTTTCAATTTCTTTTACAATTTCTGTAGCTTCAGAATATGAAGTAAGTCTGTATGGAAGAGTTTTTGGGATACCCATTACTTGTTGAACTTTATCTACAGCACCAACAATTTCTACAGCAACAGGCATTGTTTTATTATCTACCTTCTTTTCTTTTGCAAACAAATGATTTCTATATTCTTTTGCCATATCTACATATGAACCGCCATTAACAAAACAATATTTTTGAGTAATGTGTTCACCATCAGGTAAACCTTTTTCATATGCATATTGAGCAGCTGTTGTACGAACAGAAACATCATACTGTTCTGCATGTAACATTCTATAAGTTGGATAAACGTAGTTGTAACTTCCCATTTTTCCACTAATATCAGCTGTAATACCTGCGTATTCTGCACCATCAGTAATTATAGAAATAAAACTTGCATCATTATAAGAAATACCGTAAACAGGGAATGCTGAACGAGTTTCTGCAATAATAGCTTTTCTGTCCATTGCATAGTCCCATCCATAAACATCAGAATAATAACCGTTCTGTCTTACCTTTCCGTTATTAAAGTTGATAATTCCACCACTTCCCTCTGGAACAAACAAGAATCCTTCGTCTGTTGTAGTTGAAGCACCAAAATATGGCAAAATAGACAACTGAGTTACAGGATAATCAATTTTGTAAGAAATTTTATCAAATGGAACGTCTACGATAAGATTCTTTCCATCAAGTTTATATGTAATACAAACATTGAACATAGGAACATTCTTAACTTTTCCACCAGCATAGAAAGCAGAATCTTTTTCAAAGTCAGCTTCTGTATAACCTACTTTTTCAAAAATCTTTTCAATTTTTTCTTTTAAGTAAGTTTGTACAGAATCACGAATTTCATATACATTATCTTCTTCAAGAATAGGATATTTTGTCAAAAGTGTTTCAAGATTATCTGCTTTACTAAGTCTATCAATATTAATTAATCGATAAGCTTGTTTTACAGTTCTTTGATCAGATTTTGACATTTCTTCTAACCAAACATCCATTTCTGTTTCTGTAATTGCAGGAGGATAAATATATGTTCTTTCGATGTTACCAACTGCATAATTTACATCAATTGCATTTCCAGATTTTTTGATTTCGTAGAATTTCTTTGTAACACTATAATTATACGAATCAAATGTATCATCTACACCGTGTTCTGTAGAATATTTTAGCAAGAATTGAGATTTCATTGCATTTTTTTCTTTTACAAGAGCAACTTTATCTGAATCTACACCATCTGGATTTGATTTCCAAATTTTACCAGATTGTTTGTCTAATACAGTAAAACTTGTTGTTTTTGGATCCAAAGTGAATAACATATACTGATTTTCCAAAGTATATGATTCAGGAGCTTTTGATTCATCAAATTCGTAATAAACGAATTTTGTTGTATCAACTTTTTCTACACGAACCAATAAAACTACAATCCATGCGATAAAAGCTGCTAACAAAACAAAGAAACCTAAACCAACATAAAATCCAGCTGTTGGCTTTTTACGCTGTTTTGTCATTTTCATTGGTTTTGGACGACCAATATAACCTTCTGGCATAGCGTTTTTCTTTGCTTTTGCTTTTTTTACCTTTTCAACCTTCTCTTTTTTAGGTTTTTCAGCTTTAACTTTTTTAGCCTTTTCAACCACTACAGTTTCAGGTTTTTCATTAATTTCATTTATATCTTTATCTTTCTTCATAATTGCAACCCTTATCAGTTCAACCTAAACATGACTTCTTTTCCAAGAGAGATAAAATAAGAAACACCTTGAGAAATCATACTAAAGAACAATAACATAATGAAAATGAAAACCAGCATTCCGAATAATGTAAACACAGTGAAAACCAATGTTTTTCCAAATCCGTAAGCATGAATCATCATCATAGCCATAAATATTAAAATAGCACACCACATAAACGAAGCACTATTAAACACTGTATAGAATGTACCTTCTTCTATTGTAACAAAGTTACTAATTACAATCATAGGAAGTTGAACAAGTGGATAAGGAGTTAATGCATAAGCAGTTCCTTTGTAAATATCACCTAAATGTCCTTTACCATCAAATAACGTAGTAACACCCCAGTTACAAATAACAAAGATTATAAAAGGGAGAAGAATTTTTGCAAATTCCATAAATAAGTTAACTTCTTCCCAGTTTACTTCTACAAGTAAGAAACTTGAAAATTGCAATTTCCAAACGTGAGTAAGAAGTGTAAGAATAAGAATGAAGTTTGCAGCACCGTATGAGCCACGTTTTGCATGAATCAAATCCCAGAAACCATCTGCCGGATGAAAAATTACATACAAAGAATAGCGTAGTGTCTCAAAAAAGTTGATATATAAATCTTTATTTAGAAGTTTTTTTGCTTTTTTTACTAAATAACTCATAATGACTCTAACTCCTTCTTAAACTTAAGAATAGCTTTTACAATAAATGGAACAACAATGATAACCAAAAGAACTATCAAAACTTTTCCAAGATTTTTTTCAATCCAATCTTTTCTATAGTACATGAAAGCTTTTGAATAATTGTCTTTAGAACGTTTCAATTTGAACAATTCCATAGCTTCTTCATATCTTTCTTGTCTAAAGTACGATTTTCCTAATCCAATATAAGCCAAGTCATAGTTTCCGTTATTTTTTAATACTTCACTCCAAGCTGCAGCCGAACCATCATAATCACCCACAGCGTATAATTCTGTAGCTTTATAAATCATTTCGCCATATTTTGTTGGAGAGAAAATTGTCAAAGAACCATTCATTGTATCAAGAACGAATAAATCATATCCAACATTAACAATTGCAGAAGGAGAACGGAAGAATCCTTCCAAGTTACCTTTTCCACCAAAAGCATACAAAAGATAACCTTGATTATTATATCCAAACAAACGTCCACGAGATTCATCGATAGCAACGTAAACTTCGTTTTCTAAAACTGTGATATCAGTAAATCTTGAAGGATCCTTAATACCACCAGCATTTCCCCACTGTAAGTCACCAATTGGCAAACCAGTTTTAGACAATTTTACAAGAATATCGTTACCTAAAGCATTCAAACGACGAATTGGCTTTGCTTTATCAGAGTGTAAATCCCATTCACTGAAAGTTCTTGTAACAGCATAAACAAATCCTTCTTGATCCATAAAAGCATTTGAATATTCTGTAGGAACAAAAGATTCCATTTGTTCTCTCTGAGCTTTTGTAGAGATTAATTTCCAAACATAATCTGTCCAGTTGAAAGTTACTTCACTTGCACCAAAGAATCCTGAAAAAACACCATCATATTCGTATTTCAAGAAACCTCTGTTGATATTTTTTGCAAGAACATATGCACGACCTTTTGAGTCTGCAACAACTTTTTCTGGGAGGAATGTTTTTCCTTTTTCGTAAGTTGGATCATCTGGTTCAACAAAAGATTGAATATAATTCAAATCTTTGTCTAATTTTACAACACGACCGTTATTTGTATCTGCAATAAAGAACGAACCATCTTCTTTGTTTACAAAAATATCCTTTGGACCGCTAAAAGTTTCTACAACTTGACCATCAGAATTAAATCTATCAATAACACGATTTAATACTAAAGATTTATCTTCGTTGTATTGCAATTCAAGAATTCTATTATTATCTGTATCAACAAGATAAATAAGATTTCCATTAGCAAATAGCCCAGATGGATTTCTTAAATTAACATCTAAATCAAAATCTGATGCATACATTACGTCTAAAAGTCTATAAACATCAGGTGATTTTTCAACTTCACCCCAGTAATCGTAAATATACGTATCACCTTTTGCAAATAGAGATGAACATAAAGCAAACACAGTTGTTACTATAATTAATAATTTTCTTCTATTCATATTACTAATCCTTAAGTCCTGATGTAGCCATTGTTTCCATAATCTGACTTTGAGAGAAAATAAAGAAGATAATAGGAACTAACATTGTTACAACAATTACAGCAGCAGCTTGTCCAGTACGAGCAATACCACCAGCTTGAATCTGTTGCAAAGCATAACTAAGCATCTTTTTATTTTCAGAATAAATAACAGTAGTTGCTCTGTTATTCCACAAAGATTGAACTGAGAAAATTGAAATTGTAAGCCATGCAGGACGAACGTTTGGCATAATCAAACGCATAAAAATTGTCCATTCATGAGCACCGTCAATTTTTGCAGCTTCAATTAATGACATTGGAATACCTTCAATAAACTGCTTCATAAGGAACAAACCAATTGGAGCAGCAAATGCAGGAAGGATTAAAGCCCAATATGTATCAACAATGTGCAATTTACACATAATCAAATAGTTAGGAATACCTGTTACATAACCATTGAACATAAGTGCAACTACAACAATTCTAAAGAACAAATTTCCAAATGGGAATCTATATTTTGCAAGAACGTAAGCTGCCATAGAAGCAATGATTACGTGCCCAAAAGTTCCCACAACTGTAATAAACACTGTATTGAACAAATATCTAGAAAAAGGAACCCAAGACTGACTCATTGTAACCAAAAGGTCAGAAAAGTTGTCAAAAGTTGGTCTTCTAGGAAGAACTGTTGGTGGGAACTTTAAAAGTTCATCCAATGGTTTTAAAGAGTTTGCAATAGCATACAATAAAGGGAAAAGCATCATAAAAGAACATATTGCAAGGAAAATATAGATTCCAACATCTCCAGCAACAGATCTATTTGGCTTTCTTCTAAATTTATAGTGATGAATTACAGGACCTTCTTGATATAATTTTTTTCTACTCATTTCCATCTACCTCAATTAGTGTCCTACTCTATTAAGTAGAGATTGAATTACCTTATTACAGATAATCATTGTCAAGAATAAAACAGTTGCAATTGCAGAAGCATAACCCATTTCGAAACGAGTATATCCGTAGTCAAACAAGTGAGTTACAACTGTACGAGCACAATAGTCTACAGATGGATAACCTGCAAGTTGCATTGGAATATCACAAACGTTGAATGCTGTTGTGATTTGCATAACAGCACCGAACAACAACATTGGTTTCATATTTGGCAATGTGATGTACCACAATTCTTGCCAACGGTTTTGAATTCCGTCAATATAACCAGCTTCATACTGAGCTTGATCAATACCCTTAAGACCTGCAACAAAAGAAAGGAACCCTGTTCCCAAACTTGTCCATAAAATTACAGGAATAAGAACTTTCATTACATTTTCTGGATTTGTAAGGAATGCAACAGGATTTGATACAATACCAGTTTTAATCAACCAAGCATTCAACCATCCCTGTGCATCATCACGGAATAATGTTTGGAAAACAAGATATGCTGTTCCAGAAATAGATGGAGCATAGAAGAAGAATACAACTAATGTTCTAATCCATTTTGGAAGTTCATTAATTAACCATGCAAAAATAAATGCAATAATATATCCAACAGGACCTGTCAAAACAGCAATAAAGAAAGTATTTTTTACTGCAGTTTGGAATACTTCATCTTGAAGGAACAAGTTAATATAGTTTCTAAAACCAATAAAATCAGGTTTTTCCAAAATATTAAAGTTTGTAAAACTATAATACATAGAAGTAATCATTGGTAAAATATTGAATGTCAAAAACAACACAGCATAAGGCAAAATGAAGATGTAACAAAAACTCATTGTTTTTGCTCTACGAGTTGCATCTGATAATTCAAGTCTTTTTTTATTAAAATATTTTGTCCATACGTCACTCATATTTCATTCTCCATTACTCGATTGGTAAACCAAATTCTTGACGTTTACGTGTCAATTCTTCGTTAATCTTACGTGCATAATCAATAAGAGTTTCACGTGGATCTTCTTTTTCGTTGATAACTTTACGAGCACTGTTGATAATATGTCTTGGTGTATAATAAGAACCAGGAACTTCAGGAATACCAATTGCTTCATCTAATGAGTTTTCAAGAACTTCAATTTGGTTAGACTTCCATGGAAGTTGTTTTAAAGCTTCAAGGTTTGCTGTTGGATAACGAGCTGAAGAACCTAAAAGAGCTTCTTGTTCACGTCCAAAACGAACTTGTGTATCTGTAGAAACCCACCATTTCATGAATTCCCAAGAGTTAGCCATTCGTTTTTCGTTTTTCAAGATTTTTGCTAATGTTTTTTGATCAACATTAGGAGCAATTTCAGATGTCAAACTTCTTCCATTTACAGAGTTGTATGCAAAATTTGTTTTCATATTTGGATCAATATCAGAAAGATCTAATCCTTTTTTAATCATAACACAACATACACCACCAGATACTGTTGAACGGTCAATGTATTCATTTCCGTCAGCATCTGTTTTTTCTGTACCAAGAATATAAGTAAAGTCCCAAAGACCACGAATTTCAGGAGCAGAAACTGTCAATGTGTTATAGTTTGTATAGTTTGCAATACCAAGTGGCATTTCACCTGAACGGAAACGGTTCAAGAAGTCAAACATTGGTGGAAGACCATAACTGTTATAGAAACTTGTATATGTCTTGAATGCTGCAATTCCAGCTTCACTATCAATCAATGTTTTCATGCCTTTATCATTGTAAAGGACACCACCGTTTTGATATGCCATTGAATAGAATACAGAAACATCAATATTTTGAAGTGTAGGATATGTAATACCAACTTGAAGGTTATTACCTTGCAATGTAGGTAAGATTTCAATTAAATCATCCCATGTTTTTGGAACTTCAAGTTCAAGTTGTTCAAGAATATCTTTTCTGTAGAATAAAAGGTTGAATGTTTGTTGTTCTGGTAAAGCATAAAGTCCACCATTATATTTGTATGGTTCATAAGAACTTGGATGGAACTGTTTAAGAACTTCATCACAATCGTCAAAACGCATCAAGTTTACGTCAGCATTACGTAATGCATAGTCTACAGGCAAAGAAGAATAAATTGAAATAATAACATCAGGTCCATTTCCTGCAACTACAGCATTCAAAATTGCATCTGCTGCAACTACTTTTACGTTTACATTAATTCCAGTATTTGGTGTAAAACTATCATCAACCATGTTTTTAAGAATTGTACTCTGGTCACGACCAACAACAATCCATGCTTCAATTAAGTTTTCACTTTCTGGAGAACCTTCTTCATAAACGTTTCCTAACATTGTTGTATCAACAAACAAAGAAACTACAAATGAAACAATTTCATGTTTTGCTTTTTTGAAGAAGTTAGATTCTTGACGTTTTACTTTTTTATCAGCACTTTGAACAAGAATCCAGTCGATATCAAGTTTTGTTTCTGTCATTGCAAGCAAAGCTGCACTTAAAGATGTAATATCATTTTTAAAGTTTGCAAATGCTTTTGTAATTCTTTCTGGACGTTTATGGAAATTTTCCAACTGAACAGCAAGAGTTTCAGCGATAGCGATTTTATCTGATTTTTGACCTGTAACACGTACAAATTCATCAATCATTTTATACAATCTGCGGCTTTCTACAAGCATTGCTTCTACTTCTGCTGGATATACTTTATCAATTTCGTAGTCACGATACTGATCAGGATAAACACCAGTAAGAACAAGAATTGTACGATAAATTGTATTTAATCTATAAACAGAATCTTGAAGTTCATTGATAATTTGTCCAACATCTCCAAGAGTTGCTTCTAAGCGAATTCTATGTTTTCCTTTTGATAAATAGAATTGATAAGGATCTTTTGTCTTTTTATCTGCAAGAGTAACAGTTTTCCAGTCTGAAGAATAATCAAATCCGATAGATTTTACTTCAGCCATAGGAATTTTACCGTCAATGTACAAAGAACGACATGCTACATACCCACGTTGGAAGAACTGACGAGCTTGAACTGAAATTGTATACCATCCATTTTCTGGAATATCAATTTCCCATTCAATCCATTGTCCTGGAGAACGCCATGAGTCACCACCAGTATAGTTCAAAACAGTATTTCTTACACTATATGGTTCTGTAATTGCAGAAGAACGGTCATAACGAGCAAATAAAGATGGATCTGAACGAGCAACAGAAGCTTCACCTTGTACTTTTATAGAGATGTCTTTTGCTTTATTTGCTTCTGGTTTTATAGGTTGTTTAGCAATATATTCCTCGTAAGTATCAAATTTTATTACAGGAACTAATTTAATCTTGCTAATAGCCATTGGTTCGTTTGTTGATTCTAAAGTAATTCTATTTTGACCTTTTTTGAAATAGAATTTATAAGGATCAACTTCGTAACCCAAGTCACTTTTGAAATAAGCAGTCTGATAATCAAAAAATTCAACTTGCGCAGGACGAATATTGTTTCCTTGATTGTCGAATTTTATTTCTCCGCCATCTTTCCAAAGACGAGCAAATGTAAGAATATCAGCACCAGAGAAAGGCATTTCTCCGTTTATATAAAGGATTCTTTCCATACTAACATTTCTTGATGGAATAGCAATATATTCCATCTCAATGTTATAGAATCCTTCTTCTAATACTTCTAAATCCCATGTTACAGAAGAACGATCTTCAGTAACTACAACTTCCTTTCCGTAATAGTCAGATTCAGCATGAACTCCAACAGATTCTTCACTATCAAAACCTAGGATATCTACATCAACTGAAGACTGTGGCATACGAGCTTTTGAATGCATAGCCAAATACTCTGCATAAGTCCTTGATGTAGATACACTTCCCATTGATGTTGACAGGTCATAACCTTCGTATTTCTCGCTAAATCCTTTTTCAGGGATAAGGCTTGATAAAACGAAAACTAAAACTATAGCTAAAACGCCAATAATAAAGTTTCGTAAGGTTTTATTTATTTTTATTCCTATCATAATGTTACTATTGTATCATATGTCAGAAATATTTTCATTAATAAAAAACTCTATTTTTTTGATTTTATTTCATTTATTTTTTAAAGTAATTATCAAATTCTTCGTCTGAATGACCTTTTGCTCCATCATCTTTAGGTTGATTCGATTTTTTATCTGATTCATCACTTGATTTTTTAGAAGAATCAAAGTCATCAACATTTGCGCTTTTTAAATTTTCAAAGTCAATATTATCATCTACAGGCATAAGAACACTTGCTGCGATATAAATCAACAATCCAACTCCAAAACTACAAATACCAATAATGATAAAAATCAATCTAACAATATTTGCATCAATATTAAAATATTCTGCAATTCCTGAACAAACACCAAACAAAAGTTTATTTTTTGATTTCTTTAATTTTTTCATAATTATCTCCCTAAAAAATTATTTTAATGTAATTGTTAAATTTCCCATTCCTACATTTGCAGAAAAATGGTTTGATTTTGAATTCTGGCTTTGATATCTTCCAGCACCAACTTTTTTTTCTTCATTTATTTTGAAAACACCTAATCCTAATTTTACATCGTAAGAATAATCTTCAGAATTTCCTATCAATGACAAATTAATATTTCCCATTCCACAATCAATATTACATTGTTCAGCTAATTTTCCTGTAAAACTTAGATTTCCCATTCCACAACGGAAAGATATTTTTCCTCCTGAAATTGTGTCTAAAACTAAATTTCCAGCCCCTACATCAAAAGATGCGCTTTCACAATTTAATTTGATTGATTTTGTAATAATACTTCCTGCTCCAATTGCAATTTTTAATGAATTCAAATTAAAATCCTGAGGAACAGTAACAAGAATACGTGGAATTATTCGGCTTTTTTTACCATGATTCCAAAATCCTTCAATATAAATCTTTTTTCTATTATTAACAGTCAAAGTTCCATCAGAACTTAAATGACAAACAAAATTATCTAAAGAGATTCCTCTTGTTTCAAAACTAAAAGTATTTCCAGAAACAAAAACAACTTCAGAAGCTTCAAATCTACAATTTAGATTTTTTACTCTTGAAGGCTCAAATTCAAAAAACAAAGAACCGTTTTGTTCATTCACAGAAGAATTATTTTCATTATTTTGTGTTGAACTAGTTCTTACAGGAACATTTGCAAATTTTTCGATTATTTCTTTTGCCAACTCTTTTGGTTCGCCCAATTCATTAATAATTTTTTCATCATCATTTGCTGCATCAAAGTAATCAGAATAATATTGCAATGCTTCTTGCTGTTCTTCTGTTGTAAGTGACATTATTTCTACCTTTAATGCACTTAAATATTCTTCTCTAGTCATACTCACCTCTCTTAGTTTCCTAGCATAAAACTGTCAATTTTTTTCTTATAATCTATCCAATCATTACGATAGTTATCCAACAAAATCATCCCATTAGAAGTTATCTTATAATAACGCCTGTTTCTCCCCTGGAATTCCATGTCATAAGTTTCTAAATATCCTTCCTTTTGCAACCTGCGCAAAACTGGATACAACGTACTTTCTGATACATCAACAATACTCCGGACATCTTGCGTTATTTTATATCCGTACGTACCTTCTCTTGCTACAACAGAAAGAACAATTGCATCAAGGATAGCTGCACTTAATGTAAATACCATCCATAATCTTCCTTGTCATAATATTTTTATATTTGTAATATTATACAATATATAATATATTGTCAAGCATATTATTATATTTTTATAAATTTTATTTTTTTTAAAAATATGTTACACTATGATTATGAGTATTTTTTCTTGGATTTTTTTTGGACTAAATTGTATAAATATTGGTTTATTTATTTTTTCATATATAAAAAAATTAAATTTATTTAATAAAATTACTGCTGCGTTATTTTTGCCTCTAATATTTGTAAATCTTCTTCCATACTATATAGATTTTTTACCAGATTCTCAAAACCTACTTATAAATTCAATAATTGCAATTTCGTGTTATTTTGTTGCCGAGCTTCTGTTTTTTGATAAAAAGATATTTCACGATATTTCTCAAATTTTATTTTTTATAGGAACATTTGCTTATTTACAACTTTACTCATCAACTTTTTATATATACGCAATTCCTCAGTGGATAATCATAACTTCAACAATTGTTTTTTTGTTACTTTTTGTATTAATTTTATTTTTAATAAAAACAACTTCCATAAAATCCATAGTCGGAATTTTTCTAAATTATATTTGTTTGTCAATTTTTATCTTTTCCACATTTATAACTTTAATAAATGACACAAAATTATATTCACTTTTTCTATTTATTGGCGCTTTATTTTTGTTAGCAAGATATGTAATTTACAAAATAATAACAAAAAGAAATGTTTATTTGTATAAAGAATTGACTTTACCTCTATTAATGACAATATCCCAACTATTTATATTAATAGCTGGGATATTAATGCAAGCAAGATAATTATTTTTTGAGAAGATTAGAATAAATCTTCCATTCCGTATAATTTACCTTTTGTAAGTTTTCCTGTTTTTACAGCAGAAGATAATTTTTCTAATGCTTTTACAGCTCCATTTGCAAAACCTTCGCGACTACGAGCTGTATGAGTCAATTCGATTGTATCAGCATTGCTATCAAAGAAAACTTTATGAGTTCCAGGAATATTACCACATCTTGTACTAGAAACATGAAGTTCGTTTGCAGCTGGTCGTTCATGAAAAGCATCTACAACCATTTGAGTTTTATTTGGATTATTTTCCATAATGCGTCTTGCAATTTCAATTGCAGTTCCACTTGGACTATCTGCTTTTTGATTATGATGAGCTTCCCAAGTTGCAACATCATATTCAGAAAATTCACTCATAATCTTAGCTGCTTCTGCAACAATTTTGTAAAACATATTTACACCAATTGAAAAATTTGCAGAAGTCATAATTACACCGCCACAATCGGCTGCAAATTTATTAACTTCGTCTTTTTTATCGTTCCAACCTGTAGTTCCAACAACTAAAGGTAATCCTAAAGGAAGCAATGCTTTTATATTTTGCATAACAGCAGTTGGATGACTAAATTCAATAATTCCTTCAGCGCCACTTGATTTTACTGCACGAACCATTGCATCTGTATCACCATTTTCAATTTTTACAGAAGCATCTTCGGCAAAAGTATCAATAGTTACAACAACTTCATGACCAGCATTTTTTGCACATTGCTCAATCATGTGGCCCATTTTTCCATATCCTACTAAAGCAATCTTCATATTTTCCGTCCTTTTTTTTATAGATTATCGGGTCAAGCCCGATAATGACAGTTTACAAATTAATTAAAATACGCACGATGCAAAATCTGAATTGTTTTATCAGCTTCGTTTGCATCAACAATCATACTGATATTAACTTTACTAGCACCTTGGCTAATCATCTGAACATTAATTCCTTCTTCAGCCAGAGCTTTAAATCCACTTGCTAAAATTGCAGAAGAATGAGCTGCGTCACAAATAATTGTAACAATTGCTTTTTCTTTGCGAACAGAAACTTGACTTGCTTGTTCCAAATCTGCAATCAATCCTGATAAATCAGATTTTGTATTCACAGTCAAAGAAACAGAAACTTCAGATGTAGCAATTACATCAATACTAATATTCCATTTTAAGAAATTATTAAAAATATGAGCCAAGAATCCAGCTGCACCAAGCATTCTAGAACTTACAATATCAATTAAAGTTATATTTTTTACAGTTGTAATTGCACAAACAGGAGGAACTTCACCAGAATGTTTTTCTACAATGATAGAACCTGGACTTTGAATATTATAAGAATTCTTTACACGAACAGGAGTTCCTGTTTTTCTAACAGGAACCATTGAACGAGGATGTAAAACTTGTGCACCAAACATTGCAAGTTCCTGAGCTTCTTCATAAGTAACTTCTGGAACAGGTTTTGCTTCTTTTACAATTCTTGGGTCTGTTGTTAAAATTCCATCAACATCTTTCCAAGTTTGAACTTCTTCGGCTTGCATTGCAGCACCAATCATAGTTGCAGTTAAATCTGAACCACCACGACCTAAAGTTGTAATATTTCCTTTTACGTCTTTTGCAATAAATCCAGTAACGATTGGAATTTGGTTATCGATTCCATTTTTATAATCATTTAAAACAGCAGGAATATTTTGCCAAACTTCATCCAGCAATTCAGCAGCCATAAAGTTTGAATCTGATTTTATACCAATATCCCAAGCATCATAAAATTTTGCAGGAACACCTTGCGATTCAAGATAAGCGGCCATCATTCTAACAGACATTCGTTCACCAAAACTTACCAAATAATCGCGGGAACGTTTACTAATTTCTTTAAGCATAGAAATTCCTGTCAAAAGCTGATTTAATTCTTTTAGCAAATCTTGAATTGTATCGATATTAATTCCTAATTCAGCAGCGGTTTCTTCATGAAGTTTAGCAACACCAGCTACATCTACAATTCCTTTTACAGCTTTATCAGCAGCTTCCAAAAGATGATCTGTTGTATCTCCCATAGCAGAAAGCACAACTGCTGGACGTTTTTCTTTATATGCTGTAATAATAGAAGCAACGTGTTTAATTCTTTCTGCGTTTGCGACACTTGAGCCGCCAAATTTCATAACTATCATAGAAACCCCTTTACAAATCTGACATACTTTTGTCAAATTTATTCTTAAAAACTCTCTTTATAAAAGAAGAAATAAAATTTAATTAAACTATTTTACCAAGATACAGTTTTTTAGACAATTAGTTTTAGTTACTCAACTTTTGTAAAATCCATATTTTGAGTTGTTACATCAACAGACAACGCCTTTAAAACAACTTTATCGTTCAATTTTGTTTCACCACATCCTTTTAAAACTGTTTGCATATCAAGTTCTGGAATTAAGAAAATTGTATCACTTCCCTTTTTATCAATACAAAAAGCTTCGAAAGTTTTTTCTGGATTTTGTAACAAATATACTAATTTCCAGTGAGTATCACTAAGTCTACTTGCTTTTCTTGCTGCTAAACTCGCTGCATCTCCAGCTGCAATTCTTTCCAACATTTCATCTTTATCTAATAACCGCTGATTATTTATAAAAGCACGCAATTGTTGATGTGCAACCAAATCTGAATAACGACGAAGAGGAGATGTAACCTGACTATAAAAACTCAAACCAAGGCCAGAATGAGGAGCTGGAGTAATTCCAACAGAACGCTTTCTCATACACTTAACGCGGGCAAATTCTCCAGCCCAACCATCAGGTAAATCTTTTGGAAAAACAGGAGATTCTTGACTTACATAAGGGAAAGGAATTTTGTTTTTAAAAGCAAATTTTGCAGCCCCTTCTCCAGCCAAAAGCATAAATTCTTGAATAACATCGTTTGATTCAAAACGTTCTTCTGTGACAATACTAACTTTTTTTGTTTCTTTACAAACTTTTATTCTTACCTCTGGCATTCTTATAGTAATTGCATTATTTTTATTTCTTCTTACTAAATTTCGTCTTGCAAGTTCAAAAAAAGGTTTAAGTTCGTCACTTTCTTTTTGTTCTTCAGCTTCTTTGTACGAAATCATTTTTACTTGGACACTAACCTTTTTAATTTCACAATCTGCAATCTGACAATCTTCATCCATTTCAAGTCTGAACGCCAACGCATTTGATAAACCATTTCCCGAACGTTCTTTTAACCCCAATGCATATTCTTCCAAACTAGATTCACACAACATGCGACTTGCACCTTCTGGAATATACAAAGTTGTTCCTCTTCCTCTTGCAACTGTATCAATTGTAGAATCTGGTAAAACAGAAGACGCAGGATCTGCAATACAAACCCAAAAATATTTTCCGTCAAAACCGATTGCATCATCTGGGTCCACAGAATCACTTGCATCGATTGCATAACAAACACATGGGACTTTTTCGCGTTCTTCTTGTGGCATTGAACCTAATTGTTCACGTGCAGAATCAAAACTAAACCCAAAACGAGTCGGATGAGGATTTTTTGTAAAATCCCAAATTCCTGTATCAATTAATAATTTATGCGCTTTTTCAATATTTTGACTAAATCCAGCTTCTGAAAGAATTTTTGATTTTTCTGTTTTACAAAGGGCAAAAGCTTCAACTTCTCCCATAAATTTTGAATCAGAAGGCAAATCTAATTTTTTTTGCTTCAATCGTTGAATGAATGCGTTTTTAATTTCATCAGCGTGAGATTTTTCGTAATCTTTTTGCTTTAATTCATCAATTTCAGATTGATTTCTTAATTTAAATAAAAGTTGACCATTTTTTAGTGAATCAGAATCTAAACAAAATTCGTAAGAAGAAACAACACATTGATAGATAAACCATTTTTTATCGGAATCATCATTTCCAAAAGTTAAATCAATAATATCATCAAAGGAAATTAATTCATTTGCAGTTGAATCATCACTAATTAATAATTCGTAAGTTTCCAAAAGTTGATTTTTAATATTTTCGTCTTTATATTCAAGGATTTTTTCTAGTGAAGAACAAGGATTTTGGGTCAAAACAATAAAATCTTTTTCCCGAACTTTTTGTTCAGAATAAACGGCTTTTTTACCAGTAGAAGTTGCTGGAACACTACAATATTTGATTAAATATTTGTCATTTTCTGAACCACAAACAACAGCAACTTGATTTTTATAAATTACAACAGCATTTTTTTCTAACATATTTACAAATAATAAAGAAAAAAACATTCTTTAACAACATAAAAAAAAAGCCACACAACTTTTAAAAGTCGCGTGGCTTTGTAAAACTAAATTACTTTAGTTATAAATTACCATTTCTTTTCGATTTGGTCACAGATGTTCAATTCTGTTTCATCCATAGCAAAGAACTTAGCTTTTTCCATGTTTGGAACAACGTTAACAGAATCACCAAGACGGAAATCAACATTTGCTGTTGTTTTAGCGATGATGCTCTGTCCTTTGTTAGAAACAAGGTAAAGGTGTGTTTCAGCACCAAGTGGTTCTTTGTTTGTAATTTTCATCTGCATATCATCTTTTGCAGCTGGTTTTTCAACGTATGTAAGGTCTTCTGGACGAATACCGAATGTTACTTCTTTGTTTACATAGTCTTTAAGATATTTAGCTTGTTCGTCTGTTGGGTTGATTTCGAAAGAACCTTCGTCACAAACGATTTTTCCATTCTTTTCAAGAACTTTTACTGTTAAGAAGTTCATTGGAGGTGTACCGATAAATCCAGCAACGAATTTGTTGATTGGGTTGTTGTAAAGATAAAGTGGAGCACCAATTTGTTGGATAACACCGTCTTTCATTACAACGATTTTTGTACCAAGAGTCATAGCTTCAATCTGGTCGTGAGTTACGTAGATGATTGTAGCTTGTAATCTGTTGTGTAATGAAGCAAGTTCAGAACGCATTGTTACACGAAGTTTAGCATCAAGGTTTGACAAAGGTTCGTCGAACAAGAATACTTTTGGATTACGAACGATAGCACGTCCTACAGCAACACGCTGTCTCTGTCCACCAGAGAGAGCCTTTGGTTTACGATCGAGGTAGTTTGTAAGGTCAAGCTGTTTTGCAGCGTCGCGAACACGACGGTCAATTTCAGCTTTGTCCATTTTACGGATTTTAAGACCGAAAGCCATGTTATCATATACAGTCATATGTGGGTAAAGAGCATAGTTCTGGAATACCATAGCGATATCACGATCTTTTGGTGGAACGTCATTCATTTCAACACCGTCGATAAATAATTTACCTTCAGTGATGTCTTCAAGACCAGCGATCATACGAAGAGTTGTTGATTTTCCACATCCAGATGGACCTACGAATACACAGAATTCTTTGTCTTCGATTGTGATATTAGCGTTGTTTACAGCACGAACTCCACCGTCGTAAACTTTACCAATACCTTTAAGTTCTACTTTTGCCATTTTTTTGGCCTCCTAATAGGGTTAATTTATTCTTTCATAATATTATGATTTTTTTTAGTTGTCAAATCAAATTTAAGAATATTTTAAACAAAAAGCAATTTAATTAATGGAACAAAAATAACAAATAAAATCTCTACAACAAGTGCTGGAATAAAATTTGCAGTTTTGATTTTTTTAAGACCAATCAAATTTATTCCTATCATTACGATGATTGCTCCTCCACAGGCTGAAACTTCTGAAATCAATAAATCAGAAACATATGGTTGTAAAAATCCTGACATTAAGGTTAATAATCCCTGATAAACAAGAATCACAATTGTAGAAAAAGCAGTTCCTACTCCCATTGCTGCGGCAAAAGAAATTGCCATAAAACCATCCAAAATTGATTTTGTAAAAATGATTGTATAATCTTTTTCTATTCCGGCTTTAAACGACCCAACAATTGACATTGCTCCAACACAAAATAAAACTGAAGAATTTAAGAACGCGTATGCAAAATTTTTATTTTTTGGTTCAAGTGAATTATCAATATTTTCTCCATTTTTTTTGGAAACTAATTTTTCTAAAACATATCCTAATTTTAAGATTTTTCCGTCAATATCCATTAAATAACCAATTATTCCACCAATAATCAATGACAAAGTCAAAATAACAATACTGTCATATTTAAATGCCATTTGAAGACCTATCACAATTGTAATAATTCCAGCTGCGGTCTGAATCATATCAGAAAGTTCATCTGAAAATTTTTTAGAAAACAATAAACCAATAATAGAACCTAAAATTACCGCGCCACAATTCACAAAAACTGCTAACATAAAAACTCCTGAATCAAAAAAGCAAAAAAAAAGAGATTGTTACGCTGTGTAACAATCTCTTTTGCGGAGAACCTGACTTGAACAGGCACGGATTACTCCACAAGCACCTCAAGCTTGCGTGTCTACCAATTCCACCATCCCCGCGGAAGTGATAATAATTTATCAAAATATAAAAAAAATGTCAATATACTTAGGATTAAATTAAACAATTAAAAACAAAGAATTAACAAAAACAATTTATAATTGCTCCCGCTTACGTAGGCTGGCACAAAACCACTCGATAACTCGCTACACGCTGCTTGTGGTATAGAAACTATAGAACCAGCCACTATTGTGGCTGCCACAAGCAGAGTGTCTTTGCACCAACCTCCGTTCGCTCGCGCAAAATCTATTTTTATTAACATTTTTATAATTGTTTAATTTTTCAAAACAGGCGGAAATATCTAAAAAACGAACGTTAGTATATGTAAAGTTTATTTTAAAATTCCGGGTAAATTCGATAAAGTAAACATATAAAAAAATTGTTTGAAAAAGGCGGAGTGAATGTTCGTGCTTTGCGCAGCGTTGAGCCCGATAAAACTGTTCGATATATTCACTCAAGCGAAGCGCGAGGGCTCTCGGCGGAGCATAAGTACGGTTATTCACGGGAGCCTTTTTCGCTCGATGTTTTTTCTTATATGTTTAATTTAATCCTACCTTTTTATTATTTTCAAAACATGAACCACCAGCAATCATAAATTTTATTGAAAAATACATTCCTCCAATGGTGATGATTTCACTTCTTTTTTACTGCTTAAAAGATGTTTCTTTTGCTTCTACAAGTGGATTTTTCCCGCAACTTATTGGTGTTTTAATCACAATTTTTATTCATTTATGGAAACATAATTCGCTATTAAGTATTTTTAGTGGAACAATTATTTATATGTTTTTTACAAAAATTTTGTACTAAAAAATATGAAAAAATAATTATATTTTTTATTGACAAAACCCCATATTATTAGCATTGTATGATTTGAAACCGTGTTTTTTATATACGGTATTTTTTTCAACGAGGCTGCTTACATTGAAAGGAAGTCAGGTTACTATTGATCACGTTTCAAAAAGATTCGGTGATTTTGTCGCTCTAGACGACATTAACTTTACTATTGAACCAGGTGAATTCTTTTCACTTCTTGGTCCATCTGGATGCGGTAAAACTACTTTACTTCGCATTATTGCCGGGTTTGAATTTCCTGATGATGGGGTTGTTCTTTTTGATGATAAGAACATTATTCCATTAAATCCGGACAAAAGACCTTCCAATACGGTTTTCCAAACATACGCGTTATTTCCTCATCTTTCGGTATATGAAAACGTTGCTTTTCCTTTGCGGTTAAAGAAATTACCAAAAGATGAAATTGACAAAAAAGTAAAGGAATACGTTCATCTTGTTCAATTAGACCAACATATTGATAAAAAACCAAATCAATTAAGTGGTGGACAAAAACAACGTGTTGCAATTGCACGCGCGTTAATTAATGAACCAAAAGTTTTGCTTTTAGACGAACCTCTTTCTGCACTCGACGCAAAATTAAGAGCAAATCTTTTAATTGACTTAGACAGAATTCATGACCAAATTGGTATTACATTCATTTATGTTACTCACGACCAAAGTGAAGCGCTTTCTGTATCAGACAGAATTGCTGTAATGAATGCAGGTCATGTTTTACAAATTGGAACTCCTTACGAAATTTACGAAAGTCCTGCAACTCAGTTTGTTGCTCAGTTTATTGGAGAAACAAATCTTTTTGACGCAGAAGTAGTTGATTGTGTTCCAATGAAAACTGCAAGTGGCGAAGAAGAACATATGGTTACTTTATCGGTACCAAGTTTGGGACAACAAGCACCTTTAGCAACTGATACAGAAGCAACTGCCGCTTTAGACAGATATATGCAAGTAACAGATTATGAACACACTGAAAAAGGTCAAAAAGTTGCTGTTACTATTCGTCCTGAAAAAGTAAGAATTACTCTTGAACCTCCTGCAACAGGTGGAAGAACCGACGTAAATGTATTTAGTGGAATTGTTGAAGAACCTATTTATTCAGGATTCCAATCTAAATTCTACGTTAGACTTGAATCTGGACAAGTAATCAAAGTTTTTAAACAACACACAGATTACATGGATGAAGGCCCTGTTATTAAATGGAAAGATAAAGTTTATGTTTCTTGGGCAGCAGATGATGCTTACATCGTTGAGGATATTGAGAAATGAAAGATAAATCGTTAAATAATTCATCTAAGCAAAAAAAACTCATTTCTACGGGTTCTTTTTATGCTTGGCCTATGGGTATTTGGTTTTTTATCTTTTTTATTGCTCCATTAGTAATTATTTTTGTTTACAGTTTTCTCACAAAAGGTGTTTATGGTGGTGTAGAACCAAAATTTACACTAAAAGCGTACAAAGATATGTTTAATCCAAAATATGGATTAATCGTGTTACGAACATTAAAAATTACAATTATTTCTACAGCAATAACAATTTTAATTGCTCTTCCTTGTGCGTACGCAATGGCAAGAAGCAAATACCAAACTTTGTTTTTATTCTTAGTTATTATTCCATTTTGGACAAACTCATTGATTAGAATCTTTGCATGGATGTCTATTTTGAATAATGATGGAATTTTAAATCAACTTTTGATGAAATTGCACGTAATTAAAGAATATTTACCATTTTTATATAATCAAAATGCCGTTATTTTAGTTTCGGTTTATATGTATATTCCGTATGCAATTTTACCAATTTTTACCGCTGTAGACAGATTTGATTTTTCTTTAATAGAAGCTGCAAGAGATTTAGGAGCAACAAAAACTCAATCGATGATAAAAATCTTAATTCCTGGAATAAAAAGCGGAATAATTTCTGCGTTGATTTTTACATTTATTCCGATTTTTGGTGCATACACAGTTCCACTTCTTGTTGGTGGAAAAGATTCGTATATGCTCGGAAATATTATTGTTGACCAAGTTCAAAAGACACGAAACTGGCCTTTAGCAGCAGCGTTCAGTTTGGTTATTACAATTATCAGTGTTGTAGGAATTGTTTGGATTACAAAATCAAATGAACAAGACCAAAAATCTAAAAAGAAAGTTACAAAAGAAGATAATTACGTCGGAGGTATCAAATGAATCATCCGTTCTACTTCTTTGTAGAAAAAGCTTTTTCTAATAAAGGTAAACCAAAAGCTGAAAATGCACGTCACGCAAAAAAAGCATGGCGAAATAGAACAAATGTATTTAATATTTCAAATATAATTTTGATTTTGACACTTTTATTTTTATTCATTCCGTTGTTTGTAATTATCGTTTATTCATTCAACGAAAGTAAAGGTGCAGAATTCACTCGCCCTTCCCTAATCTGGTACAAGGAATTACTTTTTAATTCTGGAGATTTGTGGAACGCTTTATTAAACAGTTTGATTGTTGCGTTTTCTTCTGCCGCAGTTGCTACAATTTTAGGAACTGCCGCTTCAATTGGTGTAAACTGGTATAAATTCAAGGGAAAAGGATTTATTCAGGCAATTACTTATTTACCAATGGTTTTGCCAGAAGTAATTATTGGTATTTCAATGGTTATTTTCTTTAGCGGTGTAAAATTGCCTTTGGGACTTTTTACAGTTTTTGCAGCTCACACAACGTTCTGTTTACCATTTGTTTTTCTTATGGTAAATGCTCGTTTGGATGAATTTGATTATTCAATCATTGAAGCTGCTCACGATTTGGGAGCAACAGAAATGCAAACTATGTTCAAAGTTACAATTCCTGCAATTATGCCTGGAATTTTAGCAGGTTTTCTTATGGCTATAACAATGTCTTTGGAAGATTTTGTTATTACTTTCTTTGTTTCAGGTCCAGGAAGCACAACTTTACCATTGTACGTATATTCAATGATTAGATTTGGAGTTTCCCCTGTTATAAATGCGCTTTCTTTTGTAATGATTATTATTACTTGTCTAATTGCATTTGTTTTGCGAAAAGGCTTAAAAAGTATAGCTGCAAGTCACTAAAAAAAACGTTTGGAGGTTTTTATGAAAAAATTTAAATTATTTTGTTTGACACTTTGTTGTGTTTTAGGTTTAACATCTTGTAGTAAAGATGATGGAAACACTTTGTATCTTTATAACTGGACTTATTATACTCCAGATTCAGTATTAAAAGCTTTTGAACAAGAATATAATTGTACTGTAAAAGTTGATACATTTGATTCAAACGAAGTTATGTACGCAAAATTAAAAGCTGGTGCAAAAGGTTATGATATTGCTTTTCCTTCACAAGATTACACATCAATTATGATTAAACAAGGCATGTTGGAAGAAATTGATTTAACAAAATTTCCAAATGCTAAATATATCAATCCTGAAGTATTAAAACAAACAACTTACGATTCTTCAATGAAATATTCAGTTCCATACTACATGGGAATGGCAGGCGTTGCTGTAAACAAACAAAAAGTTTCTGATTATGAAAAAAGCTGGAACATTTTTGCAAGAAAAGATTTAGCTGGTCACATGTCAATGATGGACGATATGCGCGAAATTTTTGGAGACGCATTAGCTTATCAAGGACAATCTGTAAACACTGTTGATATGGACACTCTAAAAAAAGCTGCTGATTTAATTTCAAAAGAATGGAAACCAAATCTTGTAAAATTTGATGCAGAAGGTTTTGGAAAATCATTTGCTGCTGGTGATTTCTGGGTTTGTCAAGGATACGCAGAAGTTGTTTATGGTGAAGTTCCTGAAGAAAAACAAGCAGAAATGATTGACTTCTTTATTCCAGAAGAAGGTGGTCCAATGTATATCGATTCTATGGTTATTCTAAAAGGTGCAAAACATTATGACCTTGCAATGAAATTTATAGATTTTATTCATAGACCTGAAATCTATGCTTTATTCTTGGATGATTTTAAATTCCCAGGTTATGTAAACTTAGAAGCAGAAAAATACAGAAAAACAACTCCAATGTATCAAGCCGACCAAATGAAAAATGGTGAATTAAAATTGGATGTTGGTGCCGATTTGGAAAAATTCAATGAACTTTGGCAAGACATTCGTTTTTCTGCTGACTAATAAATTGAATTAAATAAATAAAAAAAGGGCTGTCTAAGAAGTCTTGTTAGTGTCATTCCCGAAAATGACATAAATAATTCTTATTGGACAGTCCTTTTTTTATTCTCGTGTACGAACTTGATGTCATGCACGAGAATGCAGAATATCTGTTATTTTAGTTTATAAAATCAGAATCTAATTGTTCAGAAACCTTTGCTTTTGCTTTCATTTCTTTTTTAATTGAAGATAAGGCTTTCACAGCTTGCTTGTCATAAGTTCTATCCACAAGTTCTTGCATTAATCGTTCAGCATCATAATATTCTTCTAGAGCCTGCATTAATATGGCAGCGTTATAACCAGCTTCAAACAAACCTGTTTCTTCATAAACTTCTAAGAATGTTTCTTTTGCACCTTGCAAGTTTCCATTTTTTGCATATTCATTTGCTAATTCCATTTCTAAAATATCAGATTTATCTTTTAACAAAGTATATGACATAGAAACTGTATGAGGTTGAATATTATAAATAATTCTTCTTGCAAGAGAATCCAATTTGTACTGAGTTATATCAAAAGCAGATTCAAGATTATAGAGTTGGCTTGCACTTGAAGAATATCCTGAAATATATTCTTGATCATTACCCAAAACAGTATGATTTTTTGCATTAATTACCTGATAACTTATATTATAAGATACTTCACGTTGATACGAAACTTCAACTTCACCATCTTCTTCATCTTTCTCGTAATCTTTATCTATATCACTTTCAAAATTATGAATATATCCAACAATGTAGATATCTGCTGGACTTGGTAAACCTTTAGAAAGAGCAGATTTTACAGCACGCCCATCTATCAACTGAAAATGATTTGATTCAATTACACCATCAGCAATTTTATCTTCCAAATAAGAAACAATATATTTTTGTTCATTTATTGCAGAATCATAAGAAACAATTGCATCTAAGATTCCTAAAAATAAATTTATATTATCATAAAAATTTAAGGAAGATGGTTCAGATGTTTCAAAAGGTAAAATTGCAATTGATTTTGCATCTTTTATATCAAAGTTTGCAGGCTGTATTTTTTTTACACTAACAGTAGTTGCACAACTTGAAAACAAAATTACAGTTGCAATCATTATAGAAAAAAGACTATTTTTTTTCATTTTCACTCCGATTTTTTTATCCTTTTATAATTTTTACTGCTTCTTCCACAGAAATATCTTGGAACATTTCTCTTGTACGAAGATTTTTTAATGTAAAAGTTCCATTTTTTACATTTTCATCATTCATCAAAATTCCCCAAGGAATATTTTTTGCTTCAGTCACATTATATTGCTGATTCATCTTTTTTGCTTCTGGGAAAACTTCAACTTTTACTCCATTTTTTCGCAACAAAGCAGCAATTTTTTGATATTCAACAGCGTGTTCATTATTTTGGCAGAAAATCTCTGCATCCAAATAACTTCCTTTCTTTTCTGTAACTCCAAGTTGTTCTAATCCAGCAATCAATCTATCCAAACCAATTGAAGTCCCTACTCCAGGAACTTTTTCTTTCATGTAAAGACCAGCCAAATTGTCGTAACGACCTCCTGAACAAACAGAACCAATTGACGGAAGTTTATTTAAGAAAGTTTCGTAAACAACACCTGTGTAATAATCAAGACCGCGTGTGATAGATGGATTTAAAACATAAGTTGATTCAATTCCACTTGCACACATCATATTGTAAATATCTTTCATGCGCTGAGTATCTTCTGCAGGACCTCCGGCCATTTCTTCCAATTGAGCCAAAATTTCCAAGAAAGAACCTTTTGCACTGATATATTCAATAATTTTGTTAGATTTTTCTGGGCTTTGTGTAATTTGAATTAATTCGTTTACAACAGCTTCTTGTCCAACTTTTGCAAGTTTATCTACACTTCTTAAAATATCTTCTGACTTATCAAGCAAATCTAATTTTGACAAAAATCTGTTAAAAATTCCTCGGTGATTTACATTTATTGTAATATCATCAACGCCGATAGCAGAAAGTGCCGATTTCATAGCGTTTAAAATTTCAAAATCCGCTGCAGCAGTATCTGAACCAACTGTATCAACATCACACTGAACAAATTCTCTGTATCGACCAGCTTGAGGTTTTTCACCACGCCAAACTTTTGCAATATGATATCGTTTGAAAGGAAGATAAAGTTCCGAATAATGTTCAGCTGTAAAACGAGCAAATGGAACTGTCAAATCAAAACGCATGGCAACATCACGACCGCCATTGTCTTCAAATCTGAATACTTGTTTTTCTGTTTCGCCATTACTTTTTCTAAGGAGAATTTCTGTATATTCCAAAACAGGTGTATCGATTGGAACAAATCCAAAAGAACGGTAAACATTTGTGATTTTTTCGATTAAGTCAGTTCTTAAAATTTCAGAAGTTGGTAAAAAATCACGAAAACCTTTTAAAATTTTTGGTTGTATGAGATTATTCATAACGATATAATACAGTATAAAATTACTTGTTTCAATAAAGAGGAAATATAATGATTCTTACTTTTGACATTGGAAACACAAACATCAAAGTTGCAATTTTTAAAGATGGAGAAATTTTACAGGAATGGAGACTAAATAAAGACACAAATCGTACTGGCGACGAATATTTTTCCATCATTAGAACGCTTTTTAGAGAAGAAAAAATAAAAAGTGAAGAAATTCAAAAAACTGTTTTAAGTTCTGTAGTTCCAGCTTTAATTGGACCTTTTGTAAATGTAACAATGCGTCTTACAAATAATAAACCTTTAATTATTGGTCCTGAAATTTATTCCAAATTGCCAATAAAAGTTCCAGAAACTGCTGTATCAGAAATTGGAACTGACCTTTATTGTGATGCTTTGGAAGCGTGGTCTAAATTTAAAAAACCTTGTATTGTTGCAGATTTTGGAACTGCGCTTTCTTTTACAGCCGTTGATAAAGACGGAAACATCGCCGGTGTTGCAATTGCACCAGGAATTAGAACGGCTTTCACATCGCTTTTTAACAATACAGCGCAATTACCAGCAGTTCCCCTTGATATTCCGCCAACAAGTCTTGGAAAAAATACAGTTGTTGCAATTCAATCTGGAATTGTTTTAGGTTACAAAGGTCTTGTTGAATCACTCATCAATCAAATGAAAATTGACTTGGAAAAAGAAACTGGAAGTCTTGCAAAAGATGTAAAAGTAATTGCAACTGGCGGCTTAAACAGCATGCTTAGTCCAATTACAAATATTTTTGATGAAATAGACAAATATTTAACATTAAAAGGAATGTATAGAATCAGTCAGTTGATTAATTCATAAAATGGTCAAAACGAACGCCTTGCCCAGATTTTACGTCGTGGGCAAGTGTTTTGCCAATTATTTCATCCAAAAATTCAGGGGAAATTCCAACAGAAAGTTCTTTTTCAGTACGAAGAACTCCGATGTCTTTAGGCAAAATAACGTGACCTGCTGCGTAATCGTTCATAAAATGCAAACTTCTGTTAGTTCTTCCATAATTTTGTAATTCACTTTGAGCCAAACGTTTTACCCCATCGCCCAAAACTTTGTAAACTTTTTCCGTTCCAAATTGTTCTGAAATCTGCTCGATGATTCTTTTTTTACCCAAATCACTTCCGTAGTGGCGCAAAGTTGCTTCACTTTGATGAACAACATGAACCATCATTGCAAATTGTTCTGGCTCTAAAGCAACAGGATCATCCAAACCTTCAGTTTTTCTACTTAAAGTAATGTGTTTTTCTATAATTGTTCCGCCAGTACAAATACTCAACGAAGGAACTAAAATTGCATCTAAACTATGGTCGCTAACTCCGACGTTAATTCCAAAAACATTTTTTAAGTTCTGAAGTAAATTTAAATTGTAATCTTCTTCGGGAGCGGGATAACTTGTTACACAATGAAGTAAACTTACGTTTTGGGTTCCTAAAATCTGAATTGCTTTTTCTATATCCCCAATTTGAGAAACTCCACTTGAAATAATTACGGGAATTTTTTCAGTTTGTTTTGCGCGATATTCTGCAAGCGCTTTTAACATTGGATAATGATTTAATTCTGGAGAAGCAATTTTTACAATGTCAGGATTTATGGACAATAATTCATTCAAACTTCTGATTCCAAATGGTGAACAACAAAATTTGCAACCTTTTGAATGAACATAATCTGACAACTCTTTATAAAAATAAACTGGACATTCTAATTGTTTAAAACGTTCATACAAAGGAATTTTGCCAGTAGGAAGAGTTACAAAACCGGTATTTGGATGTAAAATTTCATCTGCATAAACCCATTGAAATTTTATAGCGTCTGCTCTACTTTCTGAAGCTGCATCTATTAATTCTTTTGCCTTTTGTATAGAACCTTCGTGACTTGTTCCAATTTCTGCAATAATCAAACTCATTTTATTTTTTCCGAAGCATTTTTTGCTTTTAATCTATTTGAATAAATTGTAACGCTCGATTCAGGAAGCCAACCTTGTTCAAATTTATACCAAACCGCGCTTTTTTCATCATAAGATTTTGCTAAAACTTGCAAGATGTCCCCTTTTCTACTATAAGCTGCAACAGAAGAATCCCAATCTAAATCAATTCTAAAAGCAGCGTAAGGGTCAATAATTACCGCCCACGAAATATTTGGAGACAATTCCAAAGGATGACTTGTATCAAATTTTATTTCTTTTTCTTTGTTGTCGTTACAAGAAAAAAACATCACGCTTAATAAAATCAAAAAAATTGTTTTTAATTTTGTATTCATGTTTTTTTCCTTAAATTAGAGATTTTGAATATATTTTTTTACATCATCATAAATCGATAAATCTGAATCAACAAAATTTAAATTTTTGATTTCTTCAATATCAACCCATTTATAATCACTATGCTCTGTGAGTTTAAAAGGAGTTTTTATTCCATCTGCTAAAAATTCAACACGATATGCATGCAAAGAAACTTTTTTTTCTTTATGAAAGAACGAACCTTCTGTAATTTTTTCGTGAACAATTACATCCACGCCAAATTCTTCTTGCATTTCGCGAATAATAGAAACTTTGTCGGATTCTCCATATTCAATTTTTCCACCAGGAAATTCCCATCTATCTCCCATGTCGCCAACAGGATTTCTTTTTGCTATAAATATTTCTTTTTTATCATTTAAAACTATACAAGCTACAGATATTTTTGACATATAAAGTTCCTTATAATAAATCAATGAACAAAACTTCTGTTCTTATTTATCTTTTTACATCAGTTGAAATTAGATTTTTCTCGCCATTTACATCAAGTTCAACGTCGATTTTTATTATATCATAGTCTGTAAATTTTGTCCTTAGATTATTTTCACCATCATTAAAAACAGTTTGTAAGATTTCTTTATTTACAGTTTGATTATCATTATTTACAGCGCTAACTTCTGCAAGAATTTTCATTGGTTTATCCAAAGCAGAAGAATTTCGATTTTTGATTTTTACACTTACAAAAATTTCTTCTTCGTATAAAAACGCCTGAACCTCAAATGAAACGTTATTTATTTTTGTGTAACTTCTTGTTTTATTTAAGCCTGTGTAAAGCCAAATAAATCCAACAAAAAAAAGAATCATAAAAAACATAAGACGATTTGTTTTGTTGACAAAAAGAATTTTAAATCCTCTTACGGGACGTAATCCGCCATTGTAATATTCTTGAACAATTGGAGGTGCGTTTTTTATTCGTTCTTCGCGATTATAAAAATAATGTAATTCAGGTTCACCATCGATGTGACCTTCATCAATATTTGAAAAATCCATAATTCCTACGATTTTAAGATTGCATCTATAAGAGTGTCTGTTCTGTACCAAACAACTCTCGCTTTATTTTTATCAATGTACAACGCAGTAATAATTCCTTCATGCGAAACTGACATTGTGTAAAAAAGATTATCTTCATGATTTATATCAAATTGTCGGCGCAAAATTCTCTGCGATTCGTTTTGAATCATTTCGATATTAAATCCTTTTTCTGTTTTAATAATAAAATACTTCCACCCGTTTTTTGTTACACCTAAAAAGTCATAGGGAATTTTGTAAGTAAGACGACTGTAATCTACAACAACAGATTCTTCGTAAGGAGGAATTGAAACAGGTTCACCATATAAGCCAGTTTCTGTGTCTAATGGATAAAGCAATGTTTGTAAATAATTGATTCCAGATTGAACGCGAGATTCTTCGTCCAAATAAGATGAATAATAATCAATTTTTACATAGAGTCTATTTTCTACAGTGTCAGGAATTACATTTTCTAACGACCAGTAAATTTCGTTTGAAGTTTCTGGAATATCGTCCGTTGGAACATCTTTTGAATTTATTGGAATCATATTTTTTAAAAATCCATCTGAAGTAAACCAATAAATAATCATTCCTTCGTTTGAATTTGAAACTACAACAAGTTCGTCTTTTTCAGTTGTGTAAATATTTCTGATATAAGGAAATGGAGTTCCACCTGGACCTTGCTGACCAATATATTCTACCGAAGAACCGTCTCTTGTAAAACGCAAAACTGCCTGAGAATACAAAAGACCATTTTCACTTTCTTCTTGTCTGTTACGTGGAATTGTACAAACTGTGTAAATACACTTTTTGGAATCTACAGCGATTTTTCCCGGATAATCAAACGGAAATCCCAATTGATGACGTACGCTCAAAGGATTTTGAGTTGATTTTTCTAACAATTCTTTAGTTTGTGAATCTTCATTATAAAATAAAGTTAATAAATCACCATAAGAATTTAATTCCATTGTTTTTTTGGAACTTCCGTCAACTATATAAAAAAATCCGTCTTTCATTACAATTCCGTAACGAACTTCACCGACTGTGTTTAAATCAGAAATACTTAATTGTTCTTCAAAGTTTCCATAGTTAAGTGTAAAAAGTTCAGTTTCACTAATTGATTCAACAACGTTATTTTTGCTGCACGAAAAATAAAAAAAACAACAACAAGCACATAAAAAAGACACAAAATATTTATTCATATAATAAGAATAAAGTTTCATTTTGTGCTTGTCAATTAGACTTCTTAATATTATATTTAAAGGAAATAATATTCATTATATTGAAAAAACTTTTTAGGAAAAACAAATGTTAGTAGACAAAGTACTTACCCTCTTATTTGGTTCACAAAATGATCGTGACGTAAAAGCCTTAAAACCCATTTTAGCAAAAGTAAATGCAAAAGAAGAATGGGCAAAATCTCTTCCTGCAGAAGAATTTCCAAAACAAACTCAAAGATTAAAAGACGAACTTAAACAAGGAAAAACACTTGATGATATCTTACCAGAAGCATTCGCTTTAGTTAGAGAAGCTGCCTGGCGTGTAAGAGAAGAACGTGCATTTGACGTTCAGATTATGGGTGCTATCAATTTGAATATGGGACGCATTACAGAAATGAAAACTGGTGAAGGAAAAACATTGGTTGCTGTAATCGCTTCTTATTTGAACGCACTTACAGGAAAAGGTGTTCACGTTGTTACAGTAAACGATTATCTTGCAGAACGTGATGCTAACACAATGCGCCCTGTTTTCACTTATTTGGGAATTACAGTTGGTTCAATTCTTTCTGATATGGACCCAGAAGCTAGAAAACTTGCATATAATTGTGACATCACATACGGAACAAACAACGAACTTGGTTTTGACTATCTTCGTGATAACATGAAAGTTGATTTAAAAGACAAAGTTCAACGTGGATTTAACTTCTGTATTGTAGACGAAGTTGACTCTGTTTTGATTGATGAAGCTAGAACTCCTCTTATCATTTCTGGTGCTGGTGAAGATGACACTTACAAATATCATGAAGTTGATAAATACGTTGGTGAATTAAAAGAAGTTGCTAAAGATCCAAAAACAGGCCAATATCCTGATGAATCAATGATGACTGCCGAAGAAAGAGCTGCAATTGAAGGCGATTATACTTTGGATGAAAAATCAAAACACATTTCTTTTACAGCAAAAGGAATGAATCACATTGATGAAATTCTTCATAAACACAATTTAATTCGTGGTTCATTAGTTGATGAAGAAAACTTTGAATATGCACATTACTTTACACAAGCATTGCGCGCTCACCTTTTGTTCCACAATGATGTTGATTATTTGGTTCGTGACGGAAAAGTAGAAATTATTGATGAATTTACAGGTCGTGTTCTAGAAGGACGTCGCTATTCAGACGGATTACATCAAGCTATAGAAGCAAAAGAACATATTAGAATTGCTCAACGCAATAGAACAATGGCAACAATCACATTCCAGAATTTCTTCCGTATGTACGACAAACTTTCTGGTATGACTGGTACTGCTGCAACAGAAGCTGTGGAATTTAATAAAATCTACAAACTTGATGTAGTTGCAATTCCAACAAACGTTCCTGTTGCTCGTGTGGATGAAAACGACGAAGTTTATTTGAACGAAAAAGAAAAATGGGAAGCAATCGCTGCAGAAATCAAAGCTGCTCACGATAAAGGCCAACCAGTTTTAGTTGGTACAGTTTCTGTAGAAAAATCTGAACTTTTGTCTGCCCTTTTAACAAGAAAAGGAATTAGACACGAAGTATTAAACGCAAAAAATCACGCTCGTGAAGCTATGATTATTGCAGAAGCTGGTGCAAAAGGCGCTGTAACAATTGCAACAAACATGGCAGGTCGTGGTACAGATATTAAACTTGGTGGAAACCCAGAATTCCGTGCAAGAAAACGAGCTGGAACAAATGCAACTGAAGAACAATTTGCAGAAGCATTAAAAATAGAAAAAGAAAACTGGAAAAAAGATTACGAAGAAGTAAAAAATGCCGGTGGTTTGTATGTAATTGGTACAGAACGTCACGAATCTCGTCGTATTGATAACCAGTTGCGCGGACGTTCTGGACGTCAAGGTGACCCAGGTCGTTCTAAATTCTACATTTCTATGGACGATGATTTGATGCGCCTCTTTGGTGGCGAAAAAATGAAAGTTATGATGAGTAGAATTGGTATGCAACCGGGAGAACCAATTGACCATCCATGGCTAAACAAAGGAATTGAAAAAGCACAATCTAAAGTAGAAGATAGAAACTTTGAAATTCGTAAACATTTGCTTGATTATGATGATGTTTTAAACGAACAGCGCGGTGTAATTTACGAACAAAGAGATTCATTACTTTCTGACGAAAATCTTTCTACACGCGTAATGGAAAATGCAAAAACTTATGTTGAAGATTTATTTGATGAATTTGGTTCTTCAAATAAACGCAGCAAAGATAATAGCGCGTTGTATGAATTAACAGAAAAAATCAGAGATACATTTGGATTCCAATTACCTGCAGAAGAATTAACAAAAGAAAAAGTAATTGCTACTCTCCAAAATGATATTACAGAAAAAGAAACTTTGGCTGGTAAAGAAAACTTGAACATGTTCATTCGTTATCAATACATTCAAATTATTGATAAAAAATGGCTTGACCAATTGGAAGCACTTGAAGGTTTAAGAGAAGCTGTTGGATTACGTTCTTACGGTTCTAAAAACCCATTAACAGAATACAAAATTGATGGATTTAATATTTTCTACGATATGTTAGATACAATCAGAACTTCTGTTATGAGTCGTGTATTCAAAGTTAAAATTCAGTTGAGTCCAGAAGCAATGGAAAGAAGAAAACAAGCTTTGGCTCAAAATCAAAATAATATGAATGCACAACACAGTGAATTTAATGCACAAGCTGCAAACGTTGAAGCTCAAAAAAGTGCAATGTCATCATTCAATGGAGACCAGGCTCGTAGACAAGCAACAAACAGCGCCATGAACCAACGTTCACAAGGTGAAAGCATTACAGTAAGAAGAACAATGCCAAAAGTTGGAAGAAACGAACCTTGTCCTTGTGGAAGTGGCAAAAAATACAAACAATGCCACGGTAGATAATTAATTTGCTACAAAAAAAAGCTTTCCAAGTTTTTTCTTGGAAAGCTTTTTTTTTAACACATATTTGCTATTCTATTAAAGAGGAATATTTCCGTGTTTTTTAAGTGGTTTATCCATAGAAGTTTTGTTTTCTAACATTTCAAAACTGTTTACTACATATTTACGTGTATCTTCAGGTTGGATTACTTCTGAAATATACCCGCGTTTTGCAGCAATAGTTGGAGTCATAATTTCTTGTTTGTATTCTTCAGATTTTTTTGCAACTTCATCAGCTTTTGTTGGGTCTGCCAATTCTTTTGCATACAAAATACCGATTGCACCTTCTGCACCCATTACTGCAATTTCTGATTTTGGCCAAGCATAAACAAAATCTGCACCAAGATGTTTTGAACACATTGCAATATATGCTCCACCGTATGCTTTACGAACAATTACAGAAACTTTTGGAACAGATGCTTCACTGTAAGCATAAATTACTTTTGCTCCGTGACGAATAATTCCCTTTTGTTCTTCTTGTGGACCTGGAATAAATCCTGGAACATCAACAAAAGTAAGAAGAGGAATATTGAATGAATCGCAGTAACGAACAAATCGTGCAATTTTATCGCTTGAATCGCAATCCAAAACACCACCAACGCCTTTTGGATTATTTGCAACAACACCAATAGAACGACCTTCAATTTTTGCAAAACCAGTTACACAATTTACAGCAAATTCTTCTGAAACTTCAAAGAATGAATCTTCATCAACAACGCAATTAATAATATCACGAACATCGTAACCAGCTTTTGGATTTTCTGGGATAATTTCTGCGATTTTCTTTTTTGCAGATTTTCTTTCTTCAAATTTTGCTACAGATGAATTATCAAAATCATCACCAAAATAATGAGGAATATAATCTAAAAGTTTTCTTACTTTTTCAAAACATTCGTTTTCACATTCACAACGGAATTGAGCTACACCAGATTTTTGGCTATGAATTGAAGCGCCACCCAAATCTTCAGCTGAAATATCCATAAACATAACAGATTTTACAACTTTTGGACCTGTGATGAACAACTGACTGATTTTATCTACTGCAAAAATAAAGTCTGTAATTCCAGGACTATAAACTGCTCCACCTGCACAAGGACCAGCAATAATTGAAATTTGAGGAATTGAACCAGAAGCGCGAACATTCTGATAAAATAAATCACCGTAACCACAAAGAGCATCAACTCCTTCTTGAATACGAGCTCCACCCGAATCATTAATTCCGATTACAGGACAACGCGCTTGAATTGCTTTATCAATAAGTTCAGCAATTTTTTTACCGTGCATTAATCCAAGACTTCCACCTTGAACTGTAAAATCCTGCGCATACACAGCAACTTTTCTACCATTTATTTTTCCAAATCCAGTAATTACGCCATCATAAGGAATGTCTTTTTTTTCCATTCCAAAACTTGTACAGTTATGGCGTACCCCTGAATAAATTTCTACAAATGAATCTTTATCACAAAGTTCGTTAATTCTTTCAATTGCATGATATTTACCTTTTTCATGCTGTTTATCCAAATTATAAGACATGAATTCACCTCATTTTGTAACTTTCTTTTTAATAAAGATATACAAAGTGAGTTAATATGTCAATATGACAAAAAGTGTCAATTGTGTCATTTTCAATTTTTATGATATATAAACGCAGCTTGAACTGTAAATGAATTTCCTTGTGATGTTTCGCGTCTGTTTGAACCATAAATCTGATTACAACAAGTACAATCTGAACAAATTACAATGTTAGAATCTTTTACACCAATTTTTTCTAAAACAGAAAGATTTGCTTTTAATAAAGAAAGTGAAAATAATTGCCCTTCTCCATTATTCCAATCGATTTTTTGATTTTTGGAAATCGGTTTTACACAGTCAGGCGTAAATTCTTTCGCAAAATAAGTTGCTCGTTCTTCATTTACAACATAGCAACATTTATTTATGTGCGGACCAATTACAATGCAAAAATCGCTTGGAGCAGAACCATATTTTTGATTTGCAAGCATAATTGCTTCTTTTATGATTCCAGTTCCTTTCCAACCAGAATGAACAATTCCAAAAACTTTTGTTACATCATCATATAAATAAATTGGAACACAATCCGCTACCGTAACAGAAGGAACTAACGCAAGATTTTTTGTAATGATTCCATCCCCTACTTTTTGAAAAATTTGTTCAGAATTTTGCAAATCGTAAACAATTTTTGAATGGGACAATTCTACTGGCGTCAAAATTTGTGATGATGATAAAACAGATTTAAAAAAATTATCACGAGTAGAATTTGTTTCGTTCCATCTAAAACGCATACTACCCGCTTTTTTTAAGGACAAAGCACAAATAGGTGCGTCTTTTAAAACTGAACCGTTTTTATAAAAACAAAAAGTTTCAAATGAATTTGCAGAATCTTTTAATGAAAAACTAATCATATTTCAGTTGCCTGATCAATTGGCTCTAATTCAGAAATATAAAAAATACATTTTACAAGCAAAGAGCGAATACTTATCAAGTTGTCGCGGAATTCTCTATTTTGATGACCATTAATTGTATTCATATTTTGCAAACCTTCATGAATTCCATCTTTTTTTTCATCAAAGAATCCGTGGAAAATTCTTTCAATTGCTCTGATGCTTTTTGTAAAGGTTTTTATATATTCTTTAATTTCACTTTCGATAGACTTCATATTTGAATCAATTCTATTTTGAACTTGAAACGTATGGACTGTATTTTTTGTAACATCATAAAAGAAAGAGCCTAAAGAACCATTTGGCGCAAGTCTTTCCAACAATTCTTTCATATTTGTATTTACTGTTACAAAATCGTGCAATGCTTCTGAATATTCGTTTCTATTTTCACTTCGTATAAAAATTCCTTCCATTGCAACATCGTTTAGCGGTTCGATAATTTCATCATATTTTTCAGTAACAAACCATGAATAAAATCCGCCCGTTAATTCACAAGAAAAAGAAACCCGTGTCCACAAATTATTCCAAGGTTTATATTTCATCGTTGGAAATTCTTTTAAACCAAAATCTTTATATAAAGATGAACTTAAATTTTTCTTTTTGCGTTCGCGTTGCCAATCATTCCATCTTATATCAATGATTTTTTTCCATTGATTTCTAAAACTTGCAAACCAAGATTCAACGCCTTCAAACGGTTTTGGTTGCCAATCATAATTATTGTTGATAATTTTTCCAAGTTTATAAATTGGAATACTGTCTACAAATTCTTTTATACAAGAAATAGAAAGATTTGCTTTAGATAAAAATTCGTTCAACGCATTTTCTATGTTTTTATCAGACATAGTTGTTTTATTTATATTTTGACGTTGTGAATACAAAAACAAAGATTGCAAAACATCTGGTTGAACTGTAAACATTTTAGAAAAGACAGACGAAAATGCATCATAATCCATTGTTGCAAGTCGATATGAACAAGAAAAACGATTGCTTGAATTATTTGTAAATTGAGAAATAAAATGAATAAAAGGCAAAGAAACAAATTGGGACAACCATTCCACTGTAGAAACAGATTGATAAAGCTTATTTCTTGTTGAAGAATTCAAATCTTTTAAAATTGAATCCATTTTTTTTATCAAATTATTATGAAGTTCAATATCAGGTTCTTTTGTAAAAGGTAAAATAAAAGGGTCAGCATTAGCGTTTATTGATTCCGCAATTTCTGGAGCAACAAAAGAACTTAAAAAAACATAAAAATCACCAGGATTTTCATTTATATGAACAAAATATGGTTTAAAAAAATCAGAAGCATCTTTTAATGATTTTAAGCGCTCAAAAAAATAATTATCCAAAAGTCGTTGTTTATGTCTTAAAATGCCAGGATGAAGATTATTGAGTTCTTTTGCAAATCTATCAATTAAATCTTGATTATAAAGTTTTTCTTTTGAAATTTTTAAGAAAATACTTCTAAGCCATAAAAGAAATTTATAAAATGAAGATTCATTTTTGAATTGAGAAAGAAGACTGAAATTCTTTTCATTTAAATCAGAAGATTCAATTTGAAGTTCTATATCTGTATTTTTATTAATTTTATTTAGCAAAGAAAGTCGTTCGTCAGAATTTAGACCAGCAACAAGCTTATCAAAAGCACCTTTATTTAACGTATCCATAATATACTAATATGATAACAGAAGAAATATACATGTCAAGTAAGAAAAAAACGGTCCCTACGGGAATTGAACCCGTCTTTTAGCCTTGAGAGGGCCACGTCCTAGCCAATAGACGAAGGGACCAAATTAATTTTACAAACAAAAAAAGCTGAACTATTTAAGTCCAGCTCTTTCCCCAAGGAGGATTCGAACCCCCACAATCAGAACCAGAATCTGAAGTGCTACCATTACACAATCGGGGAATAAGTAAGATAAATATTATAAAAAAAGCGTCTTTATGTCAATATGGGATAAATACATTGACACTTAAACAAATCTTTAATAAATTTATTTTTATGAGAATTGCAATTACTTTTGAAAACGAAAATGTTTTTCAGCATTTTGGACACACTAAACAATTCAAGATTTATGATGTTGAAAATAATTCCATTGTAAAATCAGAAATTATTGATACAAATGGAAGTGGACACGGAGCATTAGCAACTTTCTTAAAAGAACGCAATGTTCAAGTTTTGATTTGTGGAGGAATTGGCGGAGGTGCACAAGACGCACTAAATAAAGAAGGAATTAAAATTTACGGTGGTGTACAAGGTTCTTGTGATAAAGCTGCAAATGATTTTATTACAGGTACATTGGAATACAATCCTGATGTAAAATGTAATCATCATGGTGAACACCATCATCATGACGAAAACCATAATTGTGGAAATCACAGTTGTTCAAGCCACGACGATTCTGCACCAAAATATATTCCAATCAAATAATTTTATTTTTTTGCAATAGCCTTTGTCTTCCATTTTCCACGTTTGTAGCGAATTATGCAGACAATGGCTGTTGTTCCCCATGTAAATCCTGTTGTAATCCAAACACCCCAAAATCCAATTGCAGGAATTCTAGTTAAAATTTCAGAATAAAGGATTCGACAGATAACTTCGGTAATACCATTTATCATTGCAAAACCAGTATCACCACAACCATTTAATACAGCGCGTGGAACATAAATCATTCCAAGTCCAAAATAGAATAAACTTGTAATTCTAAGAGCTCTGTATCCTATATCAATTACTTCAGCTTCTTTGACAAAGAAACCAACAATGTTTTTTCCCAATAAATATGCAATTGGAATCATAGCTAGCGAGAAAATCAAAACAATAAAAGTTCCACGATGAAGTCCTTTTTTTACACGACCTAACTCACCTGCTCCCATATTTTGTCCAGAATAAGTTGTTAAAGCCATTCCAATTGAACTAAAAGGTTGTTGAATTAATTGTTCAATTCTTGAAATGATTGTGTATGCAGCCATAATTACAGGACCAAACGAATTTACAACTCCTTGCAAAACCATACAAGAAACTGCAATCATCGAATTTTGTAAAGCAATTGGTGTTCCAATTTTAAACGAACGAACAATAATAAGCTTGTTTGGTTTGAGCAAATCTTTAGATAATTTAAAATATGGAACTTTTTTTGCGGCGTAAATCAAACTTGCAACTGCAGAAAATATTTGAGAAATGATTGTAGCTAAAGCAACTCCAAAAACTGCCCAATTAAAATAAATTACAAAAACTAAATCTAAAACAACATTTATTACACTTGAAAAAATTAAAAAATATAAAGGAGTTTTAGAATCTCCAAGAGCACGTAAAATTGCTGCAACACCGTTATACAAAGCAACAGAAAAGATTCCTACACAAGTTACGCGCATATAAGTTATAGAATCATTGATTAATTCTTCAGGCGTAGAAATAAGTCTTAAAATCTGCGGACAAAAAATAAATCCTATTACACTAACTGAAATAGAAGCGATAGCAATAACGTAAAATGAGTTCGCAATAGTGATTTTTACATTTTGTTCATCTTTAGCACCAAAATATTGTGCAACAATTACTCCAATCCCAATTGCAAGGCCCGAACTTAATGAAAAAAATAAAAAGTTCATTGAGCCACAAGTTCCAACTGCAGCAAGCGCGTTTGCACCTACAAAGTTTCCGACAATTAACGAATCGACCATGTTATAAAATTGTTGAAATAAGTTTCCAATAAAAAGAGGAAGTGCAAAAGCTAAAATGTGCTTTACAGGGCTTCCAACTGTCATATCAACAATATTGCTTTTAGATGTCTTCATATAAGAGAAAATTAATATTTTTTACAATTATAAAAAAGTTGAAAAGTATAATTTAATTGTACAAATGTCTATTTTAATAAAGTATGCAAATCGTATAAATCTTCCACACCAGAAACTTCAATTCCGCCCATTCCCATTTGAATAGGAAGTTGAACATCTAAATCAAAACGGTCGCCAATGGCAATACAATTTTTGGCATCGGAATTTGTAAGTTCAAGAGCTTTTTCAAAAGGTTCAATTGCTGGTTTTGATTTATAACAAGTGTCTAACCCAACAATTTCTTCAAAAAAATCTGAAATACCAATAACTTCCAAAGTTTTTCTTGCAGGTTTTACAGGATTATTTGTTACACAAATCAATTTATATTTTTTAGATAAGATTTTTAATTCAGAAATTAGATTTTCATTCCGAACTAAAAAATCTTCAGGGCGCATTAATTCATTTCGCCATTGTACACTTTGTTCAATAGAAATTCCAAAATTTGTTAAAAGATTTCCAAGACTGATTTTTTTTCCATCATTTTTTTCTGCAAAATCTTTTCTAAAATCACGAACAAGAGTTCTTGCATCTTCGGCGCTCATATTTCTAATTCTTGCAAATTCGCGTACCTGACAATCAACTTGTTCATACGCGTAATCATCATTTGTATAAAGCGTTGAATCAATATCAAAAATAAGAGTTGTAACATTTTGTGGAATTTTATGAATCTTCATAGATAACCTTTTTTATACAATTTTTAGATGCTTGCAAAATTGAATCAAATTTCCCCATTCCTTTTAATGCGGCACAAAAATCTCCAAGTAATTCTGCGTGAACACAACCATTACTTTTTGCAATTTTGATTTTCATTTTTTTTGCTTTTAATCTATTTAAATAATCATCATTTGCCTGACCACCAGAAACAACCATTGTGTCAGAAAGTGTAATTTGATTTTTTTCCAATTCAATTTTTATTTTTTTTATTCCATTTGCTGCAATTTCAACTCGTTTTTCTTTAGAAAGTTTGTT
>SUWN01000063.1 GCA_015061465.1 Treponema bryantii | reverse complement strand
CCATCTTCACCAAATTTCATCCAAGCGATGTCATCACCGATTGTTTCAACTTTCCAACCTGGAATTGTTGGGATAAGCATAGCAAGGTTTGTTTTACCACAAGCACTTGGGAAAGCACCTGTTACATATTTTACTTCACCTTGTGGGTTTGTAAGTTTTAAGATGAGCATGTGTTCTGCAAGCCAACCTTCTTCTTTAGCAATAACAGTTGCAATACGAAGAGCAAAACATTTTTTTCCAAGAAGAGCGTTTCCGCCGTATCCTGAACCGTAAGACCAGATAAGTCTTTCTTCTGGGAAGTGGCTGATATATTTGTGTTCAACATCTGCACATGGCCAGATTCCGTTGTCTGTTTCGCCATTGTTTAATGGTTTACCAACTGAGTGGAGACATGGAACGAATTCTCCGTCTGTACCAAGAATGTCAAGAACTTTTGTTCCAACACGTGTCATGATGTCCATGTTTAATACAACATATTCTGAGTCTGTTACTTCAATTCCGTATTTTGCAATTGGAGAACCGAGTGGACCCATACAGAAAGGAATGATGTACATTGTACGTCCGTGCATACATCCTTTGTAAAGACCTTTCATTGTTGCTTTTAATTCTACTGGGTCAATCCAGTTGTTTGTTGGACCAGCCGCTTCTTGTGTTTTTGAAGAAATATAAGTTCTTCCTTCTACACGAGCTACGTCACTTGGAAGTGAACGGAAAAGGAAGCTGTTTGGTTTTTTAGCTAAAGGTGTTGCTAGCCCTGCGTCTACACATTTTTTCATCAATCTGTCATATTCTGCTGTTGAACCGTCACAAACGTATACATCATCTGGTTCACACATAGCGATACATTCTTCTACCCATGCTTTAATTTTTGCATGTTTAATGTCATTAAGTGTCATTTAATGCTCCTATAAAATTCTGTATGGAAGGAAAAAATCCGAAGTCCATCAATGTAATAATATAATGATAATTTGATTAGAATTCAATATTATGTAGGAATTATAAGGAAGATTTACTATTGAAAATTGGATGTTATGCCGGATATGAAAGGCTTTAGTCCACCGCTAGGAGGATGAGCGTGAGCGAACCTGGAATAGCCGGTTTGTGGTTTGCATTTCATCCGAATTAATGATAAATTTATGTTGAGTTTTTGTTTTGAGGTTATTTAAAAATGGCGATTCAAGTTGTAAAGGCGAATGTTTTGGGGTTTTGTTTTGGGGTTCGGCGTGCAGTGGAACTTGCGGAAATGGCGTTGTTGGAAAATCCTGAAAAAAATGTTTATTCGTTGGGGCCGCTTATTCATAATCAAATTGCGCTGAAAAATCTTTGTGATAAAGGGATGATTATTGTAAATGAGGATGAAATTGCGCGTATTAAAAACGAAAGTGTTGTAATTATTCGTGCGCACGGTTGTAGACCGGATGTTTTGCGGGAACTTGAAAAAAAATCTTGTTTGATTGTGGATGCAACTTGTCCGCGCGTAAAAAATAGTCAGAAAATTGTAGAAAAAAAGACGAAAGATGATGCGTTTGTGATTTTGACTGGTGATAGTAATCATGGGGAAGTTAAAGGAATTGCAGGTTTTGCAAAGGATAATTTTGCTTTGATTCAAAATGCGGATGAAGCTGAAAAATTTGTTTTGCCTGCGGATGTAAAATCTGTTGTTTTGCTTAGTCAGACGACTTTTAATGTTTCGGAATTTGAAAATGTTTCTAAAATTTTGACAAAAAAGATTCCTTCACTTGAGATTATCAATTCTATTTGTCCTGCTACAAAGGAGCGTCAAGAAGCGTTGTTCGATTTGTGTGATTCTGTGGACGGAATTATTGTAATTGGTGGTAAAAATTCGGCTAATACGATTAGACTTTTTAAGATTGCGCAACAAAATTGCAAAAATGTTATTCACGTGGAAAGTGCGTGTGAAATTCCACAAGAATTTTTTGCTTTGGAAAAAGTGGGAATTACGGCGGGCGCTTCTACTCCGGACGAAATTATTCAAGAAGTTTATGCGTCGCTTTTGAACTGCCATCTTTGATGTGTAGGCGCTTTTAGATTGAATTTAGTCTTTTCTTTTTATATAATTAATCTATTATGACAAGATGTTTTACTATGTTAAAACCGGGAGTGATTAATCGCCGGTTGGTTGGCGAAATTATTAGTCGCCTTGAAAAAAAGGGTTTCAAACTTGTTGGTTTGAAAATGATGCAAATCTCTAATGAATTGGCTTGTAATCACTATGCTGAACACAAGGAAAAACCTTTCTTTGGTGAATTGGTGGACTACATTACTTCTGCTCCTGTTGTTGCTATGGTTTGGGAATGTGATGATTGTGTTGCTCTTATTCGTAAATTTGTAGGAGCTACAAAACCTTCTGAAGCAAATCCTGGAACTATTCGTGGTGATTATTGTACTCACACTTCTCACAATATTATTCATGCTTCTGATAGTGATGAAAGTGCAGAAAGAGAAATAAATCTTTTCTTTAAGCCAGAAGAAATTATCAATTGGGATGATTGCTGCGGCGAAAAATGGTATTAATCTAAAAAATTATGCCAGAAAAATCGATGTTGTCTTTTTTAAGGCGCATCGATTTTTTATGTAAAATAAAATATGAGGTTGTTTATGGCTTGTAAATCTGTTGGAATTATTGGTAGTGGCGCTTGGGGAACTGGGTTGGCACAAGCTTTGGCTCGTGGGAATCACAAAATTCAGATGTGGGCTTTGGAAAGTGAAGTTGCGGATTCGGTTAATAATGAACATGAAAATAAGAAATTTTTACCAGGTTATAAATTATCTTCAAATATCACAGTTTCTAATGATATAGAAGAAGTTGCTACAGGAAAAGATTTTGTTATTATTGCAACTCCATCTATCTTTTTGGAAAGTACTGTAAAGAAAATTATAAATGTACCAAATATTGTTGACGGTACAAGTGTTATTGCTACTTTAACAAAAGGTTTTGTGCCTTCGGAAAATGGTCCAAAACTTGTTGTTCAAACGATAGAAGATTGTCTTCCTGAATGTTATAAAGGTTGCGTTGTTTATGTTGCCGGTCCTAGTCACGCAGAAGAAGTTGCTATGGGAAAATGGACTGGACTTGTTGCTGCTTGTGAAAATCCTAAAAATTCTATTAAAGTTCGTGAATTATTGCATGTTCCAGGATTAATGGTATTTTCTAGTTTTGATACTATTGGTGTACAAATCTGTTCTGCTGCAAAAAATGTTATTGCTTGTGTTTATGGCGCATTGGATGCAATTACAGAAACTTCAACAATTTTTGGTGATAATACAGAATCTTTGTTGATGGCTGCTGGATTAAATGAAATTCAGACTTTGGGATTTGCGATGGGTGCAACTCATGCAGAAACTTTTACATCGGTTTCTGGTGTTGGTGATTTGGATGTAACTTGTAAAAGTAAATATGGTCGTAACAGACGTTTTGGACAGGATATTATTAAAACTGATATTTTGTCTAAATTTAAGGACATTGATGATTTGATTGCAAACGTTGGAAAAATTGGTTATTTACCAGAAGGCGCAATCGCTTGTAAATATGTTCATCAAATTGCTCAAGAAAAAAAATTAAGACTTCCAATGTGTGACGGTTTGTTTAGAGTTTTGAACAAAGAAGTTACAGTTGATGAAATCTTAAAAGAAATATTAAAACAGGATTAATTAAATGTTAGAAAAAATTACAGGAACTTTTAGCAATATTATCCGCACTATGAGCGGAAAATCTACAATTACAGAAAAAAACATTGAAGAAACAGTTGAACAAATCAAAATGGCTCTTTTGGAAGCCGACGTAAACTTGCGTGTTGTTCGTCGATTTGTAAATTCAACTATTGAAGAAGCAAAAGGTGAAAAAGTTTTAAAATCTGTAAATCCGGGGCAACAATTTGTAAAAATCATCAACGATAAAATTGTTGCAATGCTTGGTGATACAAAACAAGATTTGCACTTAAAAGGTCCTGATACTCAATCTGTGATTTTGATGTTAGGTTTGCAAGGTGCTGGTAAAACTACTGCTGCACACAAATTGGCCGCTCGTCTTGTAAAAGAAGGTCGTAAGCCGCTTTTAGTTGCGTGTGACTTGGTTCGTCCTGCTGCTGTGGAACAACTTTGCCAACTTGGTCAAAAAATCAACGTTCCTGTTTATAAAGAAGATGGAAAAGATGCTGTAAAAACTGCAAAAAATTCCATTGAATATGCTAGAAAAAATCAATTTGATACAATCATTATCGATACTGCTGGTCGTCTTCAGATTGATGAAGATATGATGGCAGAACTTGTAAAAATCAAAAAAATTACTGACCCTGTAGAAGTTTTGCTTGTTGCTGATGCAATGACTGGTCAGAATGCCGTTGATATTGCAAAATCTTTTGACGAACAACTTGGTCTTACTGGTGTAATTCTTACAAAATTTGACTCAGATGCTCGTGGTGGTGCGGCTCTTTCTCTTAAAACAATTACAGGAAAACCAATTTTATTTATTGGTACTGGTGAAAAAACAGAAGATTTGGAACCTTTCCATCCAGAACGAATTGCAAGCCGAATTTTGGGTATGGGTGATATTGTTTCTTTGGTAGAAAAAGCTCAAGAAACTGTTGATGCTGAAGAAGCAATGAAACTTCAAAAGAAGATGAGTCGCAATGAATTCACTTTGCAAGATATGTTGGAACAATTCCAACAAGTTAAAAAAATGGGTTCAATGCAATCGCTTCTTGATATGATGCCTGGAATGAGTGGTTTTGATGCAAGTCAAATGGATATGAGCGGAATGAAACGTCAAGAAGCGATTATTCAATCGATGACTTACAAAGAAAGAATGAATCACTTGATAATTGGCCCAAGCCGCAGAAAAAGAATTGCAAAAGGTTCTGGAACAAGTGTTGCTGAAGTAAACAAACTTATTAAACACTTTGAAAAAACTAAGCTCACTATGAAAAAACTTAGTCGTAACCGCGGAATGCAAGGCAAATTAATGAATCAGTTAGGAATGGATCCATCAAGCATGGGAAATATGATGCAAGGAATGGATCTTTCTAAATTGAAAAATATGTTCTAATTCTAGGTTACATCTCTAAGCCATTTGCCGCTTACAACTCTGATTGCGCCTATGATTGCTTTTACTACAGATTCGCTGCAGAAGAAAAGATAAATCATAGGGGCAGGAAGATTGAGAATGAATGCGGCTACGTAGCCTAAAGGAATTGAAACACACCATAAAACTACAATTTCTGCAACTGCTGAAAAAACAGTGTCTCCGCCAGCACGACAAATTCCTACAATCCAGTTCATACAGAATGAATTAAACGGATATATAAAAATCAAAATCATTAAAATTGAAGTTGCGTCTTTTATAATTTCTGGTCCAACATTGAAGAAGATTGGAAGAAGTTTGGAAAGTGGCAATAAGAAGATTCCTACCGCAGCGCCGATTAATGGCATAAACCACATAGAGCGTTTTGCATACAATCGCGCTTCGTCCACCTCTTTTTCGCCAATTCGTTTGCCGATTAATACTCCAATTCCGTTACCAAATCCCATGCAGAATACCCAAGTGAGTTGGCTGATTGTTCCTGTGATGCTATAAGCTGTAAATGCGTTTGTTCCTGCGTGTGCAAAAATTGCGTTGTAAACTGATGTTCCAAGTCCCCAAAAAGTTTCGTTTATAATAACTGGAAGTGCAATTTTTATATATTTGAATACAAAGTTCTTGTTATAGCTTAAATGTTCTTTTAGTTTTCCGCAGATTTCATATTTGTGTGAATACGACCAAATTACAAGAATAAAAAGTTCTATAAAGCGAGCTATGATTGTTGCAATTGCAGCACCTTTTACGCCAAGTCCGGCAACAAAAATGAGCAAGTAGTTTGCAATTAGATTTATAGAAAGAGAAATTGCTGTACAAACTAACGGTAATTTTACACGTTCTGTGCTTCGTAGTGCCAATGTTATTGAAAAACTGATTGCCGTTGGAATGTAACTTAGACAAACGTAACGAAGGTATGTCCCGCCAACTTGGATAACTTGTGGGTCTGGCGAATATAAGCTAATCATTTTGTGTGGAATAAAAAGTCCTAAGATTGTAAAAATTACTGATGTAAAAATTGCAATTACAGTCATTAAGCCAAGTGATTTTCTGATTCCACCGATGTCTTTTTTGCCCCAAAATTGTGCAATAAAAACGCCGCCACCAGACGTAATTCCAAAAAGAATCATGTTTAGAATAAAAAATATTTGATTTCCTAGTCCAACTGCCGCAATTTCTACGCTTCCAAGGCGACCAATCATAATTGTATCGAGCATATTTACAAAATTTTGTAAAAGCGCTTGAAGTGAAATTGGAATTGCGATTGCAACTAATGATGAATAAAATCCTTTGAGTTTCATATCGGTTAATTATGGCAATAATTTGGAAATAATCAAGAAGGGGA
>SUWN01000062.1 GCA_015061465.1 Treponema bryantii | reverse complement strand
AGCAAGAAACAAAGCGTTTATAAACGAAATTCAACATTTGCTTTCACCAGAAGAAGCATCTCTTATTTCTTTAAACGATGTAAAACAATTAATAAAACCACAAAACGAAACTTACATCGGAATGAAAGTAATTCCAATAGAAAAAATTGTTGGTAGCGAAGGTCGTTACAAAGATTTTGATAATCGCTTTTTTCCAAAAAGTTCATTTTTACGCACAAGATGGGAACACGTTGATGAAGCAGCAATTAAAGCAATTGATTTACCTCCAATAAAAGTTTATGAACTTGCAGGACTTTATTTTGTAAGAGACGGAAATCACCGTGTTTCTGTAGCAAAAGCACGCGGAGTAGAATTTATTGATGCAGAAGTTGTTTCGCTTCAAAGTGAAATCAAATTAAAAAAAGCAAATAACATAAATGATATTATAAAACAAATTATTTATTACGAAAAACGTGTTTTTTATGCAGAAACAAGTTTTGGAGATATAACAGATTATTGGTGTTTAGATTTTTCTACAGCGGGTTCTTACGACGTAATTTACAATCACATTTTAACTCATAAATATTACATAAATATTGGTAAAGAAAAAGAAATTACAATGGAAGAAGCGATTTTATCTTGGTTTAATAAAGTTTATATTCCTTTAGTTTCTTCCATAAAAAGAAAACATATTTTGCATAATTTTCCAAAACGTACTTTAGGTGATTTATATATTTGGGTTGTAAAATATTGGGATGAATTAAAACAAAAATTTGGAGATGATATTCCTTTAGATGAAGTAGTCACAGATTTTAGTAAGACACATAAAATTCCAGTAATGAAACGTATTAAAAACCTAATTAAAAGAATTGTTTTACGAAGAGCCATTAATATATACAATTCAGAAAACTCAGAACCATAGGTTTTGCCATAATAAAAATCCTTGACGACTAAATATTTCAATGATAAAATTAATAAAGTTTTAAAAATGTGTTTTATTTAGTTGGATTCTGTTGCTTTATAGTAGCAGATTTTTTTTATTACCATAACACAATAGGAGATTTTTAAAAATTGGATTCGATTGATGCATTTACAAATCTACCTTTATTAATTACAGCGGGATTAGGCGTTTTACTTTTCTTATTTTTATTAATAATAAAGTTGCGTAATACCGTAAAGTCTAGTTTTGTATTTTATTTAGTATCCGGTGTTGTAGTTGCTGGTGCATTGTACAGTTACTTAACCGAATATCTGATTTATTTTATTTTTTCAGTTATCATTGCAGAAGTTTTAATGCTACCTTACTTAATTCTAAAAGCATTTGATAATCCACAAAAAAGAGAAGAAAAGAAAGCTGCTAAAAAACTTGCAGAACAAACTGCTGCTATAGAAGAAAATGAAGTTACAAAAGCTGCTATTGCTGCTGTAGAAGCAAAACACCAAAGACTTCTTGAAGTAAACAAAGACCTTGTATCAAAAGTTTCTACATTCTTTTCAAGAGACAACAGTATGGAAAGTTTCTTGGAATATTGTAACAAACTTATTTCAGAAAAAGTTGGTGCAGACGGTTGTGTAATTCTTCTTGCTGATGATTATGATAACACATTGGCTGTAAAATCACTTACAGGTTCGTTCCCTCCTCCATATAAATTACCAGAGGATTTACCACACAAACCTTTAAGAGTTGAAACAAACTTACGTTTTGCTCAATTCCCATTTACAGATAATATTTTTGGAGAAATTTTCTCTGCAAAAGAACCAGTTTTCATCCCTGATTCAGTAAAAGACCCTCGTATTTTCCAAAATGGACCTGAGGAATTCTTAAAATGTGGTGGATATATTTTTGCACCAATTAAACAGCAAGATACAGTTGTTGGACTTGTTGCACTTTCACGCCTTCCTACAAAAGCAAAATTCACAAAAGATGACTTTGAAACTGCAATTATCCTTGCTGATGCTGTATCAACCTCTATCAAACCACTTTACAGTTTCTTGGATTATGCAGAACACACAGAATTAAATAAAGACGGAAATATCGCTACAAAATATCAGAAAGATTTAATTCCACAAAAACTTCCTGTTATTCCAAACATTACTATTGGATGTTTTTCTAACGCAATGGAAAATGTTTGTGGCGACTACTACGATGTTTTAGTTTCTAGAAAAGACAGAATTTCATTTGTAATGGCTGACGTTGCAGGAAAAGGAATGAATTCTCTTGTTGTAATGATTATGATTAGAGCAATTCTTAGACTTGCAGTAAATACAGCTCAAAGTGCTTCTACAATTCTTTCTTGGGCAAACCGAGGAATTTGTATTGAAAGTGCAAAAATCGATCACTTTGCTAGTGTTGCGTTAATTAATTACAACAGCACAACTAACGAAGCACAGATTTCAACTTGTGGAAACAATCCTGTATTTATTTATTCAGCAGCAGAGAAGAGTTTTAAACAGATTTCTTTAGCAAGTGAACCAATGGGTGTTGAAAAAGATACTCAGTTCCATGATATAGATGTAAAACTTAATTCTGGTGATATAATTGTCACATGTACAGATGGATTACTTGAATCATTGAACGAAAATGGTGTACAATATGCTGTTGAAAATTTATCAAAAGTTGTAATTAGAAATAGTCAACAAAATGCAAAAGATATTTCGGCTCGTGTAAAAGACGATTTAAAGAGATATTGTGGTTCAACACAACAATATGACGACCAAAGTATTTTGGTTATCAAAATTCAATAGGCAAGGAGCTTCTTTATGGAACTTAAAATAAGAAAGAATGGTGATGTTTACATTATCGATGTAACTGGAGAAATGGATCTTTACAATTCTTATAAATTAAAAGAACTTGTTGTAAAGATGTTAGAAAAAAATGTAAAAAACTTTGTTATCAATCTTGAACAAGTTGATTACATTGACTCATCTGGAATTGGTGCATTGATTTACATTTGTTCTACAATCAAAAAGATGAATCTCAAATTAGCTATTTCTAATATTCATGGATCTGTAAAAAAGGTTATTGAACTTACAAAACTTATGGGATATTTCCCTATTGCAAATAGCGTTGAAGAAGCATTATTAATGGTTAAAGAATAAGTTTCGGAAAGATTGAAAGGAGGATTACGTGTTACAGGATTTTAAAGAACTTAGATCTGACGAAAATGACCCATTATTTGATAAAACTAATATGCTAAAAAAGGAATTTCCTTCTGATTTTAGACAAATTAGATATTTTACACTTCTTATTGTTCAATCAGCTCCAACTGAAATTAAAGAATTAAACATTCTTGAACAACAAATTAGTGAAGTTATTAAAAATGCTGTAAAACATGGAAACCATTGTGATATAAACAAAAAAGTAACTGTTTGGTACTCGTTCAGTTCTACACACGCACACATCATTGTTCAAGACGAAGGTGAAGGTTTTCAGGAACTTGAAAAATGGAACGAATTTAACAGAAAACGTTTGGAATGTTTACACAACAATGATTTTATTGAATTGTCTAATTATGTATCATTCAAAACAAAAGAATCTGATAGCCAAGATGGTGGTAACGCTTTGTTTGCTGCTCTTGAATATTGGAACGGTGGATTTGTTTACAATGGAAAGAGAAATGCTGTTGCGATGTTAAAGAAATACCAACAGAAATTCCATGGTGCAAATAAAGACGGTGAATAATTAATTTTATTCCCATAAAAAAAAGACTGCTTTTTTGAAGCAGTCTTTTTTTTTGGAGGTGGGGAGAATTGAACTCCCGTCCGAAAAAGTAACCCAGGTACTTCTACAAGTTTAGTTATGCGAGGTGATTGTTGATCTCCGGTAGCAGCATAACAAGCGTCGGCGACCTATTCTGATTAAAAAGTCCCAATTAAAGACCAGAAACAGTAATTGGCAAGTCCCGATAGGCAAAAGAACTTCAAACAGCGCGGAACAGAGCCGAATGAGTTCCTGCAAAGCTACAATTAAGCAGCCATTGCGAACTGTTCTTCGTCAGAATATTCTTCTTCACGTTTTCCAGTTAATTTTTGTGTCAGTTTAAGGAACCTTCACTCCTACTTGCAATACAAGAATTCCCAATTCCGTCGAAACCGGGACACCCCCATAAATCTATAGTAAAATATAGTTTCAAAAAAACACAAAGTCAAGTAAAAATTATAGTTTATTTACATCAATTAGATATTTACTTCCACAATTTCTACAGACAATTTCCAAAGGATTTGGACCATTTTTCTTTATATCTTCCAATTCATGTTTTGGAAGATTTTTTATATAATCAATAAAACCATCTTCATTACAAGGACAATCAAATTTTATATCACGTGTGAGTGCTACAGATGGATTAAATTCTCTAAATAATCCGTAAATAATATCATCTGCATCACCTTCTTCGCTAAACCATTGTCCCAAAGATGGTGCATTTCTAAAAGCGAGTTCTACACGTTCAAATAAAATATCATCGTCTTCTTTATTTCCCTGACTAGATTTATTTGCTCCACTACCCTTTTTTCCACCAACTTCAGGCATGATTTGAAGGAACATTGCACCAGCTCCAATTACACGGCCTTGTTTATCAAATTGGATACTTGTATTAAATGCAGTTTGAATTTGTTCAGATTGTTGGAAATACAACGCAAAATCTTTTGCAATATTCCCTGAATCAACAGGAACAGTGCTACTTTGTGGATATTTATCGTCTTTATGAACTCTAGAAAATGTAATTGTTCCTTTTCCTAAAAACGATGATAAATCCCAATTTTCCAATGGCTTTGTTACTGGAATGTGTTCATTATACAAAAAGCCACGAACAGTTCCTTTAGAATCTGCTTCTACAGAAAAACCTTGAACTGGCCCATCAGTTTCGTATTTAATTACAGTGTGTTCCATATCTTTCATCATTGGAACTACAAGAGCTGCACACAAACTTGCTTGGCCTAATACCATAGTTTCAAGAATTCCTAAATTGTGTTGCGCTCTAAGTTGATTTACAAAACGTGTTCCGTGAAACAATGCTCCTCTAACACGCCCATTAGCCATTACAAACACAGACATTTTATCTTCATAAAGTGAATTAATTTTTTCTAATAATTCTTTGTCTTTTATTTCTGCTTTATTCATATTTATAATTTATCAATTTTTTTTATTTTTGAAAACAGTTTTTTATCAACTTACCCCGAACTGGAACAGCGCCTTGGCGTAGACCGCAAGAAGCGTAGCGAATGAGGACTATGAGCGTGAGCGAACTGTGAAAGCTCGGTTTCTTAAATAGATTTGGTCCATTAAATCTTTACATATATTGAAATTAACAAATTAAAGTGATAAAGTTATAAAAATATATTTTTAGGAAGGTATTAAAATGGCTATTGATGAAAATTTACAAACTTTGCGCCATAGTTGTGCTCACGTTATGGCTGAAGCTGTTTTGAGACTGTTCCCTGGTACTAAGATTGCAATTGGACCTGCTATTGAGAACGGTTTCTACTATGATTTTGATTTCCCACAAGGAACTAAATTTACAGAAACCGATTTTACCGCTGTAGAAAAAGAAATGCGCCGTATTTTGACAACTGGTGCAGAATTTGTGCGTAAAGAAGTTTCTAAGGAAGAAGCGCTAAAATTATTTGCAGATGAACCATATAAAGTTGAATTGATTAATGATTTGCCTGAAGATGAAACAATCACAACTTATGAACAAGATGGATTTATTGATTTGTGCCGTGGACCTCACGTTGCAACAACAAAAGATATTAATGGACAAGCATTCAAAATTGCAAAAGTTGCTGGTGCTTATTGGCGCGGTGATTCTTCAAGACCTATGCTTACTCGTGTTTATGCTTATTGTTTTGCAAAACCAAATGAATTAAAAGATTATTTGGCTATGCTTGCAGAAGCTGAAAAACGCGACCACAGAAAACTTGGTGTTGAAATGGATTTGTTCCATCTTGATCCTGAAGATCCAGGTCAGGTTTTCTGGCACGCAAATGGTTGGACTTTGTATACAACACTCCAAAATTACATTCGCGAAAAACAACAAAAAGGTGGCTACTTTGAAGTTCATACACCTTCTATTATGCCACGCACTTTATGGGAAAAATCTGGTCACTGGGCAAAATATCAAGACATGATGTTCATTACAGAAAGTGAAAAACGTCTTTTTGCTATTAAACCAATGAACTGTCCTGGTCACTTGGAAATTTTTAACACAAGACAACGTTCTTACAAAGAATTGCCATATCGTTTTGCGGAATTTGGTAGTTGTGCTCGTAATGAACCTTCTGGAACTTTGCACGGAATTATGCGTGTTCGTGGTTTTGTTCAGGATGATGGTCATATTATTTGTACAGAAGAACAGATTTGTGATGAAGTTGCAAGATTCTGTGCGTTCTTAAAGGATATTTACAAAGACTTTGGTTTTGACAAAGATATTAAAGTTATGTTTAGTACACGTCCTGAACTTAGAGTTGGAACTG
>SUWN01000061.1:5009-6681 GCA_015061465.1 Treponema bryantii | reverse complement strand
GGAATCATTCCTGTAAAAATAAAAATTGCATCTGCCGAAAGTTCAGTTTCTTCATTTGTTTTTACATTTTGCAAAACGATTGATTCAACTTTTACAGAACCTTTTATTTCTTTTACAACAGAATCATAAATTGGCTTTACGCCGCAAGAAAGCATTTTATCAACAACAGCTTTTTGTGCTCTAAAAGAATCACGTCTATGAATTATACTTACATTTGGCGAAAGTGAAGATAAATAAATCGCTTCTGAACAAGCAGAATCTCCGCCACCAACAACATAAATATTTTTATTTTTGAAAAAAGGTCCGTCACAAACTGCGCAATAAGAAACCCCGCGACCAGAAAATTCTTTTTCGCCCTTAACTTCCAAATTACGATGAATTGCGCCTGTTGCAATTAACAACGCATAAGATTTAAAAACTTTGTCTTTTGTTTTTACGATGAAAAAATCACCTTGCTTATCTATGGAAGAAACATTCACACTAAAAAATTTTGCGCCAAATGTTTCTGCCTGATTTTTCATATTATTTATAAATTCAATTCCATTCACTTGTGGAAAAATGCCCGGATAATTTTCCAAATCCATAATTTGCATTACTTGGCCACCAATGGCAGCACTTTCTAAAACAGCGGCACTTAATCCACCACGAGAAGCATATTGAGCAGCAGCAAGTCCTGCAGGACCAGCACCAATAATTACAAAATCAAAATTAAATTCATCCATATTTTTATTATACCTATTAAATAATTTGATTACTATAGAAAATTTCTTTGAATTATCCTAAAGCCACATCCAAAATCATCATTAAAATAAAACCAATTGCAAAACTGATTGTAGAAATATTTGAGTGTTCACCTTGCGAAGCTTCTGGAATTAATTCTTCAACAACAACATACAACATTGCACCCGCAGCAAAAGCAAGTAAATAAGGCAAAATCGGAATGATGAAAAAAGAACACGCAATTGTTAATAAAGCTGCCAAAGGTTCTACAATTCCAGAAAATGCGCCGTAAAAAAATGCTCTTTTTTTGCTATTTAATTCTTCTTTTAATGGAAGCGATAAAATTGCACCTTCTGGGAAATTCTGAATTGCAATTCCTAACGCCAAAGAAAAAGCGGCAGCCATTCCAATTCCACTTTCGCCAGATAACATTGCAGCAGCTGTAACACCAACTGCCATTCCTTCTGGAATATTGTGCAAAGTTACGGCCAAAAATAACATGATAGATTTTCCAAGTTTAGATTTAGGACCTTCCGCACTATTTGAATTTACGTGAAGGTGAGGAATAATTTTATCTAATAAAAGTAAAAATGCAAAACCGATTACTAAACCAACGCTTGCAGGAATAAACGCTAATTTTCCCATGTCTTCGCACTGATTAATAGCCGGAATAATCAAAGACCAAACTGAAGCTGCAACCATAACTCCAGCTGCAAAACCCAAAAACATCTTTTGAACAGATTGATTCAATTTATCTTTTAAAAAGAAAACACTAGCCGCCCCAATTGTTGTTCCCAAAAAAGGCAAAATTAATAAATAGATTACATTTGTCATAATGAATAATATACTCGAATTATAAGAATTTTACTATATTGTAAATAAAGGAAGTTTTCGGCATAATCTGTGCTAGCAAAATAATTAAAAAAATTAAGAGATATTTTCTTTATAGGAG
>SUWN01000061.1:0-4909 GCA_015061465.1 Treponema bryantii | reverse complement strand
GAAGGAATTCGTGGTTTAAGTAGAGTTGCAGCAACAGAATGGGGAAAAGACGGAATCAACGTAAACGTAATTTGTCCTTTGGCTTGGACAGCACAACTTGAACAATTCAAAAACGCTTATCCAGAAGCTTACGAAAAAAATGTTCACATGCCACCAGCTGGAAAATTAGGTGATGTTGAAAAAGATATTGGACGCGTTTGTGTTCAAATTTCAACAGAAGATTTTAAATATATGAATGGAGAAACAATCACATTAGAAGGCGGAATGGGATTACGCCCATAATTTTGTGATTTAATTTTTTTTATGAAAACGGCGCTATATTTAATTCCAGTAACTCTAGGTGAAACAGAAATCAATCAAGTGCTTCCTTCTTACAATCACGATGTAATTGTAAATATCAAGCACTTTATTGTAGAAAATATTCGTTCTGCAAGACGATTCTTAAAAAAAGTAGAAAAAAGCATCGACATCGATGAACTTACTTTTTATGAATTGAATCGCCACACCGACAGAAAATTTATTGGTGAATATTTAGCGCCTTTATCACAAAAGCAATCGGTTGGAATAATCTCTGAAGCAGGTTGTCCAGCTATTGCAGACCCAGGCGCAGATGTAGTTGCAATTGCACAATCTAAAGGTTTTGATGTTGTTCCTTTAGTTGGACCTTCGTCTATAATAATGTCTGTTATGGCAAGCGGATTCAATGGCCAAAGTTTTGCATTCAACGGATATTTACCAGTAGAAAATGCGGCAAAAATCAAAGCGCTAAAAAAATTAGAAAATAAAATATATAACGAAGATCAAACTCAAATCTTTATAGAAACCCCTTACAGAAACGCAAAAATCATCGAAACAATTTTAAATAGTTTGCGTCCTACTACAAAACTTTGTATCGCGGCAGGAATTACTTGCGAAAACGAATACATCAAAACAAAAACAATCGCTCAGTGGAAAAAAGAAAAACTCCCTGAACTTGGAAAAACGCCGGCAATTTTTCTTTTATATAAATAATTTTTTCCCACGATGTCGTTATTTGACACTTTTATAGTGTATAATATGATGAAACAAAAACTTTGGGGAAATCGTTATGAAATTTTTACAAACTTCTGACTGGCATTTAGGAAAGATTTTTTACGAAACATCGCTTATTCAAGACCAAGTTCATTTTTTAAATCAAATTATTGATGAACTAAAACTCTCTCAAAAAAATAACGCGCCTTATGATGCTCTACTTATTCCCGGCGATATTTACGACCGTTCAGTTCCGCCAAGTGATGCTGTAAATATTCTAAACGATTTTTTTACAACAGTTCACAAAGAATTTCCAGAATTACACATTTTTATTACAAGCGGAAATCACGACAGCCCAGAAAGATTGAACTTTTGCGCTAAGATTTTGTCAGATTCAAACATTCACATTTGCGCAACAACAAAAGAATTTACAACGCCTTTTATTTTACGAACTGAATCAGAAAAAGCGGCAATTTATCAGTTACCGTTTTTAACTCCTTACAGCATAGAAAAAACAGATGAAGAAAATAACGACGCACAAAATGAATTTGATTTTTCAAACAACACACGCTTAAAATTTCAGCAAGAACTTTATGAAGAAGCATGTAAACAAATTAAAAAAGATGTAGAAAATCATGCAGATTGCATTTCAATTTTTTGTGGACATCTTTTTACATTAAATTCAACAGTTTCAGATTCAGAACGAAGCAATATCGGAACTGCCGACCAAGTGGACGCTTCTTTGTTCGATTTTTTTGATTATGGGGCAATTGGACACATTCATTCGTTCCAAAAAGCAGGCAAAAAAAATCTTTATTACAGCGGTTCACCTTTGGCTTATTCATTTGATGATTCAAAAGATAAATTTTTATTAAGCGTAACAATTTGCAAAAATCAGCCAGCGAAAATTACAAAAATTCCAGTTGAACCTTTGCATAAAGTTACACGTTTAGAAGGAAGTTTCAGTGATTTTTACGGGCCAACTTCAAAAACTGAATTAATTCAAACACACAAAAACGACTTTATAGAAATTATTTGTACAGATGAAGTTTTACCTTCCTCGCCAATGCCACTTTTAAAAACAGTTTTCCCGAACGTTCTTTCTTTTAAGATGAAATCTTTTTTTGCAGAAAATTCAAATCAAATGATTGCAGAACGTAGAAAAATAATTGAAGGAAATAGTTTGAACAAATCAGAAAATCTTTTTGAAGCTTTTTTTGATGAAATAAATCAAACTGCTCAAATTGACCAAAATCTAAAAGAAGAAGAGAAAAAAATATTTTTAAATTACGCAAAAGGAATATTATAAAATGAAACCGATAAAATTAATTCTAAAAAATGTTGGACCATATCGCGACGAAAAAATCGATTTTACTTCACTTGATAATATGTTTTTAATTGCCGGAAACACTGGTTCTGGAAAAACATTTATTTTTGATGCAATAACTTACGCAATTTACGGAAAACTTCCTTCTTCTAGAGTGGGCAGACAAAGCAAATTAAAATCAACTTTTTCAACAAATGAAGAATGCGCAACAATTGAATTTATTTTTTCGGTTTCAAACACAAAATACAGAATTGAGCGAGTTTTAGAATATGACGCTTTTTCTTCCCACACAAAAAAATTAGTTCATAAACCAGAAACAATGACGCTAGAGATTTATAGCGAAAAAACAAAACAATTCGAACCTCTGTGCCAAGATTCTAAAATCTCAGTTTTAAATTTGCGTGCAAAAGAAATAATCGGGCTTGAATGTGAAGAATTTTCCAAAATTGTAGTTTTACCACAAGGTGAATTTGCAAAATTCTTAAAAGATAATTCAAACGAAAAAAAAGAAACTCTTTCCAAATTATTTCCAATTTCAAGTTACAAAGAAATTATGGAAAAAATAAAAGAAGACGCAGATTCAATCAAACAAGAAATAAATTTAATTTCTACAAATCTTGTTCAAAAAAAATCAAAAATCGAATTTGACGATATTCAAAAAGCAATTAAAACTTTGCAAGAAAAAATTGAATTTATAAAAACAGATTTAGAAAATCAAAACAAAGAATTAAAATCCCACGAAAAAAATCTTACAGAATTGAATCTTCAAAAAGAAACTGCATTACAACTTGAACAGGCACAAAAACAAAAAACTGAATTGCTACAAAAAGAAGATGAAATTTTAATTCTAGAAAAAAAATTAAAATCATCGCAACTTGCCTCTTCGTTAGAACGTCCTTTTTACGAAAAACATAATGCAATCAAAGATTTTGACGAAATTAATCTTCAATTAAAAAATCAAACAGAAAATTTTAATAAGATTTTGAATGAAAAAAATGAACACCAAAATTTGCAAGATGAATTTTTAACAAAACAAAACGAAGTCGAAAATTTAAAAAAAGAATTTGAAAAAATCTCTAAGCAAGTAGAAAAAATAGAAGAATTAAAATCGCTTCAAGAAACTCTTGCTACACATGAAAATAATTTGAAAAAAATTAATGAAAAAAAAGAACTTTTAGAAAAACAAATAAATGATTCAAAAAATCAAGTTTCTTCTATTAAGAATAATTCAGATTTAAGCGATGAAGATTTTTTGGTGGAATTACACAATCAATTCAATCAAACTGAAAATAAACTTTCTGAACTTCAAAAAGAATTGCTTGAATGCGAAAAAAAATATGAATTACAAAATGAAATTGAAGAATTAAAAAAATGCTGGCAAGAAAAAAATAACCTTTTAGAAGAAAAACAAAATAAATATGAAATTGCACAAAAAATTGTAAATGAAAATCAAGCAATTTTACTTGCACAACAATTAAAAGAAAATGAACCTTGTCCAGTTTGCGGCTCAATTCATCATCCTCAGCCTGCCAAACAAAAAGAAATATCCGAAAAAGACCGAACAGAATTTTTTGCAGAATCTTTGGAAAGGATTACCCAAGAATTAAATCTTGCAGTTCAGGAAGAAAGCGCGGCAAAAGTTCATTTGGATGAAAAAAATGAATTATTAAAAAATTATCAAAAGATTCCTAACAAAGAAAATCTTTTAATACAAAAAAGTGATTTAGAAAGTCAATTGGAAGTTCTTAATAAAAACATTCAGATTGTAAACAAATTTAAAACAGACACAAAAATTATAAATGAAAAAATTGAAGAATTAAAACCAGAAGAAGATTTTACAAAAGCTGAAATTCAAACATTAAAAGCAAAGATTCAGACAATTCAAAGTGAATTTTTTGAAAACAAAACTTTTGATTCTGCAAAATTAATAGAAGAAAAAAATCAACTTGAATTAAATATAAATCAAACTTCTGCGTGGTGCAAAAATTGGGAAGAAAAAAATCAACAGATTCAAAATGATTTTTCTGCAATCAATGCAAAATTGGATTTAACAAAACAAACGGCGCAAAAAGCAAGTCAAACTTTACAAGAAAAATCGCAAATTTTTGATGAATTGCTAAAAAAATCATCGTTTAAAAATGAAGAGGAATTACAAAAATCATTTTTAGAAATAAGCGAACAACAAAATATTCAAAATGAAATTTCTCTTTGGCAAAAAAATTTAACACAAGCAAATGCAATTTTGGAACAGTCAAAAAATGTTCCTTCGTTTGAAAAGATTCAAGAAAAAATTGATTCTGAAAATTACCAAATTACGCAAATTAATAATCAAATTGAACAAAAGCAAAACGAATTTGATGAAGAAAACAAAAAATTCATCAGCTTAAAAAACAATTTTGAAGAAATAACAGAACTTGAAGAAAAACTTGCGCAATTACAAAAAAAAGGAATTCCTCTTACAAAACTAAACGACGAACTTTTTGGTAAAAATGCAATAAAAACACCGTTCGACACGTGGATTTTAGCAATGTATTTTGAAAACGTAATCAACTTTGCAAACAAAAGATTTAA
>SUWN01000060.1 GCA_015061465.1 Treponema bryantii | reverse complement strand
GGGGTAATAAAAAAAACGTGATAATTTAAAAATTATCACGTTTGTATTAAATATTCATATACTTGCTTACTTTTGAATTCGTGAAGCACGTTAGTGCTGAGCAAATCAGTGTGGCATTTTTTCTCTCAATTTTTCTATCAATAATTTTGCAGCTTTTTCGTTTGTTTTTTCGGTTGGATGCCAGTCGGCTGCAATTCCGTCGGCCATATTTTGATTTGCAAATTGAAGTGTATCAACTTTTTGGTCGCCTGTTTCTGTTTGGAATTCATTTACTGCTGTTTGAATTGCTGGAAAAAGACTGTTCCCCATTATACCAAGTGTACACAAAATATAAGCGTCTGGATTGTAGCGACGGATTTTTGTGATGAAATTTTTGTATTCGCGTGTGAATTCTGCAACTTTGTCTTTATCACTTTTACAATAGGAATCGTCATTTGTTCCAAGGTTAATTACAACGATGTCTGGTTCAAAACTAAAATCCCATTGAATATTTTGTGGCATATTTCCGTCAAAAGAACTTCCGTATGAAAATCCTAATTTGTCGTAATATTTTGGTAAAACTTGATATTCAGATTTTTTTGCAGGATTTGATGTATATCCAGAAATTACGCCCCAACCACTTATCGAAACAAAACTGTAATCGGCATTTAGCGCTTGTGCGGTTTTGTATGCATAAGTTTTTGTGCTATCTTCTGTCGCTGTAGAAAAATGATGATTTCTATCTTCGTCATCAACTCCATACCCACAAGTGATTGAATCACCTATAAATTCAATTTTTAATTCTTTTTGTTCTGTTGGCCAAAGTTTTCCGCCTTCATCCAAAGAAATCGCTTTTATTCCTGCAACTGAATTTGCAACTTCAGAAACTTTTATGATTTGAACAACACCTTCAACTTCTTCAGTTCCATCAAAAACTACAAAATTTTGTTCCGGTTGATAAATCAATTCGTCTAACTTTCGTTCACCATTTACAAAAACAACAACTCGCGCAAGACCTGTTTGACCTTCTGGCGACAAAAGATTTGCCTGACTGTCGCCCTTAAAACAAACGTCCAATCTTTTTGCTTTCACATTGAATTCTACACCAGAAGATGAATAAATTGCCCAAAGAACGTCGTTATCAAAATATGTTCTTCCTAAAAACCGAACATTTTCCTGATTTGCAACAAAAGATGTTGTATCACGATTTACATACTTGATTTCATCTTTTTTTCCCTGATTAGCAACTTTACTTGCGCAACTAATCCCAAAAAATACAAAACATAAACTTAAAACTAAAAATATTTTCTTTTTCATAAAATCAGTTTACTTCCTTTTGTAAAAAAAACACAAAAATTATTCTTTTAATTCTATATCAAATTCATTTTATTTTTGTTTTTTTTATTCACCTTTTACAAATGAATGCGTAAGAATAAAATTATCGTTTGAATCATAAAAATCTAATTCAATAAACACTCCATCAGGAATGTCTTTGTTCCATCGTATTTGTCCTTTAGTAAAAGTTCCATAACTTTGCACTTTTATCCTATATCCATCATCAGGAGTTATAGAAAATTTTTTTACAAAATATGTTTGGTACTCTTCGTCTTCTTTAACAAGAGGAAATTCATATTCTATAGTTTTATCATCTGTGAATTTTATTGATAATAAATAAGGTTTTCCAGAAAATATACATGACATCAATAAAAAACTTAATAAAAATAAACTTACAAACAATAATTTCTTTTTCATATTTATACCGCCTTTAGTTATTCCCTTAATTGCATCTGATAAATTTTTTGCAACAATTAATGAATCTTTATCCGGTAGGCCCCATTCCGATTCCGTTCCTGTAAAATACAAATAAAAATGTGTATCATCTTCATATTCTGCGACTCTGTTTTTTTTTATATAAAACCATTATATGAAAATTTAATTTTATTTCAATCTATTGCAACATAAAAAAAGCCACACAGTTTGATTTTGCAACCAAAACTATGTGGCATTTGTAAAGACGTTTTTGAACTTAGATTTCTACTGTTCCGTTGTAAAGTTCTTTTGTGTTTCCTGTGAGGAAGATTCCGTCGTCTGTGTATTTTACAGAAAGTTTTCCGCCGCGAACGCTTACTGTGATTTCTTCATCTTTTTTACAGAATCCGTTTAATACACTTGCAACAACTGCGGCACAAGCTCCTGTTCCACACGCTGGAGTTTCGCCATTTCCGCGTTCCCATGTGCGCATTTTTAATTCGTTTGGTCCAACTACGCGAACAAATTCTGTGTTTGTTCTTTCTGGGAAAACTTCGTGTTTTTCAAAAATAGGTCCAATTTTTTCAACATCAACTTTGTCTACAAAACTACTGAACACAACACAATGTGGATTTCCAATGTTTACACAAGTTACATTATAACTCATTCCGTCTACATCAAGAGGAGCATTTACGATTGCACCATTTTGTGTTGTTTCTAATGTTGTAGGAATTTGTGCTGGTTCAAAAATTGGATTTCCCATTTCAACTGTTACAGAAGAAACTTTTCCTTCCAATTTATACAAAACAAGTTTTTTGATTCCAACCGCTGTTTCTACAGAAATAATTGCTGTTGGATCTGTAATTCTTGAATGTTTGTCTGCAACGCCATAAACATTGTTATCGTACAAATATTTTGCAACTGCGCGAATTGCGTTTCCGGCTGCTTTTCCTTCACTTCCGTCCTGATTAAAGAAACGCATTTTTGCATCAGCTTTTCTAGATTTTTCTACAATAATCAAACTGTCGGCACCAATGCTATCTCTTCTGTTACAAAGACGAACTGCAAGTCCTTCTGGATTATTGATTGGTTGTTCTGCTGTATCAATCAAGATAAAGTCGTTGCCTGTACATTCCATTTTGTAGAAATGAACTTTTTGGCGTGTTGTTCTTAAATCATTGATATTTACAAGTTCAACGTTGTTTACGTCGTATTTACTCATCAAACAATCTGCAATTGCGTTTGCTGTATCAAGTGATGTAAGACAAGGAATATCTTTTTCTACTGCATGACGACGCATTTTTACACTATCTGCGTGTGGGTCACGTCCTTTTGCAGAAGTACTGATTACGTAATCAACTTTTCCTGAATCAAGCAATGTCAAAAGATTGTCTTCTGGATTTTCGTGGATTTTGTTTACAACTTCCACTTCCATTCCAAAGTCTTGAATTGTTTTTGCGTTTCCTTCTGTTGCGTAAAGTTTGAATCCCATTTCGTAGAATTTGCGTGCAAGTTCAGGAAGTTCGTATCTATCTGTTTTTCTTACGCTGAACAAAACTCCACCAGAACGTTTCATTGTGTAACCAGCGGCAATCAATCCTTTGAAAATTGCTTCTTCGCGTGTACTTGCAAGTCCCAAAACTTCACCAGTTGATTTCATTTCTGGACCAAGATGAGTATCAACGTCCATCAATTTTTCAAAACTGAACACAGGAACTTTTACTGCGTAGTAAGGAGGAATTTTGTACAAACCTGTTCCATATCCCATATCGCGGATTTTTTCACCAAGCATTGCTCTTGTTGCAAGTTCAACCATTGGAACACCAGTAACTTTACTGATATAAGGAACAGTTCTACTTGAACGAGGATTTACTTCGATGATGAATAAATCGTTGTTGTAAATTAAATACTGAATATTTACCAAACCTTTTGTTCCAAGTTTGAGCGCCAAATCAGTAGATTGTTTGATGATTTTTTCACGAAGAACGTCGTTTAAGTTCCAACTTGGATAAACTGCAATTGAGTCTCCCGAGTGAACACCTGTTCTTTCGATGTGTTCCATAATTCCAGGAATAAGAACGTCTTCTCCATCACAAATTCCGTCTACTTCCAATTCTGTACCCATCATATATTGGTCAAGAAGAACTGGGTTTTCAATTCCTTGCGCAAGGATGATTTTCATGTATTCTTTAACATCATCGTCGTTGAACGCAACAATCATGTTTTGTCCACCAAGAACGTAAGAAGGGCGGAGTAAAACTGGATATCCAAGGCGACTTGTTGCATCCAAAGCTTCTTCTGTGTTCATTACAGTTTCACCTTTTGGACGATTAATGTTCAATTTTTCACAAAGTTCTTCAAATCTTTCTCTGTCTTCTGCAAGATCGATTGAATCTGCACTTGTTCCTAAAATTGGAATTCCTTGATTATCCAAGAATTTTGTTAATTTAATTGCTGTTTGACCACCGAATGCAACTACAACACCAATTGGTTTTTCTGTGTTGATTACATTCATTACATCTTCTGGAGTAAGTGGTTCAAAATACAAACGGTCTGCTGTATCAAAGTCGGTAGAAACAGTTTCTGGGTTGTTGTTGATAATTGCAACTTCGTAACCCAAATTTTTTAAGTTCCAAACACATTGAACACTTGCGTAGTCAAATTCAATTCCTTGTCCGATACGAATTGGACCTGAACCCAAAACTACGATTGTTCCTTTGCTAGAACGTTTTTTCAAGTTTTTCAAATATTCTTCAGCTTCGTTTTTGCAATCATAAGCACTGTAGAAATAAGGAGAATCGCTTTCAAATCTTCCTGTACATGTTGAAACAAGTTTATAACTAGAAGTAACGTGAGCTAATTTTCCTTCTTTTACAAGTTTTGCTGCTTCTTCAGCCGATTTTAATTCACCAAGAGCACCTGTGATTTTTACACCAGAAACATCTTGAATCAATTTATCTGGGAAACCAGCTTCTTTTAATTCTTTGTAGAATTCGAGTGTTAATTCACCATTTGATTTTTTGATTTCTGCAAGTTTTCTTTCGTAATTTGCGATGTTTTGGAATTTGTCTAAGAACCACCAATCAATTTTACAAATGTTGTAAATTTCTTCGTGAGTCATACAACCACGATAAAGTGCTTCGTAAACTGCAAAAATGCGTTGGTCAGTTTGTTCACCAATGCGACGACGAATATCAGCATCACTTTCGTCTTCAAAAATCTTTAAACGAAGTGAATTTACACCGATTTCTGCTCCGCGCATTGCTTTCATCATCGCTTCTTCAAAATTATGTCCAATTGACATAACTTCACCAGTAGCTTTCATCTGTGTTCCTAAATCGCGTTTTGCGTAAACAAATTTGTCAAATGGGAAACGTGGGAATTTTACAACAACATAATTTACACTTGGTTGGAAAATAGAACCATCAGGATTTGATTTTGTAATTTCTGGAATTGTGTAACCAATAGCGATTAATGTTGCAACACGAGCGATTGGATAACCACTTGCTTTTGAAGCTAAAGCCGATGAACGACTTACACGTGGATTTACTTCGATAACAGCGTAATCTTTTGAATTAGGTTTGAGCGCAAACTGAACGTTACAACCACCTTCTACACCAAGAGCGTTTACAATATCAACAGCAGCGTTTTTGAGCATATCGTATTCTTCTTGATTTAAACTTGCTGTTGGAGCCATAACGATTGAGTCACCTGTGTGAACACCTACAGGGTCAATATTTTCCATTGGACAGATTGGAATACAGTTTCCGGCACTGTCGCGCATAATTTCAAATTCAATTTCTTTCCAACCAGAAATACATTTTTCTACAAGGATTTGGTGAATTGGAGAGCGATGAAGACCATTGCTTGCAATTTCTACCATTTCGTCGTGATTATATGCAATTCCGCCACCAGTTCCACCAAGAGTGAATGCTGGACGAATGATTACTGGATATTCAAGAACTTCTTCTGCATATTTTATTGCAGCTTGCAAATCTGTGTGAACTTCTGAAGGAATGCTTGGTTGGTTGATGCTTTCCAAACAATCTTTAAAACCTTGTCTGTCTTCAGCTTTGTCGATTGTTTCTGGATTTGCACCTAAAAGTTGAACATTGTGTTTTGCCAAAAAACCTGATTTAGCAAGTTCCATACTTAAAGTCAAACCAGTTTGTCCACCAAGAGTTGATAAAAGTGAATCTGGTTTTTCTTTTTCGATGATACGTTGAACTGTTTCTAAAGTAAGTGGTTCAATATAAATTTCGTCAGCCATAGCATGGTCTGTCATTAAAGTTGCTGGATTTGAATTTATAAGAACAACTTCCAAACCTTTTTCTTTTAATGCTTTACACGCTTGGTTTCCTGCGTAGTCAAATTCTGCAGCTTGACCAATAACAATTGGACCAGACCCAATAACCATAACTTTTCTAATTCCAGGTTTTAATGGCATAAAATTACCTCTTAATATTTAAAAATGCAAAAAAAAACTGAACTTTTCTCAAGGAAAAATTCAGTTTGTAAATTTACCAAAAATAAACAATACAAGTGTTGGATTAAAACAAATAGTTTTTGAATTTAATTTTTCTTTCTTTCCACTCATATTAGGTATAAATTATAATGAAATACGGCTTTTATGTAAATCATTCTGAGAAATATTTCCCATAAAAAAGATTTTAGCCCAGATTGGAATAATTGCGAAGCAAGCGACCGCAACAAAGTGAGGACGCCGAAGGTTACTGAGTTATGGAAAGCTGGAAATAAGAAAAACGTTAGGATTTAAACTCATTTTTTTATATAAATTTAGCTGCTTCTTTTTTCTCGATGACATCTAAATAAATTTGTATTATAATAAAATTATGAGTGAATTATTGAAATTGCAAAACGGAAGTGACGTTCGTGGCGTTGCTATAGAAGGTGTGGAAGGAGAAAACGTAAATTTAACTCCTGATATTGTAAAACAAATTGG
>SUWN01000059.1 GCA_015061465.1 Treponema bryantii | reverse complement strand
TTTTAGATTTTCGTTCAAATTCTGGCGGTGGTAATGGGCAACAATACGAATTTTTTAGAAATTTATATGTAGAAAATTACAAAGGAAAAATTTTTGTTACTCAAGATAATTGGAGCTATTCTGCTGGTGAAGTCTGGATAATGGCATCACAATATAAAGATTTGCTTGATCTAACATTGATAGGAACCCATTCTGGTGGAATGCAAATTTATGGTAATTGTGTTAGCTATGAAGAAAATGGAATCTTTTTTTATTTACCAAGTACATCCTTTGCAAATAATTTACCTGAAAATTACTTAGGAGAAGGTAAAGGCTACGAACCTGACATTTGGGCAAACAAAGATAATATGAAATCAAAACTTGAAGCTCTTGGATTAGATTTAAACGAAATTGAATTTAATTAAATATTTCCAAAAGCAATTTTATAAATTTAATCATATAACAATAGTTTTACACTGAACAAATATTTTTTTTTCTTGTTATAATCTTTTTATGACGGCAACTGTAGGGCAAATCAATAATTGCCTTTTTTAGTTCTTAAACGTGTTTTTTATGAATATTTAACATAAAGATGGATTTGTATTACATAAACAGTTAATAATCCTAATAATGTAAAATTATAGAGTTTCTGATAGAATTTTTGAAATAATCTTATCAAATTCATTTGAAAGTTTTTCTTTTATTAAATTAATTTTCTCCAATCTTTCTGTTTCATATTCTTTGGTTTCGTTATTTTTAAATAATACCCAGGGTTCAACTTCTAATGCATTTGATATTTTTTCAATAAGTTGAATTGAAGGAAATCTTCTAAAAGTTTCTATCTGACCAATATAGCAAGTATCAGTTTCGCACATTTCAGCAAGTTTTTCTTGGGTAATATGTTTTTGCTTACGAAATCTTTTCATATTGCTAATAAAAATAGTTTGTAAATTCATTATTAATATTCTAAATGCTATGAATAATAAATATAATTATCTTGACGCTAATAATAATTGCGTGGTATAGTAGCAAATAGCTAATAAAAGTGTTATGTAACATTATATTAAGGAGGAATAAATTGAAAAGAAAAGGTGTTTTTGTTTCAATTTTACTTATTACATTACTTTGTTTTACTTTTACCGGATGTTTTACTGTTTCACATCTATTTGGTGATGATGAAACTGATGATAAAATTACTGTAGATTCTGGAGTAATGCAAAATGTTGTAAAAATTACAGGAGATGGATTGGAAAAAGATGCATTAAAAGTATCCCCTGATGGAAAATCTTTGATTTATTCTCAGTATAGAGAGAAAAGTTCTGTACCAGAATTAGTTCTTTTAAAAGATGTTTTATTACCAGCAAAAACTTCATTGGGAGTAAGAGATGCTCATTCTGTTGCTTGGTATGATAATGGAAAAACTTTTATTTATTCAGGATTGGATGGTAATGTATTTAAATTGATAAAATCATCCATTGATGGTGGTGGAAAAACATATATTACAAGAAATTCCATTGGAGATGGTGATAGACAACCGTCAATTAAGAATAATAAAATACTATGTATGTCAACAATAAGTGGAGTTTCACAAATTGTATGCTTAAATGATAATGGAACAGAGGTGACTCTTCTTACAGAAGGAGTGTGGCCATGTTGGCATCCAACTGAAAATAAATTTCTTTTTGTAAAAAATTCTAATTCTATTTGTGAAATGAATTTGACAAATAATCAGATTACTGAATTGTATTCTGATACTGAAAGCAAATTTTTTACTCCAATATATTCGCCTAATGGAAAAAATATTGTTTTTACACAGTATGGTTCTGTAAACCTATCAGCTAATGGTGGAAAGAAAAGAAAAGCTGGTTTCAGACATCATCTTTTTCTCATGAATTGCGATGGTACGAATAAAACTCAACTAACAAGTGGTAATGTAAATGTATGGGCACCATCATGGGGAATAAATGATGAATTGTTTTTCCTTTCCGATGTTGGAGGAAAAGAAGAAATATGGAAAGCAAAAGTACGTATCACAAATTAAAGAAATAAAATTCAAGTTTTAATAAAAGGGCATGGATTCAATTGATTCAATGCCTTTTTATTTAGGGTTTATTACAAATCCTAAAAACGGACGAGTCAAGGCCTTGAGCAAAGCGTGCCTTGACCGTACGTATTTGAGTAATTTATACGAATTGCTTCAAAATTTGTTCCACATCTGAATTTTAGCCATTTCCACAATCAGTATAAGAAAGTGAATAATGGTGTAAAATAAAAAAATACACTATTTGTTTATAACTGTTTACATTTCTGTTTTATCACCACTTTCACTTTCTGCAAAATCTCCAACGCTTCGCTTTTTTTCATCACTTCCAAATGATTAAAAATTAGTTCTTCTTTTTCTGATGTTTGAATTTCTTGGGGGTGCATTAAACCACGAGCGCAAACTTGTGCAATGTGATTTGTGCAAACTCGGCAAGTATACAAATCTTTAAGTTGTGTGGCAGAAGAAATGTCTTGTAAATCATCAAGGCCGCATTCAATTCTTAAAAATTCGTGTAGGATTCGGGCGGCTGTTTGCCTGTTCAAAGGATTTTCTGGATGAGTTTCGTCTTGATCTTCTAGCCAAAGTCTAAAATGACCGTACCGCAAAAGTTCTGTAAGAGAAAGATTTTTACTTGCGGAACTGTTTTTGCAGTTCATCAAAAGAAAAACAAATTCACCTACAGAAATTTCTTCTGAAGAATTATCCAAAATCTCCTTTGAAATCTTTTCTGTTTGCAATTCCAAAACTTATTCCTCAATACAGATTTTTAAAGTTACATTCCCGCAACCGCAAATCTCATCAACCTCAAAAATTCCTTCCGTTTGCGCCCAAGTTTCTTTTGTCCACAAGTTCTTTACAAAAAATTTCTTTGCATTGTAAAATTTTTCTGGAAGTTTGTTTCCAAGGAATTTTTTAATCAATTCTAAATTGCAAAAAACTTTTTCGTTTTTATCATTTTCACTTAAATTAAAAAATGAAATTGCAAGATTTCCGTCGGAAAGCGGTTTTGCCAAAATGTCTATGCGGTCGCAATCTGTAATGTAATCTTTGTCGGCAGAAAGGTTTTCATCACAATTTTTTGCAGTTGTTTTAATTCGTTTTGCTTGAATGCCAAGTTCATCTTGATTCAAAGCAATTATATCTTCATTGGCAATTATATTGTAAAGTTCATCATCTTTTTGTACACGACGCAAATCAAGGCCCAACATCAAAGGCGAGTTCATCATACACCACATTGTAAAATGAGTTTGGCTCATTTGAGTTGTCATTCCGTTCATTCCAACCATAAGCATATCAGGATCATTCCAGCCTTTTTCCAAACCAGAAAATTCATCCATAATAACTGCTTTGTTGTATTGCGAAGTTACACTTTGTGTTCCTGGATTTATCCATTCACCAAAACCCGCATTTCCGTCTGAACCAACTTGGAACGTAATATCGTTTAGAATGCGCCAAGAATTTCCAACTTTGTAGCCCCAATTTTGTGGCTGAGTTTTTCCCCATTCGCAAAGTGAAAGCAAAACATCATGATTTGGATTTGCTTTGTTCAAACCTTCAAGCATTGCGGCGTAAGAGCACAAAGTATTTTCCTGACGACGATGATTCATAAGCCGAATTGTATTTTTGCCTTTTTGAAGTTTGATTTTTATAGGATTTGAATTTGTAAAAGTTTCAGGATTTTCTGTTTGAGGAAGAAGGTCGTCAAAAAAATATTCAGTTTGATTTTTGATTTGATTTTCAATTTCTGTTTCAAAATCACAAGCAACTTGAAGCCATTCGCCACAACCATTTTGTCTTCCTGTTGCGTAATAAATTGTAAGTTCAAAATCATCAGTTTGAGGAACTTCAACTTCAAAAATCAATTCGCTACTCATTGGCCCAACAGGAGTTGTTCCCGTATTTGTTCCGTCAAAAGTTCCAATAAAAGTTGCGTAATCATCTTTAAAAAACGCGCCTTTTCCCGTAAGTTTTCCCTCAGTTGCATTTAAAGATTTAGAAAAATTGCTTCCTTTAATAAAAATACTTTTAATATTAGGTGCAAAAACAAAACGTGCATTTTCCGGGTTTGAAAAAGTTGCATTGTCCCAAAGATAATAGCAATTATCAATTTTTAGAAAATCAACGCCCCAATCCAAATAAGATTTTGCGTCCACATCTTCAAATCCGCAAGTTCCAACAGCTGCTCCTGCACAAAGATTTGTTCCAATATCGTTGTACATTCCAAACTTCAAACCTTTTGCGTGAACATAATCAGAAAGGGCTTTAAATCCATCTGGAAATTTTACATTTTCATTTGAAAGTTTGCCATTTTCCCGTTCAGACTTATAACAACCATCATCCAAAACCAAATATTTGTAGCCAAGTTTATCAAGTCCAAGTTCAATAATTTTGTCTGCCATGGCTTTTGTTAAAAATTGAGTGTTTCCGCTACCAAAAGCATTCCAACTGTTCCAACCCATTGCCGGAAGCCGCCCTTTTTTATTTCCCAAAAACGCTTTGCCATTTTCAAAAGAATCAAAGCGATATTTTTTGTCATCAATTTTTGCAGGTTCTGTAGGAATCATATTTTCTCCAAAAATAAAGTTATGAATATAATAGTATTATTGTTTTCAAATATTTGACTTAGGCATTTTCTTGTGCTATATTGAAAAAAGGAAATGCCCAAATTCATTCAGGGGTTACAATATTTGAAGCCCCTGAACAAAAATGAGTCAAGGGTTTAAGTGAAACGTACCTTGACCATTTGTATTTGGTCGTCTCCACATTTAGCAAAAAAAGTCGCCAAAAGTGGGGTTAAGACTTTGGCGGCTTTATTTTTTACTCTTTATCTTTCTTTTTTAGGAAAGAGAGCAAAGTTATAACTGTGCTAGTTATGGTGGCAATACAAGTTACCAATGCAATAACTAATTCAAAAGTCATAACAAGCCTCCCTAGTCTTTATTTCTAGCATTGCTAGATTAGAGTTTGGGAGACGCCGCCTGAACTTAGGCATTTCCAATAAGTAAATTATAACGTGTATTTTGTATAGTGTAAAGTAAGAGAAAGCCTATCTAATAATTTCATTCAGTTTTAGCTCGATATATGATTTTAATTCTTCTGCAATAGTTTGTTTAATTTGAGATATATTCTCGGAATCTTTTTGCATTGAACTTTCAACTGGCAAGAAAAGTTTATGAACATCAATATTTAGAGCTTCTGTAATTTTTGCAAGATTTTTTTCACTAGTCCAACAGCGACATAATTCAATATTTTTTACAGTTTCTTCAGAAATATCAGCTAACTCTGCCAACTGAAATTGAGTTAGATTTTTTGATTTGCGAATCCTCTTTAAATTTTCTCCAAGCCTCTTTTGAATGTCATCTGCAATCATACATTTTATTTTTTATTAACTTTTTGATTTTATAAATGATATTACACAACATAAAATATACAAAAGTGTTGTAAAATAACATATAAAGATGTATAATTAAGACATATTTTAATATTATATGTTTTTTTAGGACCATATAAAGGAGATTGAAAAATGAAAAAATTAATAATTTTATTTTGTATACTGAGTGTCCCTTTTTATAATATGTATGCTAAGTCACAAACAGAAAAAATTGATATTAAAGCTCCTCAAATGTATGTACAAGAAATGGAAGAGGACAAACCTTGTTATAAATTAGCACTATTGTGGTTAACAGAAGTTGTAAGTTCGGAAAATTATGATATGGATTCGTATAGGGTATTCTTTGCAGATTCGCTTGTTGATGTATTAGATAGTTATAAACCAGGTTTTACAATAGATTTTAAAGATGAAGAATTACAGATAATAAAAGGGACTTCAAATGTGAAAAAAGGTTTATCACCGTGGTGGTTTGATTATAAAATTAAAATAGAGGATAAAAAGGTTACAATTTCTTTTTCTAATTTTAAAGTTGGAACAAAGAAGGTAAAAATATTTACAACTATGGAATATAATAATTTTAAAGAAATAACATCTGCTTTAGCGTCTAGTTTATTTGCATACATAGAAAATTTTTAGAATTTTACTTCCCATCACATCCCTTCTTCCCGCATTTTCCTGCGTAAGGGCAGCCGATACAATGGCGGCCCTTCTTTTTTTGTTTGAAAAGATAAAAACAGATGCTTCCTACAATGAGGATTAAAATTGCTATTAAAATAATATTCATCATAGGAAACCTCCAGGTTTAATGAAGAATTATGAATTAAGAATGATGAAAAATTGTCAGTCATTGCGAGATTTTCGCAATTTATCAAAATCAATTCTTAATTCTACATTCTTAATTCTTAATTTAATCTATATTCCGCTTTTACTTTTTTGTTTGCGTTTACTATTAAAGCTACTACAATTCCTGCCATAATGACAACTGCAATTCCACCTGCTATTGCTGGACCTGCTGCTAAAGTTGTTGGAGCTGTAATTAATGTTCCAATTGTGTAAACAAGGTAAGCTACAGTGTATCCAACTGCAAGTTGTAAGCCAATTCCGCCCCAAAGCCATTTTTTGCTTTTCATTTCTGCGTTCATAGCACCAATTGCTGCAAAACAAGGTGGTGTGTACAAGTTGAACATCAAATATGCTAAAGCCGCAACTTTTGTGATTGCAAAAACTGTGGCAACTTCTGTTCCAGCTCCTTCCATAAGGGCAAGTTCTTCTGTGTCAATTAAGTTTTCAAGTCCAACAAAACAAACAGC
>SUWN01000013.1 GCA_015061465.1 Treponema bryantii | reverse complement strand
CAGAAGCAGAAAACACTTCTGATTACGAAAAAGGGCTGTTTGGTCACGCCGAATTTAATTTGGTTCACAAATGTGCAAATCAATTTTCAGATGCAACTTTTGAAAACGCAATTTTTTATACAAGTTGCGCTCCTTGTGTTCGATGTTTGATGGCGATCGCTTCTTTGGGAATTAAGAAAATCGTTTATGGTGTGTCATACAAAAGTTTTCAAAAATTGTGCCCAACTGAAGAAGAAATCCCAGATTACGAATCAATTTTGGCCCAAATGAAAGTATCTATAAAAATGCTTGGTCCAATCTTGGAAGACGAAGGAATGCACGCTTTTGAATACTGGGGCGGCGAATATCGTCCTTTGGCAGAATTGATTGCCGAAATGGATGAGGTGAAGAAACAAAATAAGTAGTGAAATAAAGCCCATTTGATTGTGGCAAATTGGGCTTATATAGGTTGTATCACCTCCCGAAAAGGTCAGGTCGTTTTATTAAAAATCAATATCTTAAAATAAAAAAGGTTATTTAATAAGTTTTAATCCTATTAAATAACCTTCTACATAGTATTAAAAGATTATTCTAATTTTGATTGTTTTCGTTAAACTGTTTTACAAGTTTTTCAACTTCATCATCAGAAATGAATGTTACACGACCGTTTGCGTATTCATTATCAACCCAGTTTTTAATAAATTCAACAAGTGGATCCGTTTTAGATAATTCTTTATTTTTAGGGAATTTGTAGTAGTTGTTGAGCCAGTAAGCTATTCCTGCAGCTCCAGATGTACTGCTGATTGTTACTAAAGGAGGTCTGTTGAGTAATGCGCTTGTATCGAAGATGTTGTAAATCTCTTCATCTTTCATTAAACCATCAGCGTGAATACCAGCTTTTGTTGTATTAAAGTTTTTACCGATGAATGGAGTCATTGGTGGAATAATGTAATTTGTTTCTTTAGAAATATATTCAGCAATTTCTGTAATTACTGTTGGATCCATTCCATCAAAAGAGCCTTTGAATCCTGCATATTCAAATACCATTGCTTCCAAAGGAACATTACCTGTTCTTTCACCAATACCGAGTAATGAACAGTTTACAGCTGATGCACCGTAAAGCCATGCTGTAGATGCATTGATTACGCTCTTATAGAAGTCGTTGTGTCCGTGCCATTCAATAAGTTCACTTGGAATTCCTGAATAATGGTTCAAACTGTAAATAATACCTGGAATACTTCTTGGTAAAGATGCACCTGGGAATGAAAGCCCCAATCCTAAAGTATCGCAAACACGAATTTTGATTGGAATACCGCTTTCTTCAGATAATTTGTTAAGTTCCATTGCAAATGGTACAACGAAACCGTAAATATCTGCACGTGTAATATCTTCAAAGTGACAGCGTGGTCTGATACCAATAGAAATACATTCTTTTACAATTTCAAGGTATTTTTCAACTGCCTGTTTACGAGTAAGGTTCATCTTATTAAAGATATGATAATCTGAACAGCTCATTAACACACCTGTTTCTTTTACGCCTAATTCTTTAACAAGTTCAAAGTCTTTTTTTGAAGCACGAATCCATGTTGTACATTCTGGAAAATCGTATCCAAGATCCATGCATCGGCGTAATGCTTCGCGGTCTTTTTCTGAATAAACAAAGAATTCACTCTGTCGGATAATACCTTTTTTACCGCCAAGTTTATGAAGTAATTTATATATCTGGACGATTTGATCTGCTGTATATGGAGTTCTAGATTGTTGACCATCTCTGAAAGTTGTATCAGTAATGAATAACTTTTCTGGCATATTTACTGGTACATGTCTGTTATTGAATGTAATTCGAGGGATTTCTGTATAAGGATAAATGTCTCTGAATAATTCTGGTTTTTCAACATCCTGTAAATTATATGAGTATCGGTCTTCTTCAAGTAAATTTGTGTGGTTGTTATATTTAATTTCTTTCACGTTTTTCCTCCAAATATATAAACTTATTAGAAATAAAATATCATAAGCCGATTAAAAACGTCAATTATTAAAATGAAAAAATATGCAAAAAAAATGCATAAAATTACTTTTTTTGTAAAATATATCAAATAATTTGCAATTATTCTGTATATTTATTCCATTTTTGGAATAATAGTAATTTACATTAGTGTTGATAAAATCAAAGAAATTTGAACTTTCGAAAAGGAAGTCCTGACCGTACAATTCGAAATCTTCTGTTGTAAATAAAGAAAGCTGAATAATAATATCAAATAATCTAAACAGTTTTGTGTCTTTTTGTGTTTCATCAGTATAAGCTTCATCAAGAAAGAAAAATACAGTTTCATTATAAAAGTGAACACATAAATGAACGAAATTAAGAAGTTTAGTTGTATCACCTCCTGAAAAGGTCAGGTCGTTTTATAAAATAAAGCAAGTTTTTTAATAAAAAAACTTGCAAAAAATAACACGCTGATGTATATTTAAAACGCGTTCGCGGGCGTATGAAAATACCCCCAAGAATCACTACTTAGGGGCTTAATTTTAAGCCCCTAAAATATTTTAAACATCAATAGTAGTTATTTTACCTTTATAAATGTAAGTTATTTTCATTGGCTTTGTTTTAAATTGTGAATTTGCAAACCTATTTAGTTGTATCACCTCCCGAAATGGTCAGGTCGTTTTATTGTATTCCTTGTTTGCAATCATCGGCGAGCAGCTCTGAATAAACCTGTTAATAACATCTGCTTTTCTCCTTATTTCTATAGTCTTTTTTATTTTCTGTATCTGTCAAAAACTGAACCCTGTACACGTTCAAAAGTTGATTTGACTTTTGATTCATTATCTCTTATACTAAGACTGTTGCCTGTGGATGGCTCATTCTCTGGGGTGAGTGTTCCGTCATCATTGACCGTCCACCGTAGGGCAGCTTTATTTATTTCGTCTAATTCAAGAGAATAAATTCGGTGTCCGTGTTCAGTACTTTCTTTCAAAGTTATAAGTGCGTCATATTCTGTACCGTCATTCATTTTATCTTGAGCCACAAATCGTTTGATTAAAACATCTTTGTTTCCGTTTTTATCTTTATGAGTTTTTATAAGTTTTGCGTTTTTGTATAATTCAACAACCTTTTTTACAGCTTCAAAGTGTTGGTCTCCTGTAAAACCATTATCAACGGATTTTTTTATTGCAGCTCCACTAGTCATTTTATTGATACCTTCACTAGACAATTGAGCTGTTATTCCAGTAGCAACATTTTTGTTGTATCACCTTTCGAAAAGGTCAGGGTGTTTTATTTTAATAATCTTTCCAACGTCTACGCTATCGCGTTCTTTTAAGTTCCCTTGAAACTCTGTTAATTCTTCTAATGGGAGTGTGTGTTGTGTTTTGCATTTTACTTCCATACATTTATAGTCTTTTTTGTATGGATTAAAAAAAAGTCCTGAACTTGTCAGGACTGTGTCTATTTAAGAAAAAATAGCGTTGATTAACTCATTTCAATATTCGATATTGCAGTAGAAACAGAATAATTAAAATATCTCTCTGGAGTCAAAGTAACTGTTTTTAGATGTAGAGGTGATTTATACCACTTATATTCAGAATTAATAAAGTTTTCTGCATTATTATTTTTAATGTATTCTTCAAAAGTTTTTGCTTGTGCTTTCCAATTGCTTTCATTTTCTTTAAGACGTCTTAGAACTTCTTTTCTAAACTCTTCAAAACTTCTTAATTCCATATTACACCTCACTATCGCGTTTTTTTCATTGCTTCATCATAACTAGAAGCTGGCTTTACTGTTGTATCACCTCCCGAAAACGGAAGGTCGTTTTATAACAACTTGCAGAACTATACTTGCATTATGAAACCAATAATAAATGCAAAAAGACATAAAGGAATTATTACAATTTTATATTTCCAATAAGAAGCAATATTTTCTTCTTTTTTACATTGTTCCAATATAAAAAATATTGATTCTGGAAGCAACATAATACATGTAAATATTCCTAGTAAACTAATAATCTTTTCATCTAAAATATCAAGCTGACTTAATAAAATTAGTAAAATAAGAAATACAGTTCCTATTATATCCAATATTTTGTTTACTTTTTCCTTTTTTGTTACTCTTTTTTTCATTTCGTTATTCGCTTTTTTCTTGTTTCTTAATAGATTTATATGCATTAACAGACTCTTTTACAATCTGAGATGCCATTTCTGGTGCTATGTTTTCTCCAAAATAGTTGTATCACCTCCCGAAAACGGGAGGGCGTTTTATAGCGTAACTAAATCTTTAGCACCAACATGGTACTCTTGTAAGTCTATATTCTCTTGGCTCAAAACACAAGAAGAAAATTGATTTATTTTAATCAATTATTTTTCATATTTAGGGTTTAATACAAACCCTAAAAACGGCTGAGTCAAGGCCTCGAACGCAGTGTGCCTTGACCAGACGTATTCCAGTTTTACAATTTAAGTAAAACTGGAACAAAGGTGAGTCAAGGGCTTGAACGAAGTGTCCCTTGACCACCTGTATTGACATTCATCTATATATCCATTATCTTTTTTTTCATATAGACAATCTTCAATATATCGAGGTGAACACTATGACAGAAAAACAAATTGCAGATGTTTTCAAAGGATTTTGTGACGAAAACAGAATCAAAATTATCAGATTTTTAAAAGATGGAGAAAAGTGTGCTTGTAAATTGTTGGAAAATCTAAATATTACACAGCCAACTCTTTCACATCACATGAAGATTCTTGTGGACGGCGGTTTGGTTCTTGCCAGAAAGGAAGGAAAATGGACTTATTATTCGTTGTGCAAAGAGGGCTTTGAAAAAGCTCGTTATTTTATAGAAGAAATTGAAAATCGGGTTGAGTAGGAGGAAAATATGACAGATAAAGAAATGCAACAGAAAATCTTAAATATTTGTAAAGAATCTACAGAGAAAAATCCAATTGTTATTTTTAATCAGATTGTAAAAAACGAAGATATTTTGATTTCAATGCATGGTCCAATTCATCATGTTGTTGATGGGGCTGCTTTTATGACGGCATTTTTTAATGCTGGTGGAAAAATCAATTTGCAAAAAAGAAAGCTGTCCATTTTTTAGAGGTTAAAATGAATCAAAATAATCCGTCAAAAGAGAAGTTTTATTTGTTATAAACTTCTCTTCTGTGACCAATATTTAAAACTGTAATGATGATTTTATCATCTTCAATTTCGCAAAGGAGCCGATAATCACCGATTCTGTATCGCCACTGACCTTTGCGATTTGCAGTAAGACTTTTTCCGTGAACCCTTGGATTCTCGCAACCTTCAAGATTTTTTCCAATCCAAGAGATGATAATCTTTTGTGTGAATTTATCTAATTTTTTTAATTCTTTTATGGCTTTTTCTGTATAGACTACATGATATGTCATAGGCCTAACATCTCGATGACTTCATTATGAGAATATGTTTTTGGATTTTCTTGATATTCTTTGTAGGCAATTTCTGCCAAAGCAATATCATATTCGTCTTCTATTTTTTCAAATAAAGCTTGTTTGAATGCTTCTGCAAGACTAAGCGAATGTAATTTTGCGTAGCTTTCAGCTAAAGCTTTTTCGTTTGAATTTAACCTAATTGAAAAACTCATATTTCCTCCGAAAAGAAAAAAATTGCTCTCTGTAATACAATGTACTACATAAAGTGTGAGAAGTCAAGAATTATTTACTATGTTTTTTGTTGTAAAAAATTCGAAGAAAAATAAAATTAGTTAATTTATTATATTTCTTTTTTATTTTATAAAAATTCAATATATTATCCCTATGAATCAAAACAATCCACCCAAAAAGAAAATCGCTTTTATTTGTGTTCACAATTCTTGCCGAAGTCAAATTGCTGAAAGCCTTGCAAAACATTTTCGCGGTGATGAGTTTGATTTTTATTCTGCGGGAATCGAAACAAAACCCCAAATCAACCAAGATGCAGTTCGCCTTGTAAAAAAGCTCTACGGAATTGACATGGAACAAACTCAATATTCCAAGTTGATTTCAGATATCCCTTCTGTTGATGTGGCAATTTCCATGGGATGCAATGTGACATGTCCCTACATTGGAAAAGACTTTGACGACAACTGGCAACTTGACGACCCCACCGGAAAAAGCGACGAAGAATTTATAAAAGTAATTAATATAATAGAAGAAAAAGTGCGAAAATTGTAATTTTTTTTAGTTTTCTTATTTTTGCACAAAAAAACTACACATTCTTAGAAACAAGCACAAATCCACTTTCTGTTTTTACAACAATTTTGTGCTTTGGATTTGTGCCTACGTTTTGGTTCAAATTTCCGCTTGTTTTTGTTTCTGTAAAATCGTTTTGGATTTGCGAATCTAAAGAAGAACAATCCAAAATAAAACTACTTTTTTTGCTTAAAAATAGATTTATTGAGCCAACTGTTGTTTGGAATGAACAATCATCTTTAAAATTTGTTTTGTAATGAGTTTCAATGCTTCCTGAATTTGATTTTGCATCAAGTTTGTTTGCTTTTCCGCTTAAATTAATTGCGCCAGTGTAAGTTTCTGCATTAATTTCTTCTACGTTGCTTTCCAAAATCTTGATTCCGCCGGCGTTATTTTTTGCAAAAATATTTTTTGCTTCAATGTTTTCAATTTGAATTAATCCATTTTTATTAATTGCGTTTAATTTATTGATTTTTATGTTTTTGATTACAATGTCTTTTTCAACGTGTTCTACGTTTATGTTTGTATTTTCGCCAACGGATGTGGCAGGAAGATTTATTACAAGCAATCTTTCGTACATATCGCTACTTGCTTCTTGAATAATTCTTAAAATTCCATTTTTGAACGAAATTTTTGGTTCATTTTGAGCTTCCCATCCACCATACATTACAACAGAAATTTCAGGTTCATCTGTGTGTTGAATTACTAACGATTCATCTATACAATTTACGCTTATGTCTTCAATTTTTTCTGCGTCGTACGAATATGAATCGAACTTATCTTCCAAAGTAATATCTGACAAATGATTTTTTTCTAATAAAAGTGCTTTTCCTTTACCGATTGATGAAAAAAAGAAAAATAGAAAAATTAAAATTACAAGAATCCAAGCAACAACTAACATAAACTACCCCACAAAATAGTTGATAAATTTATAATAATATATCTGTAAAAGACTTTCAATTTTTATTTTAAATAATCACGATACTTTTCTTCAGGAAATTTTTCAAAAAAATCCACAAGTTTAGCTTTCATATCCTGATTGTCGATTGCGTTGAGCATTTTTGTTTTTAACATGTGTGCAAATAAAAAATTGTCCGCATAATAAGTAAAAAATCGTTGTAATCGTGTTTTCCAGAATTCTTGTGGCTGATATTTTTCTACATTATCTATGTAATCAAACGCCATTTGAAGCATATCGATTTTTCCATTTTGCAAAATTGATGAATCTGGCACGTTTTCTTTAAAAATTTCAGATTTAATTTGAGCAAAAATCCATGGTTTTTGAACAGCCGCCCTTGAAATCATAACACCATCGCAAGTCGGCGCCGTTTGAATTGCTTTTTGTGCAGAAGGAATATCTTTTACATTTCCGTTTAAATAAACTTGTATGTTGTGTTTTTTCATCTTTTGAGCTAAATCTTCACAATAAAAATGACGAGGAGGGCGAGCCAATTTTTCTTTTTTTGTACGAGGATGAAGCGTAATGCATTCTACACCTTCGTTTACAAGCATATCGCAAAAAGTGTAAAAAGATTCATCGGTGAAATTTTCATCGCCTAAACGGATTTTTGCACTAAAACGCTTTGGAAATTCACCATTTTTATTGTATTCATCAATCTGTTTTTTAGCGTTACGAATCATCAGCGCAGTTTCTTCCAAAGGTTTTGTCATCCACGCAATTCCCGAACCAAATCTATAAATATCAGGCGCAGAGCATCCCATATTAATATCAATTCCAATTCCCGGAAGTTCCGCAATTTGTTTTACAGCCAAAGTCGTGAGTTCTTCATTTTTACCAATGATTTGCCAAACCAATTTTTCTGGGCAGGGAGTGGGATCAATGTAATATTTTTCAAACGGCCCATTTGTAATCAACGTCCCTGCATTTATCATCTCAGTATAATATTCATCGCACCCACCAAACTGTTCCACCAAAATTCTAAACGCCGGATGACTAATAGTCGCCATCGGTCCACAAATCAATTTCATAAAAACTCCGTTTTTCTTTCTATATTTATTGTATGAATTTTTGTTATAAATGCAATGGAAAGAAAATTCAGAATTCGGAATTCAGAATTCAGAGGGTGAAAGAGGCGCGAGGAGAGAGAGGGGCCACACGGATTTGTTCAGGACTAACGTCCTTCACGGAATTAAGAATGAAGAATGAAGAATGATGAATGAAGAATTATGAATGATGAATTGAGAATGAAGAAACGAGAATTAAGAATGATGAGTGAAGAATTAAGAATGATGAATTGAGAATGATGAATGAAGAATGGAGAATGATGAATTGAGAATGATGAATGAAGAATGGAGAATGATGAATTGAGAATGATGAATGAAGAATGGAGAATGATGAATTATGAATGAAGAATTAAGAATGAAGAATTATGAATGAAGGATGAAGAATGAAGAATGATGAATGATTTTATGAAATTGACTGAAAAAGGCGGAGTGAATGTTCGTGTTGTTATGTTTAGATAAATTAAACATTTATAAATAGTTTATTAAAAAATAGATTTTGCGCGAGCGAACGGAGGTTGGGACAAAAACGCTCTGCTTGTGGCAGCCACTGTGTGGCTGGTTTTATAGTTTCTATACCACAAGCAGCGTGTAGCGAGTTATCGAGCGGTTTTGAACCAGCCTACGTAAGCGGGAGCAATTTTATATTGTTTTTATTAATTCTTTGATTTTATATGTTTATTTTATTCGTACATTTTTACATTTTGTCGAATTATACAATTTCTATATATATTTTGATTTTTTTTATAAAAATTTTGTAGTAAAATTGTACTTATGAATTTAAACGATATGGTAAAAAATGCATATTCGAATGCAGCAAAAAGTAATGATAATTCCAAAAAGTCAGAAAGTAGTCCTGAATTACAACATGTAACTGATTATCTAAAAACTGGCGGTTTGATTAAAGTAACTCAAGACCAAACTGAACAAAAAGATTCCATTTTTAGACGTGTTGCAAAATTCCTTTTAATAATCGGTGAAGATGAAGCGGCAAAAATTCTTCCTCATTTATCTGAAGCACAAATCGAAAAAATCATTCCAGAAATTGCTTCTATTCGTAGTGTTAATAAAGATGAAGCCGATTCTATTCTTGCAGAATTCAACAGTCTTTTGCAAAATGCTCGTCAGGCGGGTGGTGTAGAAACTGCTCGTGAAATGCTCACAAAAGTTTATGGCAAAGAAAAAGCAAACCAAATGTTGGAAAAAACGGTTCCTTTTTCTGGCGCTCGTCCTTTTGATTATTTGAGCGATTCTGACAGTGAACGCATTTATATTCTATTAAAAGATGAAAATATCGGCGTGCAGGCTATGGTTTTGAGTCATCTTCAACCACAAAAAGCGGCAAGTGTAATTAATCAAATGAATCCAGAAGAAAAAAAAGAAATTGTTCTTCGCCTTGCCAAAATGGAAGCTGTTTCTCCTGATATTCTTAAGCGGGTTGATAGAGCGCTTCGTGAAAAAAGTTTAAGACAAACTTCCCAAAAGGCAGAAAAAATTGACGGAAAAAATGCTCTTGCTCAAATCTTAAAAAAAATGTCTCCTTCCGCAGAAAACGACATTATTGCGTCTTTGAGTGCATCTGACCCAGATTTAGGCATGGATTTAAGAAGTCGTTTATTCACAATGGAAGATGTAATTAACGCGGACGATAGATTTATTCAAGAACAATTGCGTTTGCTCGACGATCAAACTCTTTGTTTGTTGATTGCGGCAAATCCAGATGATTTTAGAAATAAGATTTTGGACAATGTTTCTAGCACTCGTCGCCAGGATGTTCTTTCTATAGAAGAAATCAACAAACCATTTAGAAGAAGCGACTGCGAACGTGTTACAAGTGAATTTTTTGCAACATTACGCAGAGCTTACGAAGACGGTAAATTAATAATTCACGGTCGTGATGAAGACTTTGTGAATTAATAATAAATTCAAACTACAAAAAAGGTGAGGTTTTTATGAAACGTGTAGTTTATTGTGTTGCTCAATGGGCAGACAAAATTTCGGAAGCACAACTTAGAAAAGAAGCGGATTTTTTAACTAAATATACAAGAATCGACAAAGTATATCTAGAAACTTTTAGAGGTTCCTTTGCAAGAAAAGAACAACTTCTAATGATTAAACGTGTTTTGCAAGAATACGGAATTGAAGTTTCTGGTGGAATTACAACTGTAACTCCAGATTTATGCGATGAAGACAAAAAACGTCAGCGTTTATTCCAAACATTCTGCTATTGCAACGACGGAATGAGAAATTTATTAAAAGAAATTTCTGAATACACAGCAAGCCTTTTTGACGAATTTATTATCGATGACTTTTTCTTTACTCAATGTATGTGCGAAGATTGTATAAAAGAAAAAGGCGACAAATCTTGGCAGGAATTCCGTCTTGCAAAAATGATGGAAGTTTCTAAAAATCTTGTTATCGACCCTGCAAAAAAAGTAAATCCAAAGTGTAATATCATCATCAAATATCCAAACTGGCGCGAAAGTTATGCAGAAACTGGTTACAATCCAAAAGAACAGCGCGAAATCTTCGATATGATTTACACAGGAACAGAAACTCGTCACGGTGCGCAACAAGACCAACATCTTCCTCGCTATTTAAGTTATTCACTTGTTCGTTATATGGACAATGTTGCCCCAAATCGTAACGGAGGAGGATGGTTTGACCCATTTGAATGTGACAGAATCGATACTTATTTAGAACAAGCTTATCTAACAGGTTTTTCTAAAGCAAAAGAACTTATGATGTTCTGTTGGCCAGCGTTATACAACAACAAACGAATTACACCAATGGGATTTATGATGGATAAAATCGATTGTATTTTATCATCCTTGGGCGAACCAAAAGGGCTTCCTGTTTATATTCCGTTAAATTCACAAGGCGAAGACCACCTCGAAGATTTCTTGGGCATGGTTGGAATTCCTATGGAACCAGTTCCTGACTTTCCTTCAAAAGCAAAATCTGTTCTTGTTACAGCGTCGTCTCTTTTTGATTCAGAAATTGTTTGCAAAATCAAATCTTTTGTTCAAAACGGCGGAAAAGTAATTGCAACTTCAGGATTTATGATTGGTGCTTTACAAAAATATCCACAAATTACTGATTTGACAGGAATTCGTTACAACGGAAGAAGACTTGACGCTGATGAATTCCAAGTAAAAGTAAACGGTCAGTTCGGAATGAATTTTGTTAATACAAAAGAAAAAATCTCATTCCCACTTTTGGAACACAGAAACAATGCGTCATGGTCCATCTGTAATGCGGGTCACGGGGAATATCACGAAAGTATTTTGATGTACGACACTTACGGAAAAGGTTGCTTTATGATGATGAATCTTCCTGATATGCCATCAAAAATCCGTGATTTACCAAAAGAAGTTCTTACTTTGCTTCGTAGCGAATTAATTGCTGACGGAAACGTTTATTTAGATTGTGGTTACGGGGTTTCTTTATTCACTTACGACAATAATAATTTTGGTTTGTATTGTTATACAAATGACGGTTGTGCTCCAGTTGATTTTAATATTCACGTAAAAGGAAAACTAAACAAATTAGAAATTATTCCTGATAGTGATGAAGAATCGCCATTCAAACTAAAAGAAATTAAACCGCTTTACACAAAAGAATCAACTCCATGGGATAAATCTGAAGAAACTGTATTCCATTTAAGAATGATTCCTGGAGATTTTATTTTCTTCAAACAGTGTTAAAAAGTTAATTTTTTTGTATAATAAAATCACAAATTTCAAGGTGTCTGATGTTTTGTTAGGCACCTTTTTTTTAGAGGCTCATATGGATTTTTTGAATAAAGAAAATATTGGTAAAGAATATAAAGATTTTGTTTTGCTTTCTATTGATGATTTGACAGATTATCACACAAAAGCAGTTTATCTTCGTCATAAATATACGGGGCTCGAAGTTTATCACATTTTAAAAGAAGATAAAGAAAATCTTTTTGCGTTTGCTTTTAGAACTTTGGCAAAAAATTCCAAAGGAATTGCGCACATTATGGAACATTCTGTTTTGTGTGGTTCCCAAAAATTTCCTCTCAAAGAACCTTTTGTTACGTTGGAAAATCAAAGTGTAAAAACTTTTTTGAATGCAATGACTTATCCAGAAAAAACTGTTTATCCAGCGTCTTCAATTATTCCGTCAGATTATTTTAATTTGATGGACGTTTATGCAGACGCAGTTTTTTTTCCATTAATTACAGAAGAAACTTTCCGCCAAGAAGGTCATCGCTTTGAAATTGAACAAGACGGAAGTTTGTCTATACAAGGCGTTGTTTTTAACGAAATGAAAGGCGTTTATTCTTCCTTTGATTCAGTTGCTTACAGGGAACTTACCCAATCCCTTTATCCAGATTCTTATCACGCTTGGAATTCTGGCGGTGACCCTTTAGAAATTGTGAATCTGTCTTATCAAGAATTTTGTGATTTTCATAAAAAGTTTTACACGCCTTCAAATTGTTTGTTGTTTTTGTACGGAGATATTCCAACAACAACCCAACTTGATTTTTTGAGCGAAAAATATATTCCTCGTTTGCAAAAAAAATATAATTGCTACGATATTCTTCCAAACTTTCAAGAAAAACTTCCGCTTTTGGATGATGAAATTAAATCTTTATTAAAAACAAATAAAATCTCTTTTGAAAATTCTTCAGCTGATGAATTTTCACCTTCATTTAAAATTCAAGCGCCCGATTCTGGAACAACTGGTTCAAATGTTCAACTTTGTTGGTATTCAGGCAAGTACGATATTGAAAAATATTATTTGATGGAACTTATTTGCGGAAACGACAGTTCTCCTTTGGCAAAAAAATTGAAGGACGCAAATCTTGGTGACGATTTTGTTTTTAGTTGCGGAGATGATTCTGAAGAAGGATTCCTTTCTGTTGGGCTTCTCGGTGTAAAAAAAGGCAAAGAAAATCAAGTTTATTCTCTTATTCAAAAATCAATGACCGAAGTTTTCAACGAAGAAATCAAACAAGAAGATATTGATTCTGCCATAATGGGCCTTGATTTTTCTTTAAGAGAAATTTATCGTTCTCACGGTCCTTATTCTTTAGATTTAATGTCGTCGGTTTTAAAAGGTTGGGAAACAGGAATGAGTCCTAACAAATATTTGTCGCCAATTTCTGATTTTGAAAAAGTAAAAGAAAAAATTAAAAACGATGCAACTTACACAAAATCTTTGATTCAAAAATATTTTTTTGCAGATGAAAAACCAATTTTTGTTACAATAGAACCTTCTAAAACATATTTAAAAGAACGTAACAAAAAAGAAGCCAATTTTATTTCAAAAGCAAAAAAGACTATTAATATAGAAGAATTAAAGCAAAAAAATGATTTATTACACGCTTATCAACAAAAAGAAGAAACTGAAGAAGAATTAAAATGTATTCCTTATCTAAAAGTTTCTGATTTAACAGATGACGTAGAAATTACTAAAATAACTCCATACAAAATTGCCTTAGAAAATAACGATGAAATTTTTGTTTGTAAAAACGTAGAAGATACAAACGGAATTGTTTATTTTACAGTCGCTTTTCCTTTGGACAATCTTCCTGCAAAAGATTACAAGCATTTAAGAATGTTTTCCAAAACTCTTACAAATATGGGCTGGAATAACAAAAATTGGGCAGATTGTACAACAGAATGTGCTCGAATTATGGGCGATGTTTGGGGAACTACAAAATTTGGTACAGTTCCAAATTGTGAAGAATCAAAAAAATTGGCAGAAGAAAGAAAATCGTTGAATGTAATTGGTCGGGATTGGTTAGGAATTTCTTGTAAATTTTTGGAAGAAAAAGCTGCAGAATCTTTAGACTTGCTTGCAGAAATTATTACAACAATGAATTTTTCTGACAAAAAGCGTTTAGATACATTAATGACAGAATTTAAACAGGCAAAAAAACAATCCCTTGTTCCTTCTGGAATGAATTACGCATTAAAAAGAGCAAGTGCCTTTTATCACCGATATTTTGCAATCGATGAAGTTATGAACGGTGTTTCTCAAATAAAAACTCTTGATGAATACACAAAAAAACAAATTCCTCACTTTGTAAAAAAATTCCAAATAATGTACGATACAATTGTAAATTCTGGTGCATGTATTCAGTTTCTTGGTGATGAAAAAGGTGTAAAAACAATTGAAAATTTACTACCTGATTTTGCAAAAAAAGCAAAACTAAAACCACTTACAGAATCAAAACAATGCTCCAAAGAAGAATTAATTCAAATGATTTTTGATAATTCTCACCAAAATATAAGTAGAGAAATTGTAAATATTCCGTCGTTAGTTGGTTACAGTGCAACAGTTTTTCCATCATCTTCATTTTTATCCAAAGAATCTATTGCAGAAGGTGTTTTAGCAAACTGGTTATCAGGTCATTCTTTGTGGGATAAAATCAGAACAATGGGTGGCGCTTATGGTGGCGGTGCATTTAATAATTCAATTGAAGAAGTTGTTTCCTTCTATTCTTATAGAGATCCAACTCCAAACAAATCCCTTGATGTTTATTTAGAAGTTTTAAAAGAAGTTTCCGAAAAAGGAATTTCTAAAGAAGATTTGGAAAGAACAATTATTTCTATCTACGGAATGATTACAACTCCAAAAGATGCAACTGGAAAAGCGTCAAGTTCAATTAGCAATTTTATGTATGCAGTTCCAGATAATCAATCACAAAGAAAAATTCAACTTCTTGTTAAAATTACAAATGATGATGTAAAAGCAGCCGCTCAAAGATTGTACAAAAAAATGAATGAAGAACGTCATGAAGTTTTAATTTGTGATAAATCTATAAATTCTAGTGGTAAAAAACTAGATATAGTGTTATAATAAATTGAATTTTGTATATTGCAGGGGTATGATTATGGACAAGAAAACAAAAGAATGTATCAAAATGTTGAGAGATTTAGTTTCTGATGTACAAGGAGCTCCTTTCCCAGGTGGAGAAATTACTTCTGAATTGTATTCTATTTGGTATGAACATGCACAAAAAGCTGCTGTTGAATGTTTTGAATTTTTGAGCGCTAACTTTCCAAAAGAACAAGCTGAATTAACAAAATCAATCGATAAACTTTTTGAAAAATAATTTTTTTTGCTGAAGTTTCCTTTATTCTTTCCGACAATAAAAGAGTAAAGGTGAATAAATAATGAGTGTTGCAAAAAAAAGACGAAAATATATAAAACAAGGGTTTGAGAAAGCTAATAAAAAAATGGGAATTAGTTTTCTCAGATTCTTTTTTAATTGTACAAGCCAACAAACTGGTGTTGAGACAACTTTCTTTATTGAATTAGAAACTGTCAATGCCGCATTATCGCCTTCCGAAGTTGTTCTAGGTTTTACTCCTAGAATTAATAATAATCTTGAAGATTTACAATACGCTTTAGCCGGAACAAAATCTGTTCAATCAATTCAATCAGAAACAATTATGACACCTTCTTACGTTGTAATGCGTGTAGGTTGTTTAGGCAAAAATCCTTCGCAAATTTGTTCATATCATTCTATGAACGAGTTGAAATTTTCTAAAAAAGCATTTGAATTTTTACTCGGAAATTGTATTTTTTCAGAAAATAGATTGTCTGGCTTTATAAATGTTGAAGCAGATGAAGCTTATAATCATCCTGAATTATTGTCTAATGCTGGTTTTGCAAAATGGAATTTACAATACGAAATTAAGAAAACTGAATTTGATTGTTATAAAAATAAAGTGCAAAATTGGTCTCCTCTTGGATTAAAAACAATATTTGCTGGTTCCTTAATTTATAATGATGAAGAATTTGTTGTAAATCCGTTAAAATCTCACGGTTATATTGAAAAACATTATTACTGTGATTTACCAGAAACTTGGTTCCATATTTCTTCTTCAAATCTTACAAGTTCCATTTCAGGTTTAGCATTACAAAATTCAAATTTTGTGCTTCAAGGAATTTATGGAGATAAAGTTTCTTGTGTATTTGATATTGAAGATAAAAAAATTGTTTTTAATACAGAATCTCTAAAAAAAGCAAAATCTTCAGTTTGGAATTGTTTACAATCTCCGTTAGAAGAAGGTGAAACTGAAGAAGATGCAAAACTTCATTATAGCGTTAGTTTTAATAGCAAAGAATGGGTTATTGATGTTGATATTTACTGTAAAGTTGTAGATTTGTATAACAGACAATTGGAATTAGCAAGCGGAAAAAGAAATGTTTTGAATGTTGTTCAGTCAGCATTTGGAATTGGTGAGATAAAAATCTACAAGAAAAATAAAAACAACTTAGAGCAAATTGAATTTATTAAAAGCGAAAAAACAGTTTGCGAATTTGGTCAAAAAGAAACTGGCGAAGTTTAGTCAATTTTTTTTACTGAATCTCTGATTATTACAGTTCCGCCTACAATATGTCTTCCTTTGATGTAAGGTTCTCCGTTCAATTTTTTGATTAGCAAATCTGTGGCAGTTTTTGCAGTGTCTTCTGGATTTATCCAAACTGTTGTTAATGGAACTTTTAAGGAATTATTTGTAGAAAAATTATCAAATCCTGTAACTGAAATATCTTCAGGAACTTTGTATCCATTTGCATTTAATTTTTCTATTACCATTGCAGCTGTATCATCATTATTACAAATAAAAGCTGTCGGCATGTCAGCTAGTGGCAATTCAATAGGAATTGTTTTTCCTTGTTCGTTTCTGTCAGAAATCGCTTGTGAAAAATCAGAACAAAGGTTATTTTCAATCATCGCTTTTTGAAAGCCCATAAATCTATCACAAATTGAAGAAGTTGCATTGATATTTCCAACAAAACGAAGTTTTTTGTGTCCTTGTGAAATTACATAATTTGTAAGTAAATATGAACAATAATAATCGTCGTTTGCAACACAGTCGTAATTAGTTTGATTGTAAAAATCTAGCAGAATAAAATTTTCATAGCGGGAATTTAAGGATTCTATATATGCTGGTGAAATTTGTCCTAATATAATTAATCCGTCAACTTTAGAATCTTGAATAATTCTTGGTAAAGTTAGATTTTTTTCGTCTTCGTCAGAAAGAAGTTCTAGAACTGAATAATAATTTTTCTTTAATAATTCTGTAGAAACATTATTAAAAACGTACCAATAAAAAGACATTCCTTGCGAAAAAAATTTGTTTGGAATTAAAATGCCAATGTTTCCTGTTAAAGTTCCATTTTTTGTATTTGGAAGATTTGTAGATTTTACTTTGTAGCCCATTTCTTCTGCGAGTTGTTTGATTTTTATTCTTAAATCGTCACCAACGCCTTCTTTATTAGAAAGTGCTTTTGAAACAGTAACTGTACTTATTCCAAGTTTTTTTGCAATGTCAATTAATCTTACTTCTTTTCTTTGTTCCATACTTAAATTATATTTTTTTTAAGTAAAAAATCAATATTTTATAAATAATTTAAGTAGAATTAAAAAGATTTACAAATAAAAAAAAAGGTATATAATTGTATTTGTTATAAATTTTTTCTTGCTGAGGAATGAGGTTGCTATGAAAACAAAGAAAACAAAAATTAAAAAAGAAAAAGTGAATACAAAAGATAAAGCAAAAAGAAAATCAAGTTTGGCTGCAAGATGTGGGCTACTTATTTTTGTTGTTTTTGTTTTTTTAATGAGTATTTTGTTGGTAATATCAACTAAAGTTATTAGGGCAGAAGTTGGTGAATTGTATTATGAAATGGCAGAAGAAGTTGTTGATGGGCGTACAAAAGAAATTGAAAATAGATTTGGAATTTATGTTGATGATATGAAACTTTTTTCCGAAGCTGATGTTTGCGCAACAGGCGATACAGATTTAGTAATTGAATGGTTTATGCAACATAAATTTTTGAAGAATTTAGATTATGATTTTTTAATGTTCTGTACTCCTGATGGAACTGGTTATAGAGATAACGGTGTAACTAGTACAAAAAGATTTTATGCTAATACAGATTTCCACAGAGCAATGATAAATGAAAGACAAGATTATTACATTGGAAGTGTAATTACCGCTACAGATGGAAAAACTCGTTATATTCCAATTGCACGTCCAACTAGAAATGAAAGAGGACTTGTTTTTGGTTACTACGTAGGAATGCTTTCTATAGATAAAATAAAAAGAGAGTTCGAAACATTTAAAATTGGCGAGACTGGATTTTTTTCATTGATAGATAATGCAAATACAATAGTAATTCATCCAGAAGCAACTTTAGTAAATAGTAATTTAAGTATTTTCCCAGAATTAGATGAACTTAATTCTACAAAAAGCAAAGGGCATGTAAACTTTGATTGGGAAGATATTCCATACGAAGCATTTTTTGAAGAAATTCCAGAATATAATTATTCAATTGTTTATTTTGTTCAAGAAGATCAGATTTATATCACTACAGATAAAGTACAAAAAGTAATACTTGTTGCTGCGATAATTATCGGCTTCGTAATGATTTTATTCTCAAGTTTAATTATAAACAGAGTCCTTGCTCGTATTAAAAAAGTAAATCTTTTGCTTGAAGACTTATCTTCTGGGCAGGCTGATTTAACAGTTCAGTTGCCTATTAAATATAATGATGAAATTGATAGTTTGATAGTTTCTGTAAATAAATTCCTTTCAAAATTCAGAAGTATTATGGTTACAATCAAATCTTCTAAAAATGATTTGGAAAAAATTGGAAATAATCTTACAAATGAAATTTCAATTTCTTCATCTACTGTTGCTCAGATGACAGGTAATATTAAAGATGTCGCAACTCAAATTGAAAACCAAAGTCATAGTGTAGAAAATTCAGCAAGTGCAATTACACAAATTGCACAAAATATCGAATCTTTGGACAATATGATTCAAAATCAGGCATCTAGTGTTGTAGAAGCATCCGCTGCTGTAGAAGAAATGATTGGAAATATTGGTTCGGTTGATAAATCAGTTGTAAAAATGGTAGAAGAATTTACTGTTCTTGAAATTGATGCAAAAAATGGAATTGAACAAAATTCTTCTGTAAATAATTTGATTCAAAAAATTGCTGAACAATCTACAGCAATGATGGATGCAAATACAATTATTCAGAATATCGCTGAGCAAACAAACCTTCTTGCTATGAATGCGGCAATTGAAGCGGCTCACGCAGGCGAAGCAGGAAGAGGATTTAGTGTTGTTGCTGACGAAATTCGTAAACTCGCAGAAACTTCGGCAGAACAGTCAAATAAAATTGGCGAAGAATTAACAAATATTCAAGAAGGTATTTCACAAGTTGTAGATGCTTCTACAGAATCTGAAAAATCCTTGCAAGCTGTTGCAAATCGTATTAACTTAACAGGAGAACTCATTACTCAAATTCGAGGTGCTATGGAAGAACAGCAAGCTGGTTCACAACAAATCCTTGAAGCATTGCAAGCAATGAATGATAGTACAAGTGAAGTTAGAGGTGCTGCTTCAGAAATGACAGTTGGTGGAGACAGAATTAAAGCTGATGTTGCAGATTTACATGATTCTATGAGTAATATAGATACATCAATTGCCGAAATTAATAACGGTACAAATTTTGTAAATGCAACTACACAAAAACTTCAGGATATTTCACAAATCTTGTCTTCTTCAATTACAAAAATTGGTAATGATGTAGATTTATTTAAAGTATAAAATCCATTTTAATTTTGGAGATTTATGAAATCAGAGTGTACGAATTGTTTTGATTATCTAAAGTGGCGGGGAGATTTAACATTTGATGTTTCTCCCTTAAACTGTATTGATGTACTGATTTTTTCACAACTTGGATATCTAAACTTTGATGGTCTTCTTACAGATTCTTTTAGATTTCAAGAAACTTTGTACACACTGAACCAAAAATTTGTTTCAAGTGCAAATTATGATGAACGAAAAAACATGGGAGTTTTAATTAATCGTGATATTCCTTTGTTATTCGACATTGTTTCTAAATCAAATAGGTTTGCGCTTGTAAAAGTTTGCGGATATGTTTCTGTTTTAGATTTTGAAAATGAAATTCAATTTTCAGCAACAACTTTTTGTTATGCGCCAAAAAAATACATAACAATTTTTAGAGGAACTGATGATTCAATAGTAGGATTTAAAGAAGATTTTAAACTTGCTTATTTGGATGTAATTCCGTCACAAACTCTTGCATTAAATTATTTTAAGCAAGCAGAAAAAGAATTAAAAGGCGATTTTATAATTGCTGGTCATTCAAAAGGTGCAAATCAAGCAATGTTTGTTGCTGTGAATGTGGATAAAAAAACTCAAAATAAAATTTCTGCTGTTTATAATTTAGACGGCCCTGGTTTTTCAGAAGAATTTTATCAGAGAGAAAGTTTTAAAAATATTCAAGATAAATTGTATTCTTTCTATCCGTATTTTTCTGTAGTTGGAATGATTTTTAATCATCCTGTAAATTACAAAATTGTAAAAAGTTCAGAAAATGCAATAATGCAACATGACCCAATTTCGTGGCAACTTATAGGAACTTCTTTTGTAACCGAAGAAGATTTTTCTAAAGAAAGCAAATTTTTTTATGTTTCGATTAATGAATGGACAAAAAATCTGTCGTTAAGCGATAAACAAAAATTTGTCACAACTCTTTTTGAAATAATTGAATCTTCTGGAGCAAAATTTAATTCTGATATTGATGAAAATAAATTAGAAAGTTATACAAAAATGGTTGTGAGTTTTGCAAAACTTGATTCATCAACAAGAAGTCAGATTTTTAAATTCATAAGCAATTTGGTTGATATTGCAAGAGCAAATCTACCGATGATAAATATATTTAAAAATGTTCACACAAAATCTAACTTACTTGAAGAAGTAAACTAAAATCAACTTAGTATGGGAGTAAAAATGAGAGACGAAACAATTGTAACAAACAGTCCTGTGGGCCAACAACTAGAAAGTTATGGAGAATCAAGACCTGCGTCTTACTTGATGTTCAACCAAAAAAAAATCGAATTGGTTGCAAAAATTTCTATCGGCCGTGATTCGGACAATGATATTGTTGTAGATAATAAATTGGCAAGTCGCCATCACGCAATGATTCAAAAAATCAAAAATGCTTATTTCTTAAAAGATGAAAACAGCACAAATGGAACTTTTGTAAACGGAAAAAGAATTCCAAATGATAAATATATCAAATTAAATTCTGGCGATAAAATAACAATAGGAAATATGCATTTAGTAATTTCGTAAAAATGTTAGATTTACCAGTTGATATAAAAAAAGTTCTACAATCTGATTCTCTTCCTGATTATGAATATTTGTTTGATGTTTTGATTCAAGTTACGTCTGTTTTGGATAAAGAAAATACATCTTACAGACAACTTGCATCTGATGGTGAAACTTTAGGCGGATTAATTGAATTTAATGATAATTTGCCAATGATTGTTTTGCCTGATTTACATGCTCGTTATGATTTTTTACAGAATTTTTTAACTTACAAGATTTACAAAAAAGCAAATATTCCAGGAATTACAAAAGCAACTTCTGTTTATCAGGCTCTAAAAAAAGGCTTGATAAATGTTGTTTGTGTGGGAGACGCAATTCATACTGAAAAAAATACAGTGCTTAGATGGGAAAAAGCTCACGAAGATTTTGTAAAAGGCAAAAAAACTGGAAAATATATGTGCCAAGAAATGAAAGATTGTCTTAGCACGTTACTTTGTTTGATGCTTCTTAAAATAAAATTTCCAAAACATTTTCACTTTTTAAAAGGAAATCACGAAAATATTACGAATAAATCAGAAAACGGGGATTTTGGTTTTAGAAAATACGCCGACGAAGGAAGAATGGTGCGTGATTTTATTCGTGAATATTACGGTGATGATATTTTATATTTAATTTCTTGTTATGAAGATGCACTGCCATTGATTGCAAGTTCGCCATATTGTGTAATTTCTCACGCAGAACCTCTTATGGCTTTTTCAAAACAACAATTAATTGATGCGCGCCTTGAAGAAAAAGTTGTTGAATCATTAACTTGGACAAGAAATAATCAGGCAGAAGACGGAAGTGTTTTGCAAATTATAAAAAATCTCTTTGCAGATAAAAATTGGAACCCAGAAAATGCAATTTATTTAGCAGGTCACAGGCCTGTAGAAAATAAATATAATTTAAGACAAAACGGTTTGTTTGTACAATTTCATAATCCGTGTGAACAAAATATAGCAATTATTTACAATAATAGACCGTTTAATCCAGAAGAAGATATTATTGGAGTAGAAAAATGAGTGATGAATTTCCACAAATGATTGGTAAATACAAAGTTCAAGGGATTATTGCAAAAGGTGGAATGGGAGTTGTTTATAAAGCAATTCATCCTTCCTTAAAACGCTATGTTGTAATTAAAAAAATGACTTCGCGTTCAAATTCAAAAAATGCGGAACGATTTAAAAAAGAAGCTCAAATTCTTCTTGATTTACGAAGTCCTTATATTGTTCATTTGTTCGATTATTTTACAGAAGGTTCTTATCGCTACATGGTAGAAGAACTAGTAGACGGAATTGCATTGGATAAATTGATTCAAAAGCAAACAATTCTTCCAGTTCCTATCGCAATGATGTTTTTACAAGATGCGTGTTATGCTCTTCAATCTGCTCATGCAAAAGATATTGTTCATCGTGATATAAAACCGGGGAATATTTTAATTTCTAAACGTGGTGAAATTAAACTTGCTGATTTTGGAATTGCAAGTGATACTGCCGAAGGTGACAATCTTACAGAATCAGGCGTTGCTTTAGGAACTCCCGCTTATATGCCACCAGAACAATTTGAAGATAGTGCGGGCGTTGATTGTCGTGCAGATATTTATGCTTTGGGAATAATGTTGTACGAAATGGTAACTGGAACAAAACCCTACGCGGGAACTTTTTCTATGGAAAACTTGAAAGTTATCAAAAAAGGAAAATATATTCGTCCGCGCAAAATTGACAAAACAATTCCATCGGAAGTTGCCAATTTAATTAAAAAAATGATTCGTCCAAAGGCAAAAAATCGCCTCCAAAGTATAGAACAAGTTTTAAAAGCTGTAAAAAAATATTTGTCACATTACGATTTACATGAATTAAGAGTTCATATTGCAAAATCAGTTGCAACTGTCAAAATGTATGATTTTCCAAAATTTGAACCAAAAGACAAATTGCGAAGAAAAATCACTCGCATTGTAATTTCTGTGGCATTTGTTTTGGGCTTATTTGTTTGTTTGTGGAAGTTGGGATTAATTCACAAATATTTATTAAAAGGCATTTATTCTCCAGTTAATATCGAAATGACAATGCCAAAATCTTTGTACGAAAATCTTGATTTACCAGCAAAAGCGTTTTTCTTTGAAAATGACAATGATAAAATTCCAGAAGTTGAAGGTTCGGAACGGGAATTTGCAGTAAAAGGCAGCCGATTGTTTGACAAAGTTTTTTCATTCAAAACAAAAACTGAAGTTAGACGTATTGCAGAAAAAAACAAAGTTTACGACATAAAAAATGTTTATTTAAAAGATGGCGATTACAGAATAAAAGTTGTTGTTGGACCGTATGTTTGGTGGAAATCATTTTCTGTTGAATCTGACCCAGTTTTAATAAAATGTGATTTCTTAAAAAATTCCAAACGCGAAATTTCATTTCACCCATTTGTTTATGACAGCGCAACAAAAAAGGATATTACAGATTCTTCAAAAATTTCTATTTTGTACAACAATAAATGGGTAAATCTTTTTTCAGTTCCACAAGATGAATTAAAATCTGGAACTGTTTGGAAGATAAACGTAGAATGCGATGGATACACAAGTGAAATATTCTCGTTATTGATTGATTGGTATCAAGATGATATTTTTATTTCTGCAGAATTAATTCCACGGAATTAAAACAAAAATAATTTTTTATGGAAAAAAGTATGCAAGAAATAAAAGCGTTTATTTTTGATATGGATGGCGTAATTTTAGATTCAGAAACAATTTGCGACAAAGCGTGGCTTGAAGTTGCAAAAAAACAAAATTTGCCAAATCCTCAAGATGTAATGAAACAATGTCTTGGAACAAACAAAAACGACACAATTCAAATTCTAAAAAAGAATTATGGCGCTGATTTTGATTCAGAATATTTTATTCAACAAACAAGTGATTATTTTCATCAGATAGAATTTTCTTCTGGAATTCCACTTATGCCTTTTGCAAAAGAGATTTTGGATTACTTAAAACCTAAATATCGAATTGCGCTGGCATCTTCTACAAGAAAAGCAACTGTTGAACGTCAATTAAAAGCAGTTGGGGTTTTAGATTACTTTGAAACTTTAACTTGTGGCGACATGGTGGAACACAGTAAACCAAATCCTGAAATTTATTTGATGGCGTGCAACTCTCTTGGCTTAAAACCAGAAGAATGTGTAGCAATTGAAGACAGTCCAAACGGAATAAAAAGTGCGTTTTCAGCAAATCTTCACACAATTATGATTCCTGATAAAATACAACCAACGGAAGAAATTAAAAAAATGTGTGAAAGAATCCTTTTGTCGCTTGAACAAATAAAATCATTTTATTGAATATTATTTTTATAAAAGGTAATATGAGAAAAATAAAAAAAATCGAGGTGAATAAATGAAACCAACATTATTAGTATTAGCAGCAGGAATGGGAAGCCGTTACGGTGGTGTAAAACAAATTGATGGAGTTGGACTTCACGACGAATGTTTGCTTGATTTTGCAACTTATGATGCAATGAAAAGCGGATTTGGAAAAGTTGTATTTATTATTCGTAAAGATATTGAATCTGATTTTAGAACAAGATTATTTGATAGAATTGCAAAAAACTTTGACGCAGAATATGTTTTCCAAAGTCACGATAGTTTATTAACAGAAGAACAAATAAAACTTTCGGCAGATAGAACAAAACCTTGGGGAACAACTCACGCTGTTTTGTGTGCAGAAAAAGCAATCAATGCGCCTTTTGCAGTAATTAATTCGGACGATTATTATGGACGTGAAGCATTTGAAACTTTGGGAAAATATCTTTCTTCAATTGACCCAATGAGTACAGAACACGCAATGGTTGGTTATGTTCTTGGAAACACAATGAGCAAAAGTGGTTCTGTAAGCCGCGGTGTTTGTACTGTAAAAGATGAAAAACTTGAATCAATCGTAGAAAATCTAAAAATTTATTACGACAAAGACGACAAGATTATCAGCGAAATTGACGGACAAAATAAAATTATGACTGGAAATGAATGGGTAAGTATGAATCTATTTGGTTTCAGTTTAAAATCATTTGAAGAATTCCATACATATTGGGAAAACTTCATTTCTTCAAACGTTACTAGTCCAAAAGCAGAAGCTCTTCTTCCTGTTGCAGCAAGTGATATTATTGCTCACAACAAAGGAATTATTAAATTCTTTACTTCAACAGAAAAATGGTTTGGAATGACTTATCCAGAAGACAGAGAAATTGTAAAAACTGAAATTGCTAACAAAATCAAATCTGGATATTACCCAGAACAACTTTGGCAAAAATAAATTTTATCGGGTGAACTATGATTAAATTAAATCCAATTGAATCTAAAAAAATTTGGGGCTATGAATTGTGGCTTGCTTCAACACATCCAAACGGATTGCAAGAAGATTTTAAAGCTGCTTGTAAAGGCGACCATCCTCTTCTTGTAAAAATTATTCAAGCAAATGACACACTTTCTATTCAAGTTCACCCAGATGATGATTGGGCCGTAAAATTAGAAGGCTCAGGAAATCGTGGAAAAACAGAATGTTGGTATGTTTTGGACGCTGCCGATGATGCAAAATTAGTGTACGGAATAAAAAAAGGATACACAAACGAAGTTTTAGCAAAAGCGATTCAAAATAATGATTTAGAAAAATATCTTGAATTTGTAAACGTAAAAAAAGGTGATTTTATTTATATTCCTGCAGGAACTGTTCACGCAATAGGTTCTGGGTTACGTTTGCTCGAAGTTCAACAATCTTGTGATTTAACATACAGACTTTACGATTGGGGAAGAGGAAGAGAAGTTCATATTGAAAAGGGACTTTCTGTAATAAAATACGAAGATATGATGCCTGTTGCTCCTTTTGCCGGCGAATTTGATTGTAAGTATTTTTCACTAGAAACTGTAAATGTAAAAGGCGGTTGGAGTATTCTTGCAACAAACGGAAATGAACCAAAAGATGTTCAACTTTTATACGTAATTTCCAGCCAAAAAGCAGTTATAAAAACAGGGAAAGATAAATTTCCAACAACAATTAATGCAGAAGAAATTTATGCAATTCTTCCAGGTGAAAAAATCACAATAGAAGGAACTGCTCAAATTATGCGCATCAGAGCAAAATAAAAAATGTACGGAGAAAATAATGCTTTTGTTTAGTTTTTTGTTATTACCTTTAGTTTTGACTTTATATTGTTTGCTCACTAAAGAAAAAAGAAATTTGATTGTTATTTTTTTAGGAGTTTTTTCATCAACTCTTTTGTGCGCAGTGCAAGAATTTGTTTTGTTTTCACATAGATTAGTTCCATATTCATTTGGTCAAAATCTTCTTTTTTATTTTCCACAAACTTTAGTTATGACAATTGTTGTTTACGGATTATTTATTTTATTAACAAAAGATGAATGGGATTTTAAAATAAAGTCTTTCTTTCCGTTGATTATGTCTTTTTATTCAATTTATCTTCCTTATACAATTATAGGTTTTTCTAATTCAAAATATGCTGCTTATTATATTTTCTTAAAACCATTGCTTTATTTGGCAATGATTTTAATTTGTTATTTTTATCTTAAAAAGTTTTATAAAAATCTGCTTGAAAAAAAGGTGCCACTTTCAATTTTTTCTATGACAATTTTCTTGGTTTCTTTGTTTTTTCCAGCAATCGTGGAATCTTTATACGTGATTAATTCAAGCATTGCAATTGTTTTAATTTTAAGCATTTTATTTATTTTATTTTCAATTTTTTTAGTTTATACAAATAAATTTTTGAAAAAAGAATAAAACTTCATTATATTGAATTTATTGAATATTTATCATAAAATACAACAAAATCACAATTCGGGGTTATCCCAAAAGGAACGGATATGTTAAGTTACAAAGAACTTGGTCTTGTAAACACAAAAGATATGTTTGCAAAAGCTATCAAAGGCGGATATGCAATTCCTGCATATAACTTCAATAACATGGAACAAATGCAAGCTATTATTCAAGCTGCTGTAGAAACAAAATCTCCTGTAATTCTTCAAGTTTCAAAAGGCGCTCGTGCTTATGCAAATAAATACATCCTCAGAAATATGGCTCGCGGTGCTGTAGAATATGCAAAAGAACTTGATCCAGAAGGAAAAGGTGTACCTATCGTTCTTCACCTTGATCACGGTCCAGATTTTGAAGTTGCAAAAGACTGTATCGATAACGGATTCTCTTCTGTAATGATTGATGGTTCACATCTTCCTTATGATGAAAACGTTGCTCTTACAAAAAAAGTTTGTGATTATGCTCACGAACACGGTGTAACTGTAGAAGGTGAACTTGGTGTTTTAGCTGGTGTAGAAGATGATGTTGTTGCTGCAGAAAGCCACTACACAAAACCTGAAGAAGTAAAAGACTTCGTAGAAAAAACAGGTGTAGATTCACTTGCTATTTCTATTGGTACATCACATGGTCGTTGTAAATTCAAACCAGAACAATGTACACGCAATGCTGACGGTGTTTTAGTTCCACCTCCATTAGCATTTGATGTTCTTGAACAAATTGAAAAAATGATTCCAGGTTTCCCAATCGTACTCCACGGATCTTCTTCAGTTCCAATGGAATATGTAAAAATTATTGAAGAATTTGGTGGAAAAATCCCAGATTCAATTGGTATCCCAGAAGAACAATTAAGAAAAGCTGCTAAATCTGCTGTTTGTAAAATCAACATTGACTCAGACGGACGTTTGGCAATGACAGCTGCTGTTCGCAAATTCTTAGCTGAAAATCCTGGAAAATTTGATCCACGCGAATTCTTAGCACCAGCTCGTGATGAACTTAAGAAAATGTATATGCACAAAAATATCGACGTTCTTGGTTCAGCAGGACACGCTTGGGACTAATTAATAATTTAGTCGTATAAAGACTTTTTTAATCCTCGGAAAAATAACTCCGAGGATTTTTTTTTATAATTTCTTTTTATTTCAAACGATTTTATATTGACAGATGATTTTTGATTATGTATTTTGAATTAATTGACAAAAATTGAAAAAATGTAAATACGAGGGAACTTAAATGAAATCATTTGTGAAAAAGTTATCAATCTTTTTAGTTGTAGTTAGTTTTGGCCTAAATCTACTTTGGTCAAATGAAAAATCATTACAAATAAATCCTGACATAAAAATTGGAACGTTGGAAAACGGAATGTCTTATTATGTAATGAAAAATTCTGAACCAAAAAACAGAATCTTTTTCCGTTTAGTTGTAAAAGCTGGTTCAAATTTGGAAGAAGATGATCAAAAAGGTGTTGCTCACTTTGTAGAACATTTGGCTTTTAACGGAACAGAAAATTTTAAAAAACATGAAATAATTGCTTTTTTAGAATCTGTTGGAATGAAATTTGGAGCTGGTTTAAATGCTTACACAAGTTTTGAAGAAACAGTTTATATGCTTGAAATTCCAGCTGATAATAAAGAGATTTTACAAAAAGCTTTGTTGATTTTGCATGATTGGGCTTGTGCAGTTTCTTTTGAAGACGAAGAAGTAGAAAAAGAAAAAGGCGTAATTTTGGAAGAATGGCGAAGCAGACAACAAAGTTTAAGCGGTCGCCAGATGGAAAAAGTTCTTCCATTTTTCTTAAAAGACTCACGTTTTGAACATCGCATGCCAATTGGTGATATGGATATAATTCAAAATATCAGTAAAGAAAGAGTAGTGGATTTTTACAAAAAATGGTACAAACCAGAAATTATGTCTGTAATTGCAATTGGTGATATTTCGACAAGTGTTTTGGAAACTGAAATCAAAAATATTTTGGGAACAGTTCCTGCGTCAGAAGAAAAACTAGAACTTCCAACTTACAGCGTTCCTTTTAATCAAACAAAAGATATTTGTTCATTTGTAGATCCAGAATTCCAAAATACGATTTTAAATGTTTACCAACGAATTGAAGATTACAAACCAATTAAAACTGAAACCGATTATTTAAATTCAATAAAAGTGCAGCTTTCGGCAGAAATTTTTAATGAAAGAATGTCTGAAATTGCACAAAAACCAACTGCACCTTGGTTTGGCGCTGGTTTTGGAATTGATTCATTTTCCAATTTTACAAAGTTCAATTATGCGTATGTTTTTCCAAAAGACAATTTGTTTGAAGAATCATTCAAGTTGTTAAAAGATGAATATATTAGATTTGGAAGATTTGGTGTAAATGCAGAAGAAGCAAACAGAAAAATCAAAGAATACAAAGTTCGTGTTGCTGAATTTGAAAAATCAATTCCAAAATTAGAATCAAATCATTTTATTTCACTTTGTCTTAATATGATTTTAACTGGTGAAATCACAATGAATCCTACAGAGGCTGTCGCATTAGAAAATGCAATGCTTGATTCTTTAACATTAGATGAAATTAATGAATTTATAAAAGGGTATTATTCATCATTTGGGGAATCAATTTTATTACGTGCGCCAGAATCTAGAACGGACATTCCTACAAACGAAACAATTTTTAGCATCTGGAATGATTATGAAAATTCAGAAATCAAAGCATTAGAAGAAGAAAAAATTGAAGGAAATTTGATGGAAAAACCTTCTTCAAAAGCAAAAATCGTTTCTAAAAAATCACTGCCAAAATTAAAAGCAAAAGAATATATTTTGGACAACGGTGTAAAAATCATCACAAAGAAAAGCAAATTGGAAAAAGATAAAATTTATTGTTACGGCGTAAGTAAGGGCGGACTTTCTGTTGTTAGTGATACAGATTATCCAAATGCTGACGTTGCTCCAATTCATCAATCTTTATCAGGATTAAGTGGATTTACTGCGCCACAATTAAAGAAACTTTTGGATTCAAAAGCAATAAATTATAGTTTTGGAACATCGCAAAATTACGAAGATTTTTATGTTCAAACAAATAATGAAGATTTTGAAACTTCTTTGCAGCTTGTAAATCAAATTTTTACAAATCCTCAGTTTAGTGATGACGCGTGGGAAATCATCATGCAAAATTACAAAGATACAGCTTCAAAACGTTGGCTTACTCCTTACGACAATTTCAATAGAAAAATCGTTGAAATTATTTTTGGAAAAGATGATATTCGTTCATTGGGAGTTACAAACGATTATATTGCATTAATGAACAAAGAAAATTCCGAAAGATTGTTCAAAGAACGTTACGGAAATATTGCTGATTTTACTTTTGTTATTCTTGGTGATTTTAACGAAAAAAATATTGTTGATTTGTGTGCTTCGTATTTGGGTACAATTGAATCTGATAAAGAAAATAAAGAAAAAACAATTTATCGTCAGTTGAGTAAAAATGAAGGTGTAACCTCTGAAGTTGTTTATATCGGAATTGGTGACAAAGGTTGTGTTTATTTAGCATTTACAGGAAAGTTGCCAACTGAAAACGATGTAAATCAAACTTATCAAGATCAAAAAATCTTTGATGCAATGTGTGAAATTGTAGAAACTAGACTTAGAGAAGTTATTCGCGAAGAAAAAAGTGGAACTTACGGAGTTTCTGTAAATGGAGACATTTCTGGAATTTCAGAACGTTCTTATCTTATTCAAATCAATTTTGAATGTAATCCAGAACGTGAAGAAGAACTCGCAAATGCAGCTTTAGAATTCTTGCGTGATTTACAAACAAATGGAATTGAAAAATCTTACACAGATAATATTTGTGAAAATAGAATTCGTAGCGCAGAAACTGATTTGCAAGATAATAATTGGTGGTTAAATAGAATTGTAAACAGTAAAGTTTTTGAAGATGAACCAGAAAATGTTGTTGATTTGAATAAAAAAGGAATTGTTGCTTCTTGGATTACACCAGAAATTATTCAAACAAGTGCACAACAATATTTTGATTTGGAAAATTACGTTGTTGTTTACTTAAAACCAGAAAAAAAATAAAGAAAACAAGATTAATTGGTTATATATCAGTAACTTGAAATACACTTTTTATTGATATATAATCAATCATTATGGCACAGCACGGAACTATAACACAAGATAATCACGCAGCATTGTGGCACGGACGTTTTGAAGAAGGCCCAGATGCTCAAGCAGTAGAATTTGAAACTTCCATTTATGTTGATGAAAGAATGGCTTTGGATGATATAAAAGGAAGTATCGCTCACGCAAAAATGCTTGCTTTTACAAAAATCATTTCAGAAGACGAAGCAAATCAAATTGTAAATGGACTTGAATCAATTCAAAAAGATTTGGAATCAGGTTCATTAAAAATTGACTATTCTGCAGAAGATATTCACTCATTTATAGAAGCAACTTTGACAGATAGAATTGGTGAAGCTGGAAAAAAAGTTCACACTGGTAGAAGTAGAAACGACCAAATTGCTTTAGATGAACGTCTTTATTTAAGAAGATTTATTCCAGAAATTCAAAATTCAGTTTTAACATTAATAGACGCTCTAACTTTAATCGCAAAAGAAAATACAGAAACTTTAATTCCAGGCTTTACTCATATGCAACACGCACAGCCAGTTACTTTGGCTCATCATGTTTGTGCTTGGGCTTGGAGTTTGGTAAGAGACTGGCAACGTTTGGAAGATTCTTTAAAACGCATGGCTTTATCTCCAATTGGTTCAGGGGCTTTGGCAGGAAGTGGTTTACCTTTAAACAGAAAATACGAAGCTGAATTACTTGGATTTGAAGGTGTAACAAAAAACTCTTTGGACAGCGTTAGCGACAGAGATTATTGTATAGAAACTGCATCAAATTTAAGTATTTTACAAATGCATTTATCTCGTTTTTGTGAAGAGATTGTTTTGTGGGCAACTACAGAATTTGCTTTTATTGATTTGAGCGAAAAATGGTCTACAGGAAGTTCAATCATGCCACAAAAGAAAAATCCTGATTTTGCAGAATTGATTCGTGGCCGAACTGGTAAAGTTTATGGTGATTTATTTGCTTTACTTACAATGATGAAAGCACTTCCTCTTGCTTATGACAGAGATATGCAAGAAGACAAAGAGAGTCTTTTTGATGCTTGTGATACAGTTTTATCTTGTGTAAAAGTATTTACTTCTATGATTGCAACTGCAAAATGGAATAAAGAAAAAATGGCAGATGCATGTAAAGGTGGATATTTGAACGCTACAGATATTGCTGATTATTTAGTTTGCAAAGGACTTCCTTTTAGAACTGCACACGGTGTTTCTGCAAAACTTGTTAGAATTGCAATCGAAAATAATTGCGAATTAGAACAATTGGATTTTGAAACATACAAAGAATGTAGTCCATTGTTCGAAAAAGATATTTTTGAAAAAATCACACCGCTTGCTTGTGTTCAAACAAGAAAAACTGATGGTGGACCAGCAGCTGAAAAAGTAAAAGAGCAAATTGAAGAATTAAAACAATTTGCAAAAAATATTAAATAAATTTTAGGGGTTTATTATGAAAAAATTATTGGCAATTGCACTTATTTGTGCTTCTGTTTTTACAGTTTTTGGATGTAAAAAAACACAAAAAGGCGACAATTCACTTGTTGAATTAAAACAAAGAGGAAAATTTGTTCTTGGTTTAGATGATTCATTCCCACCATTAGGTTTCCGTGATGATGATAATCAAATTGTTGGTTATGACATCGACCTTGCAAAAGAAGTTGCAAAACGTCTTGGTGTAGAATTTGTTGCTCAACCAATCAGTTGGGATGCAAAAGAAATGGAACTTAATACAGGAAAAATCGACTGTATTTGGAATGGTCTTACAATCACAGAAGAAAGAAAACAAGCTCTTGCTTTTACATTCCCATATTTGAATAACGCACAAGTTTTAATTGTTCGTAACGACAGTGGAATTAAAACTCTTGCAGATATGAAAGGAAAATCAGTTGGTATTCAATCTGGTTCAAGTGCTCAAGACGCTGTAGAAGGAAATGCTGCATTCTCTTCAAGTTTGGGAGAAAAAGTAATGTTCAAAGATAATATTACAGCATTAAATGATTTGGATATTGGTGGTGTAGACGGTGTTGTAATGGATAGCGTTGTTGGAAACTACTCAATTACTCAAACAGGAAAACCATTTACAACAATTGACGAAGTTCTTTCTAACGAAGAATACGGAATTGCTTTCAGAAAAGGTGATATTAAACTTCGTGATGAAGTTCAAAATATTCTTCTTGAAATGGCAAAAGACGGTACTGTTGCAGCTATCAGCCAAAAATGGTTTGGTAAAGACATTTCTGTTATTGGAAAATAATTTTGACTTTTGAACGATATTTAAAAATGCTTCATGCGATGTTAGAAGGAACTCTTACGTCGCTTGAAGTATTCTTTCTAACAATCATTTTTGCAGTTCCTCTAGCTCTTCCTATTGCAATGGGAAGAATGTCCAAAAATAAATTTTTATCAGGTTTGATAAATGTGTTTTTGTTGATAATCAGAGGAACTCCTCTTATGCTCCAACTTCTTGTTGTGTATTTTGGACCGGGATTATTCATTCGTTGGTTAATAACACTTGGTTTTGATGTTACTTTTAAATGGAACAGATTTGCTGCTGCAATTATTGCTTTATCCATAAATTACGCTGCTTATTTTGCAGAAATTTATCGAGGTGGAATTGAATCTATTCCAAAAGGACAGTACGAAGCCGCAAAAGTTTTGGGTTATACTTCACCACAAACATTTCTTAGAATCATTTTACCACAAGTTATAAAAAGAATTATTCCTGCAATGGGAAATGAAGTAATTACTTTGGTAAAAGACACTGCGTTGGTAAGTGTAATTGGTGTAAGTGAATTATTAATGGTTGCAAAAGAAAGACAAAGTGCAATGTTCAGTTTTGTGCCTTTATTTATAGCAGGTGTTTTCTACTTTGTTATGAACTGGGGCGTTTCTTTTATCTTCCAAAAAATAGAAAAAAAACTATCTTATTATAATTAAAACAGAAAAAGGAATTTGAAATTAATGGAAAATACAGAAATTATTTGTGTTGAAAATTTAAAAAAATCGTTTGGTGATTTAGACGTTATCAAAGGAATTTCTTTTTCTGTTCACAAAGGTGAAGTTTTAAGTATTATCGGGCCAAGTGGAAGTGGAAAATCTACAATTTTACGTTGTATTTCTCAATTAGAAACTGTTCAAAATGGTTTGATAAAAATTTGTGGCATGACTCTTGTAAAAGATGGAGTTTATGCTTCAAAAGAAGAAAAACAAAAAATCACATTAAAAAGTGGATTGGTTTTTCAAAACTTTAATTTGTTTCCTCATTATTCTGTTTTACAAAATGTTGTAGCACCTCAAATGTTGGTTTTAAAAAAATCAAAAGAAGAAGCTACAGAAATTGCACTTGATTTATTAAAAAGAATGGATTTGTCTGCAAAAGCAGATTCTTATCCTTGTGAATTAAGTGGTGGCCAACAACAACGCGTTTCTATTGCCAGAGCATTGGCTTTAAAACCTGAAGTTTTATTATTTGATGAACCAACTTCGGCTCTTGACCCTGAACTTACTGGTGAAATTCTTGCTGTAATAAAAGAACTCGCTGCAGAAAAAATGACAATGGTTATTGTTACTCACGAAATGTCTTTTGCAAGAGATGTTTCGAGCAAAATAATTTTCATGGACGGCGGCGTAATCGTAGAGCAGGGAAATCCTGAAGAAGTAATAAACAATCCTCAGGAAGAACGAACAAAACTTTTCTTAAACAGATTTAATAACTAGATTTTATTCTTTTATTTATCTGCTTTTTCAAGCATTTTTGTTTCCCATTCAAGTAACTCTTTTTCCATTTGTGGATTATCACCTTTTACATCGCACATTATTCTAAACACAGGTTCTGTTCCGCTACCACGCATCCAGATAAATGCAATGTCTTGATTTTCTTTATTTTTAAAGATGATTTTTAATCCACCTTTTTGAGAGAGACTAAAATCTTTTATATTTTTAGTTTCTTTTGTTCCGTTTGTAATAACCGCTTGATATGAAGTAAGTGCGTATTTTTGTGGTAAAGGCGATGTGTTCCATTCAGCTTCAAAAACACTCTGGAATTTTTGTTTTAATTCCGCCTGATTTGTGGAATGAACTTTTAAAATCGCTCGTGGTTCAGAAACACCTGTTGTTGTGTATTTTGGTAGAGATTCCAAAACGTCTGTAAGTGTAAAATCAGGATTGTAAGGTATTCCACTTTTTTTACACCAAATGCTATACAAACCACCGTCGCGCATTAAAAGAAGTTTGATAAACGCAAAAATTGTATTTAATGGGTCACGAACGCTTGCTGGATAAGTAATTGTTCCTCCGTTTGAACCTTCGCCCAAAATTTTTACATTGTAACCTTCTGCGCGTTTTTCTCTTGCAAGATTTACAACGTTTGCTTCACCAACTTCAGCTCTAAAAACTTGTGCGCCAAGAGTAGTTGCAATTTCTTCTATTCTCATGGAAGTAGGGCAGTTCACAGCGACAGCAGGTTTAAAAGTTGAATCAGAACCGTTTTTCCAAATTGAATATGTTAATTCAGCAAGTACAGAAAGACTAAAAACTTCTTGTGCTTTTAGAATAATTGCTTTTTTTTGTTTTTCGTCCCAATAAACAATATTTCCGCGGTCTCCGTCGCAGTCTGGCATATATCCTAAAATTGCATCTTTTACGCCGATAGATTGAAGTCTTTCCATCTCTTGAGCCACATAAATCAGATTTTCAGCTTCTGGGATAATTTCGTGTACAATTTCATATTCGTTGATTGAATAGAAATTAATTTTTTGTTCTCTAAAGAATTCTTTGTCGATGCACGACGCTCTTGAAGAACCGTTAAAGTCACAAACAACACCGATTGGACGTTCGGCAGCAAAAGTTTGTAACATTTCAAAAAAATCAGTTTGATGATCTTTGTTGTCTGAATCCGAAATTGTGTGTTTTATAAAATCGTGATACGCTTTTTTTGCATTGTGTTTAGAAGTTTCTAATGATTGGAAAACATCTTTTAATTGTGTTGAACTACAATTATATGCAAATTCAACTTCTTTTTTTACTTCTTCGTCATTTTCAAGTCGCTTTAAAAATTCTTGAACAAGTTTTGCATTTTCAGTTCCGTTTAAAACTCCGCCGTCGTTTATTCCAAATTTAATTCCATTGTGGCCAATTGGATTGTGGCTTGCAGAAATATAAATGAATCCATCAAGTTTTTTTGCATAAGCCATAATTTCAGGAGCAGATGTGACACCCGAAAATTGAATAATTGCATTTTGGGCAACAAGAGCGTGTAACATCGCGCCTGCAATTGATAAACCTGTTGGTCTTGTATCATAACCAATTGCTATAACGGGATTTTCTTGACCAGATTTATTTTTTAAATATTCACAAAAAACATTTGCTGCAATTACACTAAGCGCTTTATCTTCTTCACTGATGAGCGGACTTTTATCCTGTTCATCCCCAGACATTGCAAAAACTTTACGCCAACCAGACGCTGAAAGAATCATATTATGTTTCATATTTTCATTTTATCATAATAATGTGTAAAAATCATTAAAAAAATGTTTGATTGTAAATTGTCGCATTATGATATATAATTTTCTCTACGAGGTTTTACTATGATTAAAGAATTTTTGCCATACGAGACTGTAAGAAATGACGCTCTTAAAATTGCTCATAAAATTTTTCAAGATGGTTTTATTCCAGATGTGATTTATGCTTCATTACGTGGTGGTGCGTACATGGCAAACGTTATAAGTGAATATTTTAAAATTTTAGCTTCCAAAGAGAAATTTCATCCAGTTTTGTACGCAGGCGTTGTTGCTCGTTCTTATTCAGATGTTGCAAATCACACAAAAGTTTTTATAGATGGTTGGACATATCCTCCTCAGAATTTGCGCCCAGGTGATAAAATTCTCTTGATAGACGATATTTTTGATTCGGGAAATACAATCAACTGTTTGGTAAAAGAATTAATGAATAGCAGAGGAATTCCTCGTGAAGATATTAAAGTTGTTGTTCACGATTATAAATATTTTACTTATTACAAAGAACAACTTGAAATTCAGCCAGATTATTGGTGTAGACGTTTTGATATTACAAAACCAGAAGAAAACAGATGGATTCATTATATGAGTCACGAATTGGTTGGTTTATCAAACGAAGAATTGGAAGAAAATTATTACAAAAAAGATCCTACATTAAGAGAAGTTTTATCTCCATATTTAGGAAATAAAAAGTAGTTTTATCTTTTTATGGGAGAATGAATGAAAAAAGTTTTTTGTTTTTTATTTTTATTATCCGTTTTTTTGTTTCCAACTTTTTCTCAAATAAATTTAATTAGTCCTATAAAAGGAACTTGGGCAAACAAACAAATGCTTGTAATTCAAGTTGCAGAAAATGAAGAATATTTGTATTCGTTGGATGGAACTGACCCCGAAGAATTTGGTTTTGCTTACGACGGGCCTGTTTTGCTTGATACAACTGGCGATATAAAATTAAGAATAAAAAAACTTGGCAATTCTAAAGAAGAAAAAATTGTAGAATTTTCTGTAAAAACTGATGACGGTTTTAATAAATCTTACGAACAGTTTATTTCTATGTTTTTGGATACAGGTCATGTAAATTATACAGCGGGCTCTGTTTTATCAATTCCGTCTTCTTTGCAATTTAGTTTAGGTTTACCTCCAGATTCCTTTATAGATGGACAAGATATTAGTCTATCAAATAATAGTGTTTTAACTAGAACAATTCCTTGTACAATTTGGGATATACAAACTGATAAAAAATGGCGTTTTGTGATTAATACATATCCAAAATCAGCGGGCATTTTTAGTAGAAGAGATATTCCTTTTGAAGTAAATGATTGGGAAACTTTAAATTTTGTAAATCAAAATTATATTTATAAAATTGATTCAGGAATGTGGAGTTTACCAACAGAACCTGTACGTATAGACCGCTCAATTAGTCATATCGTTTATTGGCAAAGTATAAATTATAATCAAGGAAATCCAATCGAATTTTTTGTTCTTCCTCCAAAACCTCAAATTAATACGCAAATTCAAGAAAATGGCGCTGTAACTTATTCTATAAACGGTGATAATTCATATTTATTGGGAATTTTGAACAAAAATAGTGTAGATTATCAAGAATTATTTAGAGAAATTTCAATAGATACTTTTTATGGCGACAGTTTTTCTGGCCAACTTGATATTGGAATTTATGCAGATTCTGTTTATCAAGGAAAAATTACTGAAGAATATAAAATAAATAAACGTCCTCCATCTAGACCAATTATTTATTCAAGTTCTGGTGATTTTTATTCTAGAAATAAAGTTCATATCGAAATTGAAAGCGATGCGGATTGTGATTTGTTTTATGCAATCAGCGAGCCATTTTTTATACAAAATCTTTCTGAAGATTATGAAAACACAAGCGAAATCTTCAAAGATGTTCAACTTTCTTCTTATAAAAGAGCAGATTCTTCTTTTGTTGATTTTTATCTAGAACCCAAAAACGAAGGTGCTGTTTATTATAAAGTTTGTGCATATTCACAAGATGAAAAAAACAAAGGTCAAATTTCTGAATACGGTGTAATTATTGACCAATACAATTATTATTTTGATTCAAATTCGACAGCAGAAGAAGCTATCGGTACAAAATCCAAACCTTATAAAAGTTTTGCTCAATGTTTGCAAGCCATCAATAGTAGTAATTTTTCTTCATTTAGAATAAAAGGCGAATTAAAAATTCCTGCAGGGAATTCTGAAATTTTGTCTAGTTGTTTATTTAGCAACGATGGAAATGCAACAATTACTTTTGAAAAAGACAGTAATTTAATTGTAAAAAATTCGAGTCTTTTTATAAATGATTGTGTAATTCAAGTTCAAGAAAAAAATGGAGTTTTAATAAAAGCTGAAAAATCAATTTTAGATTTAAATGATTGTCAGATTTCAACTTACTTCCAAAAAAATGGAACTTTTATAGACGCCTTTAATTCTTCTGTAAATATGAATAATTGTTTGGTTGCGCTAAAATCATCTAATTATGCAAATGTAATTTCTGGAATTAGTTCAAAAATCAATATAAAAGATTCTACAATCGGTTGTAGTGGTGATACGGCTGTTATTTTGTCGCTAAATGATTGTAAAACACAAATTGCAAATAATTCATTTAAAGTTTCTGCTTCAATGGGACGAATTGCCGAACTGTTTTCTTGTGAAGGTGATTTTTCTACAAACGAATTAAAAGGTGAATTAAAATCTGTAAAAAAATCTCAGGCAATTTATAAAGATTATGAATCTAAAATCAACTTAGAGGAAAATAATGTTACAGGATTCTAAAATTCTTACTGTTGGTTTTGATGAAGCGGGCAGAGGTCCACTTGCGGGACCCGTTTCTGCTGCGGCTGTAATTTTGACAGATGATTTTCCGTTAGAAATATTGAACGATTCTAAAAAACTTTCCGAAAAAAAACGTCTTTATGCAGAAGAAATTATAAAAGAAAAAGCGTGTTGGGGAATTGGTCTAGTGGACCACGCAACAATTGATAGAATCAATATTTTAAATGCAAGTATGTTGGCAATGAAAATTGCGTTTGAAGTTTTGATGGAAAAATTGCCAGAATGGAAAAATAAAAATAACATACAGGATTTTGTTTTAAAAGGAATAACTGACGGAACAAAATGTCCTGAAGTTTTTATTGAATGTAGAGCAGAACCAAAAGCGGATGCAAATTATCCTCAAGTAATGGCAGCGAGTATTTTGGCAAAAACTTGTCGTGATAAAATAATGGTAGAAATGGATAAAAAATATCCCCAGTATGGATACGCAAAACATAAAGGCTATCCAACCAGGGATCATGTTCAGATTTGTCGTGAAATTGGACCATCTCCAATTCAACGTATGTCTTTTAAATATTAGTCTTGTGTTTCAGGAGTTTCTTCTACTGTTCTTTTAGAAACAACGTGAACTCTTCCTGTTCTTTTAATTCCATCATCTTTTTTGTCAGATGATTTTTTTACGTGGTAAACTTTTTTGCCATATTTGGCTTCTTTTGCAGCTTTCTTTTCTTTTGCTGCTTTTTGTTTTGTTTTTCTTGCTTTTTCTATAAACTCAAGTGATTTTTCCATTCCTTGTAAGAATTGTTGCATGTCTTCTGAAAAAACAGCAATTTGATGTCTGTCAAAATCACTTCCATCTTTACTTTTGCTTTCTACAATTTGAAGAAAAATATCACCAGTTCTGTTTTCTTTTACATTAAAAAAATAAGATCTGTTGTCCAAATAAACTTGAGTTGTAAAAAGTTCACCTCTAGCGCCCATCTTGCGCCTCCTTCCCTAAAATGTATTTATTACTAATATATTTCAAAAAATAGCACAAAACAGTGAGATTTTCAATAGAATAAACTTACGAATAAATTAAACATATAAAATCAAAGAGTAAAAAAAATAATTTAAAATTGCTCCCGCTTACGTAGGCTGGCACAAAACCGCTCGATAACTCGCTACACGCTGCTTGTGGTATAGAAACTATAGAACCAGCCACTATTGTGGCTGCCACAAGCAGAGTGTTTTTCCACCAACCTCCGTTCGCTCGCGCAAAATCTATTTTTTTTAACATTATTTGTAATTGTTTAATTTATCAAAATAGGCAGAAATATCTAAAAAAACGTTGGTAAATGTAATCTTTAATTTTTCAAAACAGGCGGGATTATCTAAAAAAACGAACGTTGGTATATGTAAAATTCATTTAAAAATTCCGGGTAAATTCGATAAACTAAACATATAAAAAATTCGTCTGAAAAAGGCGGAGTGAATGTTCGTGCTTTGCGAAGGTCTTCGACCGATAAAATTATTCGCAAAATGCCTGCAAGCGAAGCGCGAGGTCGAAATAGCGGAGCATAAGTACGGTTATTCACGGGAGCCTTTTTCGCTCGATGTTTTTTCTTATATGTTTAATTTAATCGTACTTTTATTCTAATGCTAAATCTGCTAGATTTGAAATAATTTGAGACTCCGCCGCTTTTTCTTTTGTAGTTCCCGCTTGTCCTAAAGAAAGTTTTTGTATTTCTTTTTGCTGATTTTGTTTTTCTAAAAGATTTTTTGCATTTAATAAAATATCAGTTGCTTCGTCTGCTTTGATGTGCAAAAGTTGTGCAACTTTGCTTTCTTCTTGGTTACATAAATTTTCTAGAGTTGTAAATTCTTTTTGTAAAAGTAATGCTCGTTTTTCTCCAATGTTTGGAATTTGTAAAAGAGGACTTTGTGTATTTTCTTTTGTACGCAATTTTTGGTTTTTACTTGTTGCAAATCGGTGGGTTTCATCACGGACTCTTTGAAGTAATCGTAAGGCGTCGCTTCTTCGTGGCAAAATAAGTGGCGTACTGTTCCCCGGTAAATAAATTTCTTCATTTTTTTCTGCAAGACCGATTATCGGAATATCCAAATCCAAAGATTGCAAAATTCCTTCTGCGGCGTTTACTTGTCCAATTCCTCCGTCTATTAAAATCAAATCGGGCAAATCTTGCTGTTCGTTCAATAAACGTGTATAACGGCGGCTTACGGCTTCTTTCATACTGGCAAAATCGTCGATAATTCCGTCAGTTGTTTTTAATCTAAAATATCTGTAGTTTTTCTTATCTGGATTTCCATTATAAAAACTGATTAATGATGCAACTGGAAATTTTCCACCGATGTGTGCAATATCAAATCCTTCTATACGCAAAGGCAAATTGTCTAAATCTAAAAGTGTTTTTAATTCTTCTAAAGCTGGAGTGTCACCACGTTCTCTTAAACGACGAATAATATCTTCTCTTGCATTTTGAAAAGCCATATTCATTGCGGCTTTGTGACGAGCTGCATTTGGAATTGAATCATCAACTAAAATAATTTGTGAGGATGAATCAAAAGTTTCTTCAAGCCATTTTGAAACGATTTCAAGTCCATTTTGTGTTGGAACGTAAATATATGGAGGAATATGGGTAGAATCTGTGTAATACGCGTTCATAAATTCACCCAAAAGTTCTTCGTCTTCGTTCAAACTCGTACATCTAAAGTTATTTCTACCGATTAATTTTCCTTGCCGGATTTTTAGAACTGTAAAACTGATTAATTCACCTTCGCGGTTGTAAGCGATGTAATCTCTATCTTCGCTATCAAAACTTTCTACGACATTTTGATTTTGTAAAACCATCAACGCTTTTATTCCGTCACGTAATCGAGCGGCTTTTTCAAAGTTTAATTCTTTTGCAGCATCTTTCATTTGTTTTGTAAGTTTTGCAGTTGTTTCTTCGCCTTTTCCCTCAAGTAGAGTTGTTATTTCGCCGAAAAATTCATTGTAGGATTGTTTAGAAATTTTTTTACAACAAGGCGCTTTACATTGATTCATGTGATAGTAAAGACAAGGCGTTTCTCTTTTTCTAAAAGTTCTGCAACGACGTACCGGATATAACTTAAAAATTGTTTCTATAAAGGTGTCGAGAGCATTTACATCAGGATATGGACCAAAATATTTGGAACCGTCTTGTAAAATGCGTCTGGTTTTAAAAATGCGGGGAAAATCTTCGTTCGTAATTCTTAAAACTGGATAAGATTTGCCATCTTTTAAGTTGATGTTATATCGTGGGTTGTATTTTTTAATTAAATTGTTTTCCAGCAACAGAGCTTCGTATTCGTTTGTTGTTGTGATGTATTCAATGCTTGCGGCGTGGGAAATTAAAAGACGAGTCTTAACATCCTTTCTTCCAGAAAAATATGAAGAAAGTCGATTTTTGAGATTTTTAGCTTTCCCTACATAAATTACGGTGTTTTCTGGATTTCTCCAAAGATAAACGCCACTTGATAAAGGAGCTTTCAGAGCTGTTTCGTGTAACAAATCACGTGTAGTTTTGGTTGTCATTTTATGTTTAGAAATTGTATCAAAAAATTTGTTATTTTTATAGGTCTTTTTTCATTTTGTGTTCCTTCATTTTTTGCAAAAGAAATTGTTTTTGGCGGAAAAAATGGTTGGAAAGATTTGGAATATACATATAACGTTACAACCGGTAGCGGAAGATTTGGTTATGACTGTTTGGAACTTGCAACAAATTCATTTGAAAAAGATGATTACACAGATTTAATAATCGATTTTGAAGATTCCAAAAATTGTGTTTCGGAAGGGAATTACAAAGTTGTTTCAAATTCATTACAGATTTGTGATAACGCAATTATGGAAAAATCCGCAGGATTAAGTCGCAATATTGGCGGTTTGAGCCTTTTAGGGAACAGAAATTCTCTTTTTGGTAACGAAGGATTAATTGGTTCGTTTTGTATTGAATTTTGGTTGTGTCCATCAGTTTCAGAAAATGGCGAAGTGATTTTTAATTGGGAATCCGCAAAAAATGTGGAAGGAAAATTAATTTATCAATTATTAAATGGAATTATGAATAATGGACATTTAGAATGGAATTTTTCTAATATTTTTGATTATTACACACGTAAAAATGGTCTTTCAGAATTAAAACTCACAGGAAAATCAATTTTGATTCCAGATTCGTGGTCTTATCATGCAATTTCTTTTGATTGCGAAAGTGGAATTTTGGAATATTTGGTAAATGGAATTACAGAAGATATTCAGTATGTAACTTCAACTGGCGACGAAAGCGGAGAAGTTTTCTTAGCAATTTTAGGAACGCCTTCACAAGTTGATTTTTGTTCAGATTATACAGGAAAAATCGATGATATAAGAATTTTGCGTCGTCCATATTCTGCTCCAGATTATCAATCTTCAGAAAACGCTGGATTAAAAAATCGTGTGTTGTATTCTCCAGACGGAGGCAGATTTGAAACAAAACCGATTATGCTTTCCAAAGGTTCTTCGTTGAATTCTCTTCGTGCTGAATTTAATACACCGGAACAAACAGACGTTCGTTTTTATGTGCGTTCTGGAGATAATTATTTTAATTGGACAGCAGATTATCCTGAATGGAAGCCTGTAGAAAGTGATGAACAAATTGATGATGTAAGTGGTTTGTATTTTCAAGTTGCTGTTGATTTGTATCCAGATGGAAATGGTGAAAAAACTCCATCTGTAACACAAATTACGCTTGATTATTCTGAATTACCGTTGCCACTTCCTCCTATGTATGTAAAAGCAGTTGCAGGAAACGGACAAGTAACTCTAAATTGGAGTTATTCTGTGGATGAAACAACTGGTGGATATTATATTTTTTATGGAAACAGACCTGGTGAATATTTGGGAAGAATCGCTTTGGAAGGTGAATCACCAATAAATGTAGGTGAAGTAAATTCTTTTACACTTACAGGACTTCAAAATGGAAAAATTTATTATTTTGCAGTTGCAGCTTGGTCTAGTAAAAACGATGAAATAATCGGAGATTTATCAAAAGAAGTTTTTGCACGCCCTTTGGCATCTAGACAATAATTTATAAATGGGTAATTATATAAGGATAAGAAAAGGATTTTTATATGGAAAAAGGATTATTGTTATCAAGAGCACAAGCCGCTGTTATTTCACGTGATTTTGCGTTAGCTGTAAAATTATACAAAACTTTATTAAAAGATGAACCTGATAATTTAGTTTACTTAAAAGAACTTGGTAACATTCATGTAAAAAATGGCGAAGATGAAAAAGCTATTCCATATTTTGAACAAATAATTACCTTTCATTCACAAGATGTTGATGCAATGATTAGTCTTGGTGCAATTTATAGACGATTGCAACGTTACGAAGATTCCATAATTATTTTAAATAGAGCGCTAGACGAAGGTGAAAATGGCGCAATGTTGAATTACACACTTGGATTTACATACAAAGAAATGAAACAATACGATGATGCAATCGATTGTTTTGAAATTGCAATTAGCGAAAATCCAACTGATGTTTTGGCTTATAATCATTTAGGATCAATTTATCTTGAACGCAAAGAATATCAAAAATCAATTAATTCTTTTAAACGCGGACTTCAAATTGACCAAAATCATCCAATTATAAATTACAACTTAGCTCGATGTTACAAAGAAGCAAATTTATATTCAGATGCAATCCGTTGTTTTGAAATCGCTCTCAAAACAAAACCGGGCTGGATTGATGCAATTAGAGATTTTAGTGAATTGCTTGTAAAATGTCAGCGTTCCAAAGAAGCTTCTGATTTAGTTACTCATGCAATTGACCTTCATCCAAATGATTCCAAATTGCTTTCTTTGTTGGGTAAAATTTTTTTAGACCAATACGATTATTTGTCAGCAGAAGATGCATTTAAAAAAGCTTATTCAAATAATGATAATGATATTCAAATTTTGTCTGGTTTGGCAGAAGCATTAGAAAAAGGTGAAAAAATTCAAGAATCTTTGGAAGCTGTAATTTCGGCACTTGAAATTGAACCAGAAAATAAAGATGTTCGTAAGCAATATGTTCACGTTCTTTTGTCTGCAAGAGAATATGATAAAGCTCATGAATCATTAAAAGAATTATATAAAGAGACAGGCGATGAAGATGTTCAAGTTCTTGATTTGTGTGAACAATATTATATTTGTGTTGATGAAGATGAACGTTCACAGCAAATTCACGAACGAATTAATAAAGTAGATAAAAAATATAACAAACATATGTTAAATGCGGCTGAAAGATTTATTCAAAAAGGAAAAGATCAGCAGGCTGAAGAAATGGCAAAAAACTTTATTGAAAAAGAAGCTCAAAATCCTGATGGATACAACACTTTGGCAAAAGTTTATATTTCACAAAACAAACTTCCTGAAGCAATTGAGACTTATAACAAAAGTCAATCGCTTAAAAAACCTAATGTTCTTGCTTCAAAACAAGTTCAGAATTTGCAAAAAAGATTGAATATTGCTGCACAAAATCAAATTCCTCAAGATGAAGTTGTGGCTCCTCAAGAAGAAATAAAAGAAGAAGAATTGAATTCTGAACTTCTTTCTGATGAAAATGAAGTTTTTGATTTTGAAAAAATGGGCGATAATATTCCTTTTAAGGAAGAATTAATTGAAGAAGAAGACGATTTCTTTGCACCAGATTTAAAAGATGTTGCAGATGAAGAAATTGACGTTTTTGAAAATAAAGAAGAAGCGCCTTTGTCTACGGAACAAGAATTGCTTTCGGCTGCCGATGAAAAACCTGAAAGTTTAGAAGGATATGTTCCTGCAATCGCAGAGTCAGATGAAAACGATGATTTTGATTTTGATGTGATGGGAGATAATCCAGCTTGTGAAGAAGAAATAACTGAAAATTCAAATGAAGACGAGGATGACTTAGCAGCCTTACTTGATCAAAAGGAATTTGTTCCTCAAAACGAGCCAGTTTCTGTTCCAAATCAGACAATGTCTTCTCAAAATCAAGCATCAATTGATGATAAATTGCAATTAGCAGAACAAAAATTGCAAGAAGCAGAAAATTTGCAATTAAGTGCACTTGATACTGCAAATAAAGTTATGGAAAGTGTAATTGATGCTCAAAAAATTGCACAAAAAATTGCGGAAGAACAACAAAATCTTCTAGAAGAACAAAAAAATCAATTAAACGACCAGCTTGAACTTTCTAAAAACCAAGAAGAACAAGAAGAAGAGTCTTTGAATGATATTTTAGAAAACGACGATATTTTTGAAGAAGAAGTTAAAGAAGAAGATTTTGGTAATGAAGAAAAGTGTGAAGATGATATTTCAGAGGAAGGAGTTGTAACAGAGCAAATCCCTAATGAAGATTCTTCGGAAAATCTTGTTCAAACAGTTCAATACCTTTTACCAAAAATTGAACGAATCTTGGAAGATGACGAGCTTGCACTTCAGTATACTTCTGAATTGGAATTGTTCAAAAAATTACTTGATTTGTGCGAATTCTTACCAGAAGATATAAAAAAGGAATTTTTGACTAGTAAAGTAAGATTACAAATTGAATATGTAATTGCAAAAATGTCTGGAAAACCTGGTTTATTAAAAACAGCTCATTCATTATTAAAATCTGGTGTTATTTCAGATTCATACGTTGCTACAACTTCGGAAGAAGAAATGAATGTTACAAATGAAGTTTTATTTAATTTGATAGATTATACAAAAAAATTGTCAGAAGATTTGGAAGACAAGAGTTTGGCAGAAGGTTTGCAAACTTACGCAGATTCTGTATTGGAACAAATTGAATTGCAAAACCTTTCTGCTCAAATCTTTGATTAAAAATTTATGAAATTCTTATAATGCGAGAATGTGAAATTACTTCGTTTCCGTCTTGTGTTATAAGAATATCGTTTTCTAAGCGACATCCGCCTTCTTTTTCATCATAAAGTCCCGGTTCCAAAGTAATAATCATCCCTTCTTTAAAAGTTGCATTTGAATCTACTCGTGTACTAACTCTTGGACTTTCGTGAATTTCAAGACCGATTCCGTGTCCTAATGAATGTGGCATTTTTTGCTTAGCTTTTGCAAAAACTTCATCCGCTTTACTTGCTGCATCTTTTATATTTAGACCAGGTTTGTAAAGTTGTAAACATTCATCGTATGCTTTTTGAACAAGCGACAAAATCTTTTCTTGCCCTTCGGATAATTCACCTTTTGCAATTGTAAGAGTTGTGTCGCTTGTATAACCATTGTAAACAACACCAAAATCTAAAATTGACAAACCGTTATCCGGCCAAGATGCAGAAGTGTATCCGGGAAAAGCATGAATTGCAAAACTTCTTTCTGGTCCTGCTGCAAGAGTTTCAAAACCTGTTCGTTGGCAACCGTGAATTCTGCATTCGCGCTCAATAAAAAGGGCAACGTCCATTTCTGTTTTAATTTGTCCAGAAATAACTTGTTCTTCAATTTTATCAATAATTAAATCTGCTATACGTGCGGCTTCTTTTGTGCATTCAATTTCGTATTCATCTTTAATCATTCTTAAATTGACAACAAATTGATGAACTCCGTTTTCTTTACAATAAACGTAGTAATTATTCAAGGCATCAATGAATTTAAGATAATCGTTGTATGTAAGATACGGAGGCAAAGCGATTTTGTTTATATCAAGTTTGCTTGCAAGAATATTGATTACAGATTTTGTAGCTTCAATGGAATTACATTTATAGCGAGTAAAAGGAACCATTTTAGAATAAACAGCAACTTTTTTTGCTAAAATTTCATCCCAAGGAATTAAAACAGAAGAACCATCGCTAGTAATAATCAAAATTGCATCACTAGGATGGCCTGTAAAATAAGGAATTGCAGGGTCGCGATGTTCTTCGTTATCAATAAAAACTGCTAAAGAAATCTTGTTTTCATTAAGATAATTTACAACTTTTGCGACCCTTGCTTTATAAAATTTTTTTATTTCGTCTTTAGAAAATTCTTTCATATAAATTATGCAAAAATAGCTCTAACTCTATTTACAGTATCACAAGCTTTAAGTTTTTCAATAATTTCGTCAGTTACTTTTCCATCAACGTCAATGATATTGTAAGCAACATCACCACGAGCTTGGTTTAAGAAACTTGAAATATTAAGTTTTGATTCACCAATGATTGTTGTGAATTTAGAAATTGTGTCAGGAATATTTTTGTGGCTGATACAAAGACGAGTTCCACCAACAGGAATTGGATTGTCTGTAACTGTTTTTGGGAAGTTTACAGAGTTTACAATGTTTCCTTTTTCTAAGAAATCTTTTAATTGTTTTGCAGCCATAATTGCACAATTGTCTTCAGCTTCAGGAGTAGAAGCTCCAAGATGAGGCATACAAATTACTTTTGGATGATTAAGTAATTCTTCAGCAGCAAAGTCAGTAACAAGAGCTGCAACTTTTCCACTATCTAAAGCTGCAAGAATATCATCGTTGTTTACAAGTCCACCACGAGCAATGTTGATAATTCTAACGCCGTCTTTCATTGTTTTGATTGTAGAAGCGTTAATCATTCCTTTTGTATCATTTGTTTGTGGAACGTGAATTGTAATGTAATCAGATTTTGCATAAACAGTATCAAGAGTTTCTGCGTGTTTTACATTGTGATCAAGGCTCCAAGCTGCATTTACAGAAAGATAAGGGTCGTAACCAATAACTTCCATTCCAAATTTAATTGCAAGGTTTGCAACCATAGCACCAATTGCACCAAGTCCGATTACACCAAGAGTTTTTCCTTTTAATTCAGGACCAACAAATTGGCTTTTTCCTTTTTCTGCCAAATCAGGAATTTCATCGCCTTTTCCAGCAAGTTCATTTGCCCATTTATTTGCAGCAACAACAGGGCGGCTTGCAATAAGCAAAGAAAGCATAACAAGTTCTTTTACGGCGTTTGCATTTGCTCCAGGAGTATTAAATACAACAACACCTTTTTCTGTAAGTTCAGGAATTGGAATATTGTTTGTTCCTGCTCCTGCACGAGCAACAGCTTTTACAGATTCAGGAATATTCATAGAATGCATATCTTGAGAACGAACCAAATATGCATCAGGGTTATTCATATCAGAAGCAACTTCGTAAATATCTCTATCAAGAAGATTTAATCCACATTTTGCAATTTTATTTAATGTTTGAATTTTAAATTCCATTTTTTTCTCCAAATAATATAAAATTTATTAGTTGTTTTTAGCAAAATTTTCCATGAATTCTACCAATGCTTTTACACCTTCAAGGCTCATTGCATTGTAAATACTTGCACGCATACCACCAACCAAACGGTGTCCTTTTAAGTTCATAAATCCAGCAGCTTCAGCTTCTTTTACAAACTTAGAATTAATTGCTTTTTCTTTAGCAACGCTTTCTTCATCAGTAGCACCAGTAGAATATTTTGTTAAGAAAGGAACATTCATCAAAGAACGGCTTCCTTTTTCTGCAGTTGCACGGTAGAAATCAGAATTATCAAGATAGTTGTAAAGATAATCAGCTTTTTCTTGATTGCGTTTGAGCATTCCTTCAGCACCACCATTTTTTTCAATCCAGTGAAGCACTTTTCCAAGAACATAAATTGTGTAACAAGGAGGAGTGTTGTACATACTGTCATTTTCTGCGTGAGTTTTGTACATAAGCATAGTTGGAGTGTCTTTGCGTGGAGTATCTGTAATCAAATCTTCACGAATAATTACTAAAGTAACACCTGCAGGAGCCAAGTTCTTTTGAGCACCAGCAAACAAAAGTCCAAATTTACTAACATCTAAAGGTTCACTTAAAACACAAGAAGAAATATCAGCAACCAATGGAATGTCCCCAGTTTCTGGAAGATATTCGTAGTGAGTTCCCATAATTGTGTTGTTCAAACAAATGTAAGCGTAATCGTAGTCGCCTTCAATTTTTTCAACTTTAGGAATATATGAATAATTTTTATCTTTTGAAGAAGCAATTGTAGTAACTTCAACACCAAGTTTTGCAGCTTCCTGAGCAGCTTTTTTAGCCCAAACACCAGTTTCAATGTAAGCAGCTTTTCCAGTTTTAATACCAAGGTTTTGAGCAACCATTGCAAACTGAGTTGAACCACCACCT
>SUWN01000012.1:4450-51855 GCA_015061465.1 Treponema bryantii | reverse complement strand
ACAGAAGGTTGGCTCAAAGAATGTAAAGACGTACGTGAAAACCACTACTCTAAATTCGGTTCACACCTTCCAAAAGAACTTTCAGATTGTCTCGACGATTTGGAAGCTCGTCTTTCTAAATAAAATAAATAATTTACGCGAGTTTTAGTTTACCTAAAACTCCGTAAAAAACGCAAAAATTGCGACAAGTTCGCATAAGCAAAAAGGCTGTCCTGAGAAGCAAAAACTTCAAAAGACAGCCTTCATTTTTTAACAGCAAGAAAATGCGTAGGAATTCTTAATTCTGCATTCTTAATTGATTTTCAATTTCTAGCACTTTTTCTAGAGGAAGTTCGGTAGCCTGTGCAATTTGTTCGCAAGACAGATTCATCGCAAAAAGATTTTTTGCAGTTTGGATTTTAGTTTGTTCAGCACCTTCAGAAATTCCTTGCTCTATTCCTTGTTGAATACCTTCTTTTTTAGCTCTATCTGCGATTTCATAATCTCTTATATTAATCATCATATATTCACCCTTAAACTTTTCACTTTGTTTTAAATCTTCAACAAGTGTACTTATTTTTTTTGTAAAGTCCGTAATTGCTTCGTTATTATAAAGATAATTTAAAATAGCTTTTCTTTCTAGATTGTTTTCTTTATTGAATGACTGTGTGTTGAAAACAACTTTTAATGTTTCATCTTCCAGAATTAATTTATCTGACTGCAAACATTTGTTTTTGAATGAATACATTGGTAGATTTAAGCCAAAAGGATCAAACGTACAAATAAAAATGATAAATGATTGTTTTAGTTCTGTGTAATATGTTCCTCGTTGGAGCGAATCTACATCGATTATTCCTTGATAATATCGCATTCGTTTGGCAAGATTTTCTGGCTTGTATGTTTGTACTTCAATATCAAAGATTTTATCACTTCCTTGTACATAAACGTCGAGCCTAACACCTTTGGAATTGTAGTAAGGTTTTAGCGACTTTTGGACTTCTAAATATTTGATATCTGCTATTTTGATTTCTAAAAGTCGTTCTAAAAGTCCAATACAGATTTCTTTATTTTTCATTACTGCATTGAACATGAAATCGTCTGTAAAAGTTAATTCTTCAATCGGTTTAAATGTCATAAAAATTAATCCACCTTTTTTGTAATATTTCTCAATAATTCTGAATTCTGAATTATTTCCTATAGTTAATATGGACAAAAAATGATTTTTCGGACCATTTTTTGAGAAAAAAGTGAGATTTTTTGTAAAAATAATTGCCACGCGGATTCGAAATTACTAACGTAATTTCTGAGGGGTGATAAAAAAATTATTTTGTTACTTCGGATGCGAGTTCTTGGATTTTTTCTAAAGGAAGTGATGTGCACTCAGCTATTAATTCAAAACTTAAGTTTTTCTGTATCATATTTTTTGCAGTTTCAATAGCACCTTCTTCTTTTCCTAATCTAAAAGCTTCTCTACGTTGAACTTTTATATCTGTTTCATAACTATATTCTGCAATCAACATATTACGAACCTCCGTCGTCTTTCGTTTTAAGTAATCGCTCAAAATCCCGTCGTTAATTGCTTTTGACAAAGCTTCTTTCAATGGTGTGTTAGGATTTTGTCGCTTCGTTTCTCTTATTAATTCTATCAACGTAGAATATTCTTGTAATATTCTACATCGTTTTAAAATTGGATTTTCCTTATCAATATTAATATTTATTACTTTTACCAAAATTTCAAGAGAAATCTTCTTGTCTCTTGAATATTTATCTTCTGGCAAAATAAAAGCGTCAGAAAGTCGCAATTCCTTTTCTACAGGATATTCTTCTGTTCCATTGTAAAATACATAAAATTCAGGATACGGAATTTTTATCATCTTTTTTTCATATCTGTCTTCCGAAGAAACAATCTGTTCGTAAATTCGCGATACATATTCCAACAAACGAAGCGGCATATTTTCATTTATTGTAGATTGGTGTTCTACTAAAACAATAAGACGATTATCAACCAAGACAGCAATGTCGTTTGACAAAGCCATGTATAAAATATTTTCGATGTTTACTTCTTGGAGTGTCGTTGTTTTTAAATCTAAATTAGTTTGATGAAGTGCGTTGTACAAAGAGATAAAATTTTCTTTCCCAAATTTTTGGTCTTTACAGAATAAATCGATAAACAAAGAATCTTTATGATTCCTATTTTCCATAGTTCTTAACCCTCACTTTTTATAAAAATATTTTTTCAATAATTCAGAATTCCGAATTCTGAATTCTGAATTTCTTCCTATAGTTAATATGGACAAAAAAGATTTTTTCGGACCATTTTTTGAGAAAAAAGTGAGATTTTTTGTAAAAATTGTTTTGCAAAAAGAATTGCCACGCGGATTTGTTCACAACCGCTAGAAGCTACGCTGCGAATAACGATGTTCACGAAAAAAAGGCATAAAAAAGCTTGATTTGTCCCTGCACAGTAACTGTATATTAACCAAATGTATTTCTTTATCGTGATGGAAACGGTGCTTCTAATAACAATTTGATTTCACTGTTATTGTTTTATTATTTTTCTTACTTTACAAAAACTATATCCCCACAAAATACACTTTCTGCCTATTCCTTTATCCAAGTTTTTTTTTGATGCAGGAGATTTTGTCGCTTTTACACAAAAGCACGCTCGCTTTATACCACCGTAGCAATACGTCCGGTCAAGGGACACTTCGTTCAAGCCCTTGACTCGGCCGTTTTTAGGGTTTTATATAAACCCTAAATATAAATTCTGGCATTTATTTATCAGACATTGCCCGATTATTCTTAATACTGGCAAATCGTAATAAAGTGCCAATTAATTTCCCTACCGAATAATTAATTTACACAAGACACAACATATCTTGTGTAAATTAACAGTTTAATAGTTAATGCAGACTAAGCTACGCTTACTCTGCGTTTAAAGCCTGGAGAACAAAAACATAATTATCGCCGGACTTGCTGCCGTAGTACACTTTGCCATCGCCGAAATCCACTAGGCACGCGTAATTACTGAGGGAAGCGTTCTGGGAACTACTCCAATACCGACCACTTTCTACATCAAATCCTCCAGCTGCATCCATTGATGTTTTAATTATATTTCTATTTGTGTATACATCATACAATTCTGCAATACTTGGAACATACCAACCATTTTCATACTCTGTTCCTGCTAAACCTGCAGTTACACCATATGTATTTGCAAAATCAAATACTGGATAATTTGTTGAGGCATTTTGTGTTCCACTCGGATCTATTTTGCATATATATTCCCAGTTATCACTTCCGTCTAAGTCTCCTTCAAATGAATATCCTGAATATGTTCCTGTTGTTTCATTATAACCATAACCAGAAGCTTCAGTTTTTATTCTTTCAAAGTCTTCATAATATCCTGTAGTTCCGTTTGGTGCCCACTGTAACCTGAATGAATGTTGTAATCCTAAAATTTTTGCAGTTCCGCCATTGTAATTTGCAATAGCAACAACTCCAATAGGTCTATTAGCTTCATCAATTTCATAAGTTCCAACTTCAACAACAGAAAGTTTTGTTCCGTCTGTTAGGATAATATCTCCAACCGAATAACATTTTTCAGAAGAAACAACTTTTAAAATTCCGTTTACACTCGAAGAACCATAAATTACTGTAAATGTTTTTTCTCCAACAGTACCATCACAATAAACTGTTGCTGTTATTTTAGAATCATTTACTTTTGTTACATTATCAAGATTCACACCAGAGCAAGAAAGATTACATAAATCAAAATCTGGTCCTACAAAGTTTTCACCTTTAATTGTAACAAGAATTTCTCCTGCATAACCTTCCCCTACAGTTGGAATTTCTACATTTGTAATTGAAGGTGTTCCGTAACAGTTATAATCGTTAAATTGTTCGCTATTAATAGCTTGCAAAACTAAAACATTACTAGTGTAATGTTTACTGTAGCCGTACACGGAGGCATCATCGAAACTCAACTCGTATACACCAACATAGAAATCCCCCTGAGAACTACTCCAATACCAACATTCTCCCAACTCAAATCCGCCAACTGCATTCATCGATGTTTGAATTGTAGTTTTATTTGTGCATACATCATACAATTCAGCAATACTTGGAACATACCAGCCATTTTCATATTCTGTTCCTCCTAATCCTGCATAACCTCCATATGTATTTGCATAATGGAATATTGGATAATTTGTTGCCGCATCCTTTGTTCCCTCTGGATCTATGCTACAAATATATTCCCAATTATCACTTCCATACAAATCACCTTCAAACGTATACCCAGAATATGAAGTACCATCAAAATCTCCTCCTATAACATTCACTTTTATCCCTGTAAAATTCGTTTCACACCCTGTTGTCCCAAAAGGTGCCCATATTCCTTCACCACATTTTAATCCTACAACCAATCCTGTTCCTCCTCCATATGGGGCAGAACCAATTACACCAAATGCTTTGTACAACTGCTTATCTGGTACTCCATACCTGACTTGCTCTGCTTTTATTCTAGTTCCATCTGTAAATAATATATCTCCTACGCTAAAACATTTTTCATTTTCTACTACTTTCAATGTTCCAGTACCACTTGAAGGCCCACAATTTACCGTAATTGTTCTTTCTCCTACTTTTCCATCACCACTAACTGTTGCCTTTACTAAATTGACACTCACATATTGTATGTTAGTAAAAGTTGAATCATTACTTGTAATTGGATATCCTTTTAAATTTTCTCCTTCAATTGTTACAGGAATTTCTCCTACATACCCTTCTCCTGCTGTTGAAATTTCTACACTTGAAATCGAAGGTATACCATAGTTGTAATCGTTAAATTGTTCACTATTAATAGTCTGTAAAACAAAAACAGCACATTCTATAGTTTTGTTGTTCTCGTCGTACACTAACCCATCGTCGAAATACAACATGTATGCGGCAGAATTTAGAAAGCCCTGAGAACTACTATACCATGGGTAATAATCAAGATCTAATTCAAGTTCTACTGCATCCATTGCCGTTAGAATTGTATTTTTATTTATGTATACATCATATAATTCTGCGATACTTGGAACATACCAATCATTTTCATATCCTGTTCCTGCTAATCCTGCAGTCACCCCATATGTATTTGCATAATGGAATATTGGATAATTTGTTGCCGCATCCTTTGTTCCCTCTGGATCTATGCTACAAATATATTCCCAATTATCACTTCCATACAAATCACCTTCAAACGTATATCCTGAATACGAAGTACCATCAAAATCTCCTCCTATATCATTCACTTTTATCCCTGCAAAATATGTTTCTTCTCCAGTTGTCCCTAATGATGCCCAAGCTCCATACCCCTGTTGTAATCCAACAACTAATCCTGTTCCGCCTCCATACAGTGCTGAACCAATTATGCCAAATGCTTTGCCTAATTGTCCTTCTGGTATTTCATATTTTACATTATCTGCTTTTATTCTAGTTCCATCTGTAAATAATATATCTCCTACACTAAAACACTTTGTACTTTCTACTATATTCAATGTTCCAATCTCACTTGATGCCCCACAATTTACACTAAGTATCCTTTCTCCTACACTGGTATCAATTTCAACTGTAGCTATTACTTTTTTATCACTCACATAGTAAACATCTTTAATAGTAACATCATTACTTGTAATTGGATATCCTTTTAAATTTTCTCCTTTAATTGTTATTGGAATTTCTCCTACATACCCTTCTCCTGCTGTTGGAATTTCTATACTTGCAATCGAAGGTATACCATAGTTGTAATCGTTAAATTGCTCACTATTAATAGCCTGCAAAACTAAAACATTACCACCGTCGTTCTTTTTGTAGCCGTACACGTACCCACTGTAGAAATCAAACTTGTATGCAGATTCAGAAAAAGGCGTTTCAGAGCTACTCAAAAAATCAAAAAACTCAAATTTATGTCCAATTGAATTCATAGACATTTGAATTATAGTCATATTTGTGTATACTTCATATAACTCTGCAATACTTGATACATACCATCCATTCTCATATTCTGTTCCTGTTAATCCTGCAGTCTCCCCATATGTATTTGCATAATGGAATATTGGATAATTTGTTGCCGCATCCTTTGTCCCCTCTGGATCTATGCTACAAATATATTCCCAGTTATCACTTCCGTCTAAGTCTCCTGTAAATGTATAGTTATTAGCTTCTCCTGAACACTCTACGCTTATCCCTGCAAAATATGTTTCATATCCAGTCGTCCCTGAAGGTGCCCAACAAGCTCTATATTCTTTTTCTAATCCTACAACTAATCCTGTCCCCCCTCCATATGGCGCAACTCCAACTATACCAAATGCTTTGCCCAACTGTTCATCTGGCACACCATACCTGACTTGCTCTGCTTTTATTCTAGTTCCATCTGTAAATAATATATCTCCTACACTAAAACATTTAGACTGTTCAACAACCTCAAACGTTACTGTTTTGCTTGATGTTTCACAATTTATAGTTAATTCATGTTTTCCAATAGTATTACCTTCAAAAATAAAAAATGCAGTTACTTTTGTATCACTTACATAATCATAACGTACACTCAAATCATTTATAGTTATTTCGTGTCCATTTAGATTTACTCCTTTAATAATTACTGGAACTTCACCAGAATAATTTTCTCCAATAGTGGGAACAATAACATCAAAAATAACAGGTTTTAATCCTTGTGCTAACAAATCCCAATTATTTCCGTTCCAAATATATGAACAGCCATCTTCTGTGTCAAAATATGCCCAATTTAATTCTGGATTTTCTGGTGCAACAGAATAAACTCCTTTCCATACAATCGAAAGTCCATCTACGCCATCAATGCCGTCGATTCCATCTTTACCGTCAACTCCGTCTTTTCCATCCAAACCATCTTGTGCGATAATATCCCAATTACTTCCATTCCAAATATAAGAACAGCCATCTGTTGTATTATAATATACCCAATACAATTCTGGATTTTCTGGAGCACTTTCTAATGAACCCTTCCATGTAATTGAAACACCATCTTTGCCGTTTGTACCGTCCTTGCCGTCTTCACCATCTGCTCCATCTTCTCCAGATTTTGCAAGTAAATCCCAATCATTTCCATTCCAAATGTATGAACAGCCATCTGTTGTATTATAGTATGCATCATACAAATCAGGATCTTCAGGCTCTGTTGCAAATTCTCCTAACCATTTAAATGTTGGATTAGTTTGTACTTCATTTTCTATTGCCCAATCTTCTGATAAAAGATTTTTACAGTCTACTTCAATTGTTTCTTTTGCTTTTACTTCTAAATCTTCATTTATGATTGTTGTATATTCACCTTTTTGTACACAAAGCATATAACCTTTACCAGCAGGTATTTTTGATATTTCATAATTTCCAGTTGGTCCAACTTTTGCCACGTATGAAGTTCCTGCAATAAATACATCTAAGCCCAACGTCCCATCTGTTTTGCCATCAATTGTAATTGTTCCTTTTATATTTCCTGTTGCAACAAGATTCAAGTCATTTGCTGTTACAACTTCATTTGCTCTTACATTTACATTTGTCTCAATTGCTTCTTCCACAGAATTTCTTGACGAAGCCCAAATTGTATATGTTCCTACAGGAATATTTTCAAAGCTATAACCACCATCTTTTGCTGTTGTTTTTATGTCACTTACACTTCTAGCATTTGTAGCAATTCCTCTAGATTCACAATAAGCTACAGACCTAAGTCCATCTGTAGAAACTAAAGTAATTTGAATCCCAGAATGATTATCTACATTTTCATTACTATAAAACGCTTTACCTTGTATTGTTCCCGTTTTCTTTTCAGCAGGTTTTACTTCCACTTCTGGTTTACACCCTACCCCACAAAAAACACTTGCAACCACAAAAATTGCAAAAATCCATTTAAACACCTTATTCATACAATTCTCCCATAAAAAGTCCATTTTAGGCAGCTTTTATTTCATCTCCTAAAATATTACAACTGTAATATTTCCATTGTAACACATCAAATAAAAATTACAACTTAAATATTTTTACTCCAAATTATTACAACTGTGATATAAAAGTGGTATGGGATTTTGGCATAACGTAGAAAACGAATGTGAATATAGAGGTATCAGCCGAAAAGAATTAGCTTCCGCAGCAGATTTTTCAGTTCATACAATTTCCAACGGAATAAAAAGAAACAGCATTCCTTCCGTAGACATTGCACTAAGAATTTCTCATATTTTGAACATCGATTTAGAAGATTTAATCGACGAAAATTTTTCAGCACAAAAATCAAATCTTTCGGAACAGAAAACTCAAGATCCAATTATTCAAAAATACATTCCTTTAATTCAAAAAATCGAAAATCTTCCTACCGAATCTCGCGAAGCTGTCTACACAATCATCAACAATTTATAATTTTTTTAATTTTCTTCTATTTATATAGTGATAAACAATCATTTTTTTATTATATTTATAAGGAACATAAATCACGAGGTATAATCATGTCTAAGAAAAAGATTCCTATTACTTTGCTCTGCGGTTATTTGGGAGCGGGAAAAACAACTCTTTTAAACAAAGTTCTTACAAATCAAAAAGGTTATAAAGTTGCAGTTATTGTAAATGACATTGGCGAAATCAATATTGATGAACGTCTCATTTCCAAAGAAGCACAAATCACAGATTCTTCAAGTCTTGTGCCTCTTACTAACGGTTGTATTTGTTGTACGCTCAAAACTGATATGGTTCAACAAATCGAAAATTTAATGCAAACTGGAAAATTCGACTACATTCTTATAGAAGCAAGTGGCGTTTGTGAACCTATGCCTATTGCTCAAGCTATCGAACAAATTGAAATTGGTAAACTTGATAACGTTGTTGGTGTTGTTGATGCAAGTCGTCTTGTTGATGAATTTGAAGGCGGCGATTCTCTTCTTAAAAAAGACATTGATGAAGAAGATATTGAATCTTTGCTTGTTCAACAAATTGAATTCTGCTCAACTTTGATTATCAACAAACGTGATTTAGTTACTGATGAACAAATGAAAAAAGTTCGTGCCGTTGTAAATATTCTTCAGCCAAGCGTTCGCGTTTTAGAAACTACTCGTTGTGATGTTTCTGTAGACGAAATTATCGGTACAAATCGTTTTGATTTTGAAACTGTTTACGCAAGTGCCGGTTGGGTTGCTGAATTAGAAAAACACGAAAAAGAATTACAAGAAGAACACGACGAACATCACCACCATGATGAACACGATCACGAACATCATCATGAACATGGCGAAGAAGGTCACGTTTGCGACGAACATTGTCATCATCACCACCACCACGAACACAGACACGAAGGCGAAAGTGAAGATGAATACGGCATTGGTTCATTCGTATATTACAGAAGAAAACCTTTCGATAGAATTAAACTTGATGAATTTGCAAACAGATGGCCTCGTAACATCATTCGTTCTAAAGGTGTAATTTGGTTTGCAGATGAAGATGATATGGCTTATGTTTTAGAAACAAGTGGCCGCCAAATTCAAGCAGGATATTCTGGTCAATGGTTGGCATCTTGTCCTCAAGAAGAAATTGACGAAGTTTTGAGCCAAGAACCAGAAATGAAAAAAGATTGGGATGAACAAGTTGGTGACAGAATGATTAAACTTGTTGTAATTGGTCAGCACTTAGACAAAGAAGCCATAAGTGCCGAATTAGACAAATGTTTAGCAGACTAAGCCTTCCAAAGTCCGTGTAAATTGCAGTAAGCGTAAGTTTCTAAAACTCTATCGTCAATCAATGCAAATTTTGCCATTGGTGCGTCGCCCGGAGTTAGAATCTTACGCTGAATTCCTTTTTCAGTCTTTATTAAAATCCATTCAATCCAGTGTTCTTCACTCATCGGATGATTTACACTTCCAACTTTTACTGTACAAACATCGCCTTCCATAGAAACAACAGGTACATGTTTTTCAACTGCTCCATCTGATGTGTTTGCTTCCAAAACATTCATTTGTTCACCACAACAATGTGGAACAATTCCCGAATTCCAAAACATAGCAACAATATTGCCACAATGTTTACATCTGTAAAATTTAATTTCGTAATGATTCATATTTACCTCTTTATTAATTCAATTACATTTTAAATATAACAATGTTTTATATTTTTTTCAAAGAAAAAATCCTCTTCAAAAAACAAGAACTTTTCCATATTTCACTATCTACTAGTTGAATATCAAGGATTTTTTCATTAAAATAAAGAGATATTATTGTCTTATATTAATTAGAAAATTTTTTATAAAAGAGGTAGCAATATGGCTTTAGATATTTCAAAAGTAAGAAATATCGGTATCAGTGCCCACATTGACTCAGGAAAGACAACAACTTCTGAACGTATCTTGTTCTACTGTAACAAGATTCATGCTATTCACGAAGTTCGTGGTAAAGACGGTGTTGGTGCTGTAATGGATAACATGGAATTGGAACGTGAACGTGGTATTACAATCCAATCTGCAGCAACACAAGTTCAGTGGAAAGATTACACAATCAACCTTATCGACACTCCAGGACACGTTGACTTTACTGTAGAAGTTGAACGTTCTCTCCGTGTTCTTGACGGTGCTATTATGATTCTTTGTGCCGTTGCTGGTGTTCAGTCTCAATCAATTACTGTAGACCGCCAGCTCAAACGTTATCATGTACCTCGCGTTGCTTTTGTAAATAAATGTGACCGTCAAGGTGCTAATCCTGTACGCGTTCGCATGCAACTTCGCGAAAAATTAGGATTAAACGCTTACATGATGGAATTACCAATTGGTCTTGAAGACAAACTTGAAGGTGTTATTGACTTAGTTGGTATGAAAGCAATTTACTTTGATGGACCAAACGGTGAGGATTTAAGAATTGCAGAAATTCCAGCAAATCTTGTTGATGATGCAAACAAATATCGTGAAGAACTTCTTGATGCTGCATCTATGTTCGATGATTCTTTGATGGAAGAAATCATGGAAAATGGATACGAAGGTGTTTCAGAAGAAAAAATCATCGCTGCTGTTCGTAAAGGTACTCTTGCAGAACAATTCGTTGGTGTATTCTGTGGTTCAGCACACGTAAACAAAGGTATTCAACCACTTCTTGACGCTGTTGCTCGTTACTTACCATCTCCAGATGAAGTTCCAAACGTTGCTTTAGACTTAGACAACAACGAAGCTGAAGTTCCACTTTATTCAGATGATAACAAACCAACTGTTGCTCTTGCATTCAAACTTGACGACGGACAATATGGTCAGCTTACATACACACGTGTTTACCAAGGTAAAATCAAAAAAGGTGAAGAACTTTTCAATACTCGTTCAAAGAAACGTTTCAAAGTTGGACGTCTTGTTCGTATGAACTCTGCACAAATGGAAGATATCAACGAAGGATGTGCAGGTGATATCGTAGCATTGTTCGGTGTTGATTGTGCTTCTGGTGATACATTCGTAAGTGGTGGAGTAAACTACTCTATGGCTTCTATGTACGTTCCAGAACCAGTAATCTCGCTTTCTATCGCTCCAAAAGATAAACAAGCTGCTATGCAAATGTCAAAAGCTCTTAACCGCTTTACAAAAGAAGACCCAACATTCCAAGTTTATACAGACCCAGAATCAAACGAAACAATCATCAAAGGAATGGGTGAACTTCACCTTGCAGTTTATGTTGAACGTATGAAACGTGAATACAACTGTGAAGTAACAACAGGTGCTCCACAAGTTGCTTACCGCGAATCTATTCAATCTAGAGCTGAATTCAACTACACACACAAAAAACAAACTGGTGGATCTGGTCAGTACGGTCGCGTTGCTGGTTTCATGGAACCACTTTCAGAAAAAGATTACGAATTTGTAGACAATATCAAAGGTGGTGCAATTCCTAACGAATACATCCCATCTTGTGATAAAGGTTTCAAAAAAGCTATGGAAAAAGGTTCCCTCATCGGATTCCCTATCGTTGGTGTAAAAATGACAATCAACGACGGTCAGTATCACCCAGTTGACTCTTCTGACCAAGCATTCCAGACAGCTGCTCTCTTCGCTTTCCGTGAAGGATACGAAAAAGCAAAACCTGTTATCCTTGAACCTGTTATGAAAGTTTCTATCACAGCTCCTACTGAATTCCAAGGAAACATCTTTGGTCTTATCAACCAGAGACGTGGTGTAATTGTTGATTCAACAGATGAAAACAACACATCTACAGTAAACGCTGAAGTTCCACTTTCAGAAATGTTCGGATTCTCTACAATCTTGCGTTCTTCAACACAAGGTAAAGGTGAATTCACAATGGAATTCCTCAAATATGGTAAAGTTCCTAATGCAATCCAAGAAGAACTTATCAAAAAATATAAGGAAGAAAAATAATTTATTTAATTAAATAAATTATTCCAAAAAGACCTGCGTTTAGAAAATTAGACGCAGGTTTTTTTTAACTTACTTTTTTTTTATTTCCTTTCACAACTATCTGTATTTTTAAATAAAATCAAAGAATATTTCTTTTTTTATTTGATTTTCCGTCATTCCGCGTTTAGAATATAAGTAAGGACTGAAACAACTTTGTGTTGAAAAAATAAAATGCATCTTAGGAGGTTTATTATGGAAAAGAAAGATTTATTAGAATTTAGCCCAGTTCGTTATTTTGACAATGTCACAGGCGGCTTAAAAGAATGTGAAATGGGACTTGTAACAGCAAAAAAAGGTCTTGGAAAAACATCTGTATTAGTACAACTTGGATTAGACAGTCTTTTAAACGACAAATCATTAATTCATGTATCATTTGACCAACGTTCATCAAATGTAATTTCTTGGTACTCTAGCGTTATTGCAGAAATCGCTAAGAAAAAACATCTTAATGACATGGATGCAATGGCTGAAGAAATTGTTAGAAACAGAACAATCTTGAACTTCAACCAAGAAACATTCTCTCTACCAAAAGTTGCAAACACAATCAAAGCTTTAAAAGAAGGTGGAGTTTCTGTAAATGCAATCGCAGTAGATGATTTAGATTTAGCAAAAGCTAGTAAAGAAGATTTAGCTTTCTTTGCAGACTTTGTAAAATCAGAAAAAATGACAGCTTGGTTCAGCTACACATCTGAAAGCGCAACACTCAAAGATACACTTGATGCAGATAAACTTGCATTATTCAGCACAGTTTGCCACCTCGCACCAGAATCAAACGGACTTGCTCTATCAATTCTAAAAAACAACGGAGCAGAAGCAGAAGGAAAAGTAAATCTTGATGCTAAAACTCTTTTAATGAGCAAATAGCCTAAAATAAAACAAAAAAAACGCTATTTAATTAGAAGATTCTAACTTAAATAGCGTTTTTTATTTAACCCAACTTATCATTCAAAAATTTCACACTCAGTTCTGTTGCAACATACAAGTTTTAGCTTGCCTAAAACTTGAGAGTGAAGTGAAATCAATAAGCGGTATAAAAGCGACAGAAACTTCTCGTCCGGTCATGTTGCAACGTACAAGTTTTAGCCTTGCTAAAACTTGAGAGTGAAGCAGTTTGCCTAGTCGGTAATAAAGCGACAGAAACTTCTCGTCCGGTAATATACCCCGCGTACAAGTTTTAGCTTGCCTAAAACTTGAGAGTGAAGCAGTTTGCCTAGTCGGTAATAAAGCGACAGAAACTTCTCGTCCGGTAATATACCCCGCGTACAAGTTTTAGCTTGCCTAAAACTTGAGAGTGAAGTGAAATCAATAAGCGGTATAAAAGCGACAGAAACTTCACTCCCTCCACGGAAAAAAGAACGATTTAAAGTTTCTTGGACCTAAAGTTTCTTTATCATCATAAAGAAGTTCTTCCCAAGGAATTTGTTTTCTTTCTTTTTTTGTTTTTAATTCTGGATGTTCTTCTAAATAATCATATTTATACAATCTTAAACGCATTGCATTTGTATCTGTAATCAAGATTCCTGCTAAAGATGGAACAAATCCAACAAAGAAAACTGACAAAACAATCATAACCAAATTGTAAAATGCCATAAAAATTGAAAATCCAGTATTATCAAAGAATACGATAAAACATTTTTTTAGACATTTTTTAAAATTATTGTGCATCAAAGAACGAATTGGAATGAACCATTGCAAAGACAAAATTAAAAATACATCCATCCAAATCAACAAAGCACCTACAAAATAAGAAACCATTGAACGATTTGGTGCAAAATAATATTCGATACAAAAGCTTGAAATAATTACAATCGCAACTATCATCAAAGCAAACAAAAGAGCATCTTTTAATACACCTGGAATTTCTTTAAAAAAATCTAATAAATGAACACCTTCAAAATTTGCAATTTTTGCCGAAAGTTCACCATATGCAAATGCAAAAATTGAATAGATTATACAAACAAGTGCAAAAATCAAAACAACAACTAAATTTTGTAAATTTTGGCTGCTAGATTCTGAAAATGATTTAAAAATTGTGGCACTTAATAAAAGAATACCTACTCCAGAAAACAAACAAAGAAGGTTTGTCACAATAACCGATAACAAATTATCCCAAGCATCACAAAAGCTTTTTTTAATTAAAAATCCATACATAGTTAAAATGTACCTATTATTAACTTTAAATTCAATAGAAAGTAAATTTAATAGAAGAATTAAAAATAAATAATTTGTAGATAAAAATAAAACTATGTGATATAATAACAAATATGAATCAAGATATTAAATTTAGTATGTCATTAGTTTCTCACGTTCATTCGTCGGCTGCAGATTTTCTTGCAAAAAAAATCGCAGAACAAGGTTTACCTGATTTTGTTTCTTCTCACGGAAATATTTTATTCCAGTTGAGCATAAACAAAGAACTAACAATGTCAGAATTGGCAAAAAGAATTAATCGCGATAAATCTACAACAACTGTGCTTGTAAGAAAACTTGAACGCGAAGGTCTCATTTCTGGTGAAGTTGACACAAAAGACAAAAGAAATAGACTTATGTTCTTAACAGAAAAAGGCGCACAATACAAAGATGTGCTATCTAAAATTTCAAGTGAACTCTTGGAAACTTTCTACAAAGGTTTTTCAGAAGAAGAAAAACAACAATTCTTTTCATTACTAAACAGAATCAATGAAAATTTTCAATAAAAAAAAGTGAATTTTTACAAAAATTTGTAAAAATTCACTTGCATAAAGTTTTATATCATACTATTATGTAAATGTATGAAAAAATTTTTTATTTATTTAATTAGTATTTCTTTATTGTTTTTTTCTTGTTCAAAAACAAAGACGGATTCAAAATCAATAGCCGTTTTTGTTCCTGGAATTATGGCCGATAGTCCTGTTTATGCAATGCTTGCAGACGGAGTTACTAAGGCCGTAGAATCTTTCAACGAATCAAAATCTGATTCAGAAAAAGTAACTTTATTTATTTTTGAAGCTGGCACAAATCAAGCAGAATGGTCTTCAAAAATTATTGCACTTGCATCAGAACAAAAATATGATGTAATTATTTCTGCAAACTCTTCTTTACCAGATTTAGTAAAACCAATCACACAACAATTCCCTAATCAAAAATTCATTTTGTTGGATGCAGAGTGTGAAGGAAATAAGAACATTTACACAGTTCGCTACAATCAATATCAACAATCATATTTAACAGGATATATCGCAGGACTTATGTCAAAATCACACAAATTGGCATTAATCGCTGCACAAGAATATCCTGTTATGAATAATGTTATCTTTCCATATTTCAAAAAAGGTGCAACTGATGCATACGCAGACACTTCTGTAGAATTTAGAATTGTTGGAAACTGGTACGATGCAACAAAAGGTGCAATGATTGCAGATAGCGTAATTAAAAACGGTGTCGATGTAATTTTACCTATTTGTGGCGGAGCAGCTCAAGGAGTTATTGCTTCTGCAAAGCACAACGGTATTTATATCACATGGTTCGACAATAATGGTTTTGCAAGAGCTCCTGAAACAATTATTTCAAGTACTTTGATGCTTCAAGATAAAATGGCAGAAAAAATTACTTTGGAATATTTGAATGACCAAATTACTTGGGGAGCTGCTGATATGGTTGGTATGGAAGATGGATTTATTGATTTTGTTCAAGATGATTCACGCTATATTAAAAATGTACCAGCAGATATTCGTGCAAAAATGGCTGATTTAGTAGAAGATATTAAACAAAAGAAAATCGAGATAAATTAAAATGAACTTGCAGTTGAAGAATATAAAAGTTAGATTTTCTCACAAAACTGTTCTTGAAAATTTTGACATATTTTTTCAGGAAAACAAAATCCATGCTTTGCTAGGAGAAAATGGAGCTGGAAAATCTACAACTGCAAATATTATTACAGGAAATTTAATTCCAACCTTTGGTCAAATTTATATTGATGGTAAAAAAGTAAAATTTAATTCACCAAAGGACGCAATTAATCACGATATTTGTTATGTTCAACAACGTCCACTTTTGGCAGATGATTTAACAATAAAAGAAAATATCCTTTTAGGTAACAAAAAAGTTGATAAATCTGAACTATCAAAGTTGTCTGATTTTTGGCTAAAAAACATCAAACTTTCTTCAATACAGAGAAATCACGGCGGCGATATAAAGTTTTTTACAGCATTAGTTGCAACTTTATTGAAAAAACCTAAATTGCTTATTTTGGATGAACCTTCTGCTTTATTAGACGCAACACAAAGAGAATTTCTTTACAACAATTTAAAATCAATTTGTGAACAAGGAACTACAATTATAATAATCACTCACAACATGGAAGAAGCACTTAATTACTGTGATTATATTTATTTGTTAAAACACGGAAAAATTGAAAAGCAATTCCCTCCAAAAGTAATTACAAAACAAGAATTATCTGACTTTTTGTTTGAAAAACAGAAAGTTCAACGTTATTTTCCAAAAAGCAATGTTTTGTTGAATAAGATTTTTACACTTAAATTTGAAAATGTTTCCGCACGTCCTTCTAACCAAAGTGCAATTTTTAATTTGGATTTTCATGTAAAACAAAAAGAAATTACTTTAATAAAAGGAACTCCAGAAAGTGGTTTGACAACTTTAGAAAACGTTATTACAGGAATGTCAAATTTCAGCTGCAAAGGAAATATTCAACTAACGCAAAATCATTACTTAAATTTATTCACTTGGAACTTAAAAAAAGGTATCACACCATATATACTTCGCAGAAAAAGTGGAATCAGAGTTGGAATCATCCCTTCTAACAAAACTTTTAGAGCTTCTAATCCAAACTTGTCGATTTTACAGATGTTACTTCCAAACAACAGCACAAAATCAAAAAAACATTGGGAAGAAGCAGAAAAATTGATTAATAAATCAAACATAAATATTTGTCCTGATGAAAAATCAAAATCACTTTCTGGCGGAATGTTACAAAGACTTATTTTAACAAGAGAATTGGAAAATATTCCACAATTGCTCATTTGCGCAGAACCACTTCAGGGTTTGGACAGTGCGACCGCAAAAAGTTTCTGCGAAGAATTAAGACACTTTGCTGACAATGGAGCAATGATTATTGTTCTTTCATCTTCTGACTTCCCACGTGATATATGTAATAATATTTATGAATTGGAAGGCGGATATATAAAATCTTCTGCAGAAAACATTACATCAGATTCCATTTATAATGATATTGCATTATAATTCCTTTGGGATGTAAAAAATAAAACATGGAAAATTTATCTTTCTTTTTAACAACTCTCACAACGCCTTATTACCTTGGTTCAATGCTAAACACAGCAACTTTATTTGTAATTGCAAGTTTAGGCGCTATTTTTTGTACAAAAAGTGGTGAATTAAATCTTGGCGGCGAAGGTCAAATTTACCTTGGCGGATTCATAACAGCTATTTTGCTAAATGCGTTTTCTACCCTTCCTGCTTTTTTTGCAATTTTATTTTCTTTTTTAGCTTCAATGTTTTTTTCTGGATTTCTAACTTTACTTTCTGCAATCTTAAAAAAATCAAAAAACACAAGTTTTTTATTAACTTCATTTATAATTTCAGCAGCAATAATTCCAATAATTGATGGCTTTATTGCAAATAGATTTAACGAAGGAACACTTTTAGCAACTCCTTTTATAAATGAACGATTTCGCTTTCCAATAATTTTTCCGCCATCTTCGTTGAATATTTCATTTTTTATTGCAATTGTTTTGATGATTTTAATTTATTTATTTTTTTCCAAAACAAAATTTGGCTCACAAATTGAAGTTTATGGAATTTCACCAGAATTTGCTATTTATTCAGGATTGAATATTACAAAAATATCATTTGTTTCTGCATTTATGTCAGGCGCTTTACATGGATTAACAGGAGCAATCGCAATTTGTGGAACATATTACACATGCCACACAAGTTTTGCAGTTGGTTTGGGGTGGAATGCTCTTTCAGTGGCGATGATTGCTTCTAATAATCCTATTCTTACTTTTCCTGCCGCAATTTTTTTAGCATGGATTTTAACTTCTGCAGAACGAATTTCAATGTTTAATAACGCAAATTACGACATAAGTAGTCTTATTCAGGCAATAATTTTATTTATAATTTCAATTCCTTTTGTTGCAAACGCATTAAAAAAGAAAAATAAAAATTCTGATGTAAAGGCAAAAATAATTTAAGGAAGGCAAAATAATGATTTTAGATATATTCACACATTCATGTCCGCTCATTTTAGCCGCAACTGGCGCCTTATTTAGCGAATTATCTGGATTATTGGCACTTTTCTTAGATGGATTAATTTCATTTGCTGCATTTTTATGTTTTTTGTTCACAACAAAAACGTCGAGCGTAACATTGGGCTTTATTTTATCAACTTTGATTTGTACTTTTTTAGTTTTTATTCTATCTTTTATAATAAAAAAAACAAAAGCAAATCCATTTATTGCTTCAATTGCAATGAATCTTTTATTTTCTTCACTTGTATCTCTTTTTTCAAATATGTTTTTTAACACAAGAGGGGTTTTATTTGATTCGAACTTTGTTTTTGTTCCTAAAACATTGAATTTTCCTACAATTTCTATAACAACTGTATTAGTGATTGGAAGTTTGCTTTTTTTAAATTTTACACAAAAAGGTACATATTTTAAAATTGTTGGTTCAAATCCTGACGTATTAACAGCACGAGGAATAAATGTTTCTAATTACGAAATTGCAGCTTGGTGTATAGCAGCTTTCTTTGGAGCAATGGCAGGTTGTTTTTTACCACTAAGAATTTCATCTTTCGTGCCAAATATCTCAAGTGGACGAGGATGGATGGCACTTGCAATTGTATTTTTTGGAAGAAAAAAGATTTTACGAATCACTTTTGCGGTAATTATTTTTTGTGGAACAGATTATTTTTCGACACACATTCAAAACTATATTCCAGACATTCCTTCATCTTTTATTTTGTCTTTGCCATATTTGTTGATTATTTTACTAATGGCACTAGATAAAAAGAGAAATTAGTCTGGGATATATTCTTCTATTTCATCAAGATTAAAATCTATTTCTTCTACATCAGAAGCAGATTCTGGCACAAGATTTGATTCTTGCTGTGTAATCATACTTGTAAAATCTTCGATATTTTCTAATTCTGGTGAAATAATTGTTTCAATTGTATTTTCGGAATCAACAGCAGAAACAGCTTCTTCAACTTCAGATTTAGTTTTAAATCCTTCAAGTACATTTTCAAGTTCTGTCATATTTTTGTAACTTTCTTTACTTGAAGAACTAACAACTTTCATTCTTTCTACAATATTTTCAGTTCCTTGCTTGATTTGACGAATAGCAAGCATTGCTTGTACAAATTGGTCATTCATAGAATCAACTTGGTCTGAAATATCTTTTTGTCTATTTGCTAAATCTGAACAATATGAATTGATTTTATCTGCTGCACTTGCAGTTACACCACTTTTTTGTTTAATTTGGTGCATTTGAGAATCTATTTTTCCAATTCCATTTGTAATATCTTTAAATGACTGAATTACAACTTTAGAATGTGCGCTTACTTTAGAGAATGCAACACTTGCTTCTGAACTTGTGATATTTGCTTCATTTACAGAAGATACAATCGCTCCAATTGCTTTTGCAATTCGTTTTGCATTATCAGCAGTTTCTTCAGCCAAAGTTCTAATTTCTTCTGCAACTACCGCAAAACCTTTTCCTGCCTCACCAGCATGAGCAGATTCAATTGCAGCATTCATAGAAAGCAAGTTTGTTTGTTCAGCAACAGAATTGATGATTGTTACAACTTCTTTTATTTCTTCTAACTGACTTGTAATTTGAGCAAGGATTCCTGTTGTAGAAGAGATTTTTTCATCACCATCTGCAACCAAATCGTACATTTCTTCTGCGCCTTTAGAACGAGAATTTGCCATCTCATTAATAAATTCAAGTGTGTTTACAACTTCGTTTACAGCGTTGTTACTATCTTCAATGGCAACTGTTTGGTCGTTATTATTTTGAACTAACGTATCAACGTGAATATTCATTTCTGTAATTACAGCAACCGTATCTTTTACTATTTGCGTAATTGTGTCAAATTGTTGGTTTATTTTTTCGATATGTGAATCAATTTCTGCTGTAGCGGCGGCTGTACTGTTTGCAGAATCATTGATAGAATATCCTGACGAAATTGCTTTAGATGTTGTTGTCTTTACGATAACAAAAAAATCATTTAGTTGGTCTATCATCTGATTCAAGTTTGTCATTAAATTATTAATTTCAACACTTCGAGCAGGTTCTAAATCAACAGTAAAATCTTTATTTGCCAAATCTTCGGTTACATCTTGCAGAATTGAAATTTTTCCTAAAACTTTACAAATTAAAACAATAAAAAATGCAGAGGATGCTAAACTAACTGCAAACAAAGCTAAAATTAAAGATGAAAATCCGTCTTGCACAACCATAATAGAGAGTAAGGCAACTTGAATTATAGCGATTAAGGAAACAAAAATAACACTCATTTTTAATTTCATAAGCAACACACCTCTAAAAAAAATACTGTTTAAAAAGCATCAATCTTTTGTAGATATTTTTTACTTTTTAAACAGCATACATTATTTTAACATTGATTTTAGAAATTCACTAGAAAAAAATTAGTAATTTTCCAAAAGTTTATTTAATTTATCTTTTCCAATAATTTTCATAAAGCTTGCAAGACGTGGACCTTGATCTTTTGCAATTAACACTTGATACATTGATGTAAACAATGCTTTTGGATCAATTCCAATTTCTTTTGCAATATCATACATTGCTTGCTGCAAGTCTTTATCAACTTGGTAAGATTCAAGTTTAACAACAACTTCATCACGGATTCTCTTAATTGCGTTCAAGAAATCACCTGATAAATCTGCTTTAGAACCATCTTCGCGTAAAGCAAATTTAAAATCTTCTGGAGCACATTCTTTTACCCAATACCAAGCACATTCACAACGACGACGCAAACATTCTTCTTGTTCTGGTTTTACATCACCTAATTTTGCAATAACAGCGTCAATATCACCAGAATAAGTTTGTAACAATGTTGTTAATTGTCTAAAAGGAACTTGATAAGGCATTACAGAAGGAATACCGTCAATTTGGCTTAATTCGTACACACGTTTTTCTTTTGCAAGAACTTCTTCATTTTTTGCAGCATCAACGCCCCAAGCCATGCGTTCTGTTCTATCGTATGCTTCGTAAATTGTAATTACGTCCAAATCAAAACTGATTGCAAATTCGTGGTCTACTTTGTTTACAGCAAAAATGTAGCGTAAAACTTCTGGCTGATAAACACGTAAAGCATCAGGAAGAGCAACAACGTTTCCTTTTGAAGAAGCCATTTTTCCAGGAACACCTTTTAACGAAACAAAGTCATATTTCATTGTAACAGGAGCATCCCATCCGTAGATTTTTTTAGAAACTAATTTTGCTGTATCGTAACTTCCACCCGGACTGATATGATCTTTTCCGCCTGGTTCAAAAATTACTTTTTCTTCATTCCAACGCATTGGCCAGTCAACACGCCAACCAAGTTTGAATTCTTTAGATGTTCTTAAATCACCGTGTTCTTCGTGACCACAAGATGAACATTTGTAAGAAACTCCGTATTCACCGTCGTAACCAGTGATTTCAGTTGTATCTTTATTACATTTACAACAGAAAGCAGCGATTGGCCAGTAAACATCGTCTTTTTTCATTTTATGTTCTTCGTCGCGATACTCATTCAAACAATCTTTGATAAGTTCACGATTCTGCATTGCTTTTTTCATGCCTTCTGTGTAGCGATTATCACGATAGCGAGATGCTTGATACAAAAATTCAGGATGAATACCAACACGTGGCAATTCTTGTTCAACATCAACTTCATGATGACGAGCGTAGTTTTCGTTACGTTCTGTTGTATCAGGAACCATTGTGATTGGATAGCGCAAATAATTGTTCAAAATTTCAGGGTTAGGCATATTTGCTGGAACTTTGCGGAATACGTCGTAATCGTCCCATGAATAAATAAAACGAACGTTTTTTCCTCTAGAACGCAAAGCTTTTACAACTAAATCTACAGTAATAATTTCACGGAAGTTACCAATATGAACTGTACCACTTGGAGTGATTCCTGAGGCACATGTGTATAAATCTAAATCACCGCATTCACGGATAATTCTGTCTGCCACTTGATCTGCCCAGTGACACAAGCGTGGATCTTTTTTATTTTCGTTACTCATAACAAAAGATTATAATAAAATGGATGAAAATAAGCAATTGCACGCGGTTTATATATATTTTGCAAAAGGAATTTTATATTTTGTTGACAAAATCATTTTTTACTTTATAATTTTATTTAAGATTTTTCAATCTTAAATAAAATTATCAAAACTCTTAGGAGAAACAAATGAAAAAATTAAAATTATTTTGTGCTATTGTGACAGCCTTACTGGCTGTAAGCCTTACTGGCTGTAAGCCTAATGCTGATGAAGAAGATTTTACATATGATTCTATCGGCGAATGGATGATTGGGGATTGGGATATTGCTTCAGAATCAACAATGAAAATGTCAATCCAAGGTATGCCAGAATATGATACTAATGAAACAGAAACTATTAGAGGAACAATTAACATTGAAGGAATTGAAGATGATTCAATCGTAACAATGTCTTATGAAGATGGTTCTTCAGATGAAATAACATTTAAAGAATTTGTAGAAGAAAATTTAATTCCATCAGAAGAAACTTTGGATGAGATGGAATCGGTAGGTGGAGAAGTTTCTTATTCATGTAAAGTTAACTCTGCAAAAAATAAAATTACTGTAAAAATGTCAGCATCGGTATCACAAGATGGCGTGGAAATGTCTATGTCAATAAATGCTGTTATGACAAAAAAATAAGATAACAGATATAATTTTATAAAAAGATTGGAATAAATAAAATATTCCAATCTTTTTTTTATTTTTTTTTGCGATTTTTTTTAATTTTTTGCAATTTTGCTATTGACTATTTTTTGTAAAAATTTTATATTAATTAAGCATTCGCAAGACGAATGGATGGGCTACTAGCTCAGTAGGTAGAGCAACGCCCTTTTAAGGCGTGGGTCAGTGGTTCGAATCCACTGTAGCTCAAAGGCTTCTGTGAAAACAGAAGCCTTTTTTTATGCCCTTTTCTAAAAAACAACCTTCCTAAAATAAATATTGTAAAATTATAAAAGCGTGTTATCATTCATTTATGAAACAATTCGCATTCAATCTGATTATTCTTTTATCAATTATTTTCTGTTTATTGTGTTGTATTTCTTGCAAAACAACTTATTCACAAAAAATCAACATCGACAAGACAAACATTCCTGTTTCAACTTATGAAGACAAAGATTTTATTCGAGTTGATGGAACAAAATTAGTTTGTGCTGACGGTAGCGATTTTTTTATTAAAGGGATGGCTTTTGGTAATACCGTTTGGGGCAATGTAAATACAGAACCAAGATTTCATCATACAAAAGAAAGTTACAAAGAATTAAAAGAAATGGGATTTAATTCTGTAAGATTTTATATAAATTACCAACTTTTTGAGTCGGATGCAAAACCTTACGTTTATAGAAAAAATGGATTTGAATGGCTTAATAAAAACATCCAGTGGGCAAAAGAAAACGGAATTTATCTAATTGTAAATATGCACGTTCCGCAAGGAGGTTTTCAATCAAACGGAGATGGAAGGGCATTATTCAAAAATCCAGAAAATCAAAGCCGATTGATTGAATTATGGAAAGTCATTGCCGATTACTACAAAGATTGTTCAACAATTTTAGGTTGGGGACTTGTAAATGAGCCAGTAGTTCAATATGTACAAAATGATGAAAAAGAATCACTTAAAACTTGGCATAGTTTAGCTCAAAGAATTACAGAAGCAATTAGAAGCGTGGATAAAAATCACATTTTGTTTGTAGAAAAAGCAATTTCAATTATGGATGACAATCACAATTATTTTTCATTTGAAGAAAAAGACTCTTATCCAATTATTCAAGATGAAAATTTAGTTTATGAATTCCATAGTTACGATCCAATTCAATTTACTCACCAACAAGCAAGTTGGATTCCTCAATTAAAAGAGACTATAAAATATCCTGACGACACAAAATACATTATTGAAAGTCCTCATTGGCAAAAACAGAATACAGTCCAATTCAGAAAACTAGCTGATTTTCCTGCTGAATGGACGGAATTTTCATATACATTCTCTGCAAATGATGAAGATTTTTCTAAAACAAACGTGTTCAATGCTTCTATAAAACCTGGATTTATAGACAAAGGGGAATTATTAATTGATGACATCATTGTTACAGAAACTGATAAAAACGGAAACTCACGAATTTTAAAAGAATACGATTTTAATGAAGATACAAACTTGTATTTTGGGACAAACCCTGAGATTCCTGACGGTAAATCATTTTGGACAAATAACGATGGTCATAACAAAAACGGTTGTTATAAAATTATCCAGACAAAGTCATGGGCATATTTGACGGCTCCTGATTATTTCATCTTAAAAAAGGATTGTACTTACACAATTTCTGTTTGGGCAAAAACAAAAAACTTGAACAAACAAACTTGCTATGCAGAATTTGGATTTGATTTATCACATTCACAAAAAGCATCAACTTTTACAAAAGATTACATTCAGCAAGTAATTTTGAACCACATAAAAACAATTGAAGATTTAGGAAAACCAATTTTTGTAGGCGAATTTGGTTGTATTAGAAATTGTTTTGAAGGAAACGGCGGACTTGAATATGTAAAAGATTCGCTCGAAATTTTCAAGGACTATACAGCAGGATTTAGTTATCACACATACCACGAATGGAATTTTGGACTACACTACACAAATCCGGATACAGAACTTCCAAACAGCAAAGAAGAGAATTCTGAACTAAAAGAATTTTTTACAGAGCTTTTGCCTTCTTTTTAATTGGTTCACTTGTAAAATCGATGCCGAGTTTTTTAAATATTTTGCGATCAACTTCACTTAGCAATTCTGTTGTATGAACTTGGCATCCTTTTAATTTAGGAAGTTGTTCTATTGCCATGTGAGCTTTTTCTTTATTCAATGATAACATCGCAAGAGCAACCAAAACTTCATCAGTATGAAGGCGTGGATTTTTTCCTCGTAGATAGTTTACCTTCATATTTTGAATAGGTTCTATCATTTCTGCTGGAATTAAATGTTCTGAATGATCAATTCCTGCAAGATATTTTACAGCGTTCAAAAGCAACGCAGCACTTATTCCTAATAAATCAGAAGTTTCTGAAGTAATAATTTTTCCATCTGAAAGTTCAATCGCAGCAGAAGGAATTCCACTTTTTGTAGCACGTTCCAATGCAGCTGCTGTAACAACTCTATCTTTTGTAGAAATCTTGGCTCTATTCATTAATAATTCAAGTTTGGAGATTTCTTTTTTACCTTCTGGAGTATCTTCTCTTTCTAATGCAGCATAATATCTACGAATAATTTCTTGATTAGAAGCATTAATACAAACTTCATCATCAACAATACAATTACCAACCATATTAACACCCATATCTGTTGGCGATTTGTATGGACTTTCACCGTAGATTGTTTCAAAAATCGCATTTAAAAGAGGATAACTTTCTACATCGCGATTGTAATTAACAGCAGTCTGTTGATACGCTTCTAAATGGAAAGGGTCTATCATATTTACATCATTCAAATCCGCAGTTGCAGCTTCGTAAGCAAGATTTAGAGGATGTTTTAAAGGTAAATTCCAAATTGGGAATGTTTCAAATTTTGCATAGCCAGCTTTTACACCTTTTTTATAATCGTGGTAGAGTTGGTTTAAACAAGTTGCCATTTTTCCACTACCAGGACCTGGAGCTGTAACTACAACCAAAGGTCGTGTTGTTTCTATATATTCATTTTTTCCACAACCTTCATCACTAAGAATTAATGGAATATTTGATGGATATCCTAAAATTTCATAATGGCAATAAGCCTTAATATTCATTTTTTCTAATTTTGATTTAAAAATATCAGCTGATGGCTGGCCATTATAATGTGTAATAACAACACTTCCAACCATTAATCCTCTATCTTGGAATTCATCACGTAAACGCAAAACATCCATATCGTAAGTAATTCCTAAATCACTACGAACCTTGTTTTTTTCTATATCTTGTGCATTAATAACAATAATAATTTCCGCATAATCGGAAAGTTGCATAAGCATTTTTAACTTACTGTCAGGTTCAAAACCAGGTAAAACACGGGAAGCATGATAATCGTCAAAAAGTTTACCACCAAATTCCAAATAAAGTTTATTTCCAAATTTAGCAATTCTTTCTTTGATGTGTTCAGATTGAATTTTTAAATATTTTTCATTATCAAAACCGATTTTCATAACCACCCCTTTCAGAAAAAGATACTAACACTTTTTTAAAATAAGATAAATAAAGAATTTATCAAAAATAAAAAAATTATTTTATCAACATTGCATCGCCATACGAAAAAAATCTATATTTTTCTTGCACAGCCATATTATAAGCATTCAAAATATTTTCTCTACCTGCAAACGCACTAACAAGCATAATCAAAGTTGATTCAGGTGTATGAAAATTTGTAAACATTTGATCCACAACTTTAAATTTATATCCTGGATACATAAAAATATTTGTGCTGCTAGTCCCTTCTTTTACAAATCCATTTTCATCACCAGCAGATTCAAGCGTACGAACAGAAGTTGTTCCTACTGCAAGAATTGGACGACCATCTTTTTTGGCTTGATTGATTTTTTGCGCAGTTTCAGTTGGAATTGTAAAAACTTCATTGTGCATTTTGTGATTTTCAATATTTTCTTCTCTAACAGGCAAAAAAGTTCCTAAACCAACGTGAAGAGTTACAAATGCACGTTCAATTCCTTTTTGGTCAAGTTTTGCAAACATTTCATCTGTAAAATGAAGCCCCGCAGTTGGACAAGCCGCACTTCCTACTTCTTTTGCATAAACATTCTGATAACGTTCGCTATCTTCATTTGTATCTTCGCGTTTGATATATGGAGGAAGAGGAATGTGACCGTTTCTTTCAAACCAATCTTCATTTATTGTAAAATCGAATTTAATCGCTCTAAATTCTGTTCCTGCATTTCCAGGTAAATCAACAATTGTTCCAATTGTCCCATCAGGAAAACTGTAACGCATTCCGGGCTTTTGTTTTTTTGCAGATTTTACCATCGTATTCCAAATAGAACATTCAGTATCAATGTTGTTTAAAAACATAAATTCACATTCACGACCTGTAGTTTCTTTTATTCCATAAACACGAGCGCGACGAACTTTGGAATTATTAAAAATCATTAAAGTTTCAGGAGTGATTAATGAAGGCAGATCCTGCATTGAATGATGAAAAACATCCCCAGAACTTTTGTTCAACAGCATCAATTTATCCTGACCGCGAACTCCAGAAGGATGTTGTGCAATTAATTCTTGTGGTAATTCAAAATTAAAATCTGACGTGAGCATAAATTAGTATATCATTTTTATTTATATCTTGTGAATAGATTTTAATGGTATAGATACTCGCATCAAGTGCGAGTATGACAACAAAAGATACAATTTATTTAGCAAAAAGTTCAGTTTCTTAAATGCAACGTACAAGTTTTGCTTACGCAAAACTTGAAGTGTGGGCAATTAATTTCGCGAAATGTTCAGAAGCCCACACTCATTCTGTAGGTCTAAAGAAGAATTTTCCGTAGAGATTTTTTGTTTCAAGACAGTTTATAAAAGAATCTGGGTCTACTTTTCGAATTGCTTTTATTACATCATTTTCTTCGGCAGAGGAAATTACTGTGTACAATAATTTTTTATCGGAATTATTGTAGCATCCTTTTCCGTTAAAAACAGTCGCACCGTGATTAGAAACTTGATGAATAACTTGATAAACTTCTTCGTGTTTTTGTGTGATTATAAGGACTGTTGTTTTTTGATATTTTTTGTACAAAATATTCAAAACTTGTGTTGAAGCATATTGATAAATAATTGAATACAACGCTTTATTCCAACCAAATAAAATTCCTGCGATTAACAAAACAACAACATTTCCCATCAGAATAAAATTCCAAGCATCTTTTCCTGTTTTATGAGAAATGAACATTGCAATAAAATCTGTTCCACCGCTTGTAGCTCCTACTTGCAAAAAACAACTCATTGCAATTCCGTTTAGAATTCCACCAAAAATTGCACAAAGCAAAATATCGTTTGTGAAGGTATAACTTGGTATAATATCTGTAAGCAAACTGGCAAGAACGATTACAACGCAGGAATAAATTGTGAATTTTTTACCAACATATTTGTAGCAAACAATCGCAGGAACAATATTCATAATCCAAATGAACGTACTAAAAGGAATCTTTACACCAAATTTATTTAGAATTATTTCCTGCAAAAGCAACGTAACGCCTGTAAAACCTCCCGGCAACAATCCGCCAGAATTTGTAAGTGTATTGATATTCACAGCCATAATTACAGAGCCAAGAATTATCATAAAAATCTTTATAAAAAATTGCGTTTTTTTGCCCATACGTAAAACCTAATATCCGTAAAATATTTTTTCAATAAAATAAACTATTCAAACAAAGAATTTTGGTTGTCCGAAGAATTTAAATTATCTAATTTTAAATGTGCGTATGCTTTTGGAGTAACAATTCTTCCGCGTGGAGTTCGTTGTAAAAATCCACATTGAATCAAATAAGGTTCGTAATAATCTTCCAAAGTGTCCATACTTTCGCCAATAGAAATTGCAAGTGTTTCTGCACCAACTGGACCGCCACCAAAGTTTTGAATAATTGACAAAAGAATTTCTCTATCGTATTTTTCAAGACCCATTTCATCTATTTCAAGTTTTTTTAATCCTTCGTCAACAATATCTACAGTAATAATATTTTTTCCGGCAACTTGTGCAAAATCACGCATTCGGCGTAAAACTCTATTTGCAACACGAGGAGTTCCTCTACTACATTGTGCCATTAATAAAGCAGCATCTTCTTCCACTTGAATATTCAAAATATTTGCCGAACGATTAATAATTTGTGACAATTCTTTTTGTGTGTAAAATTCAAAGCGAGGAATAATTCCAAAACGACTTCGTAGCGGACTTGAAACAGAACCTGCTTTCGTTGTTGCACCAACTAATGTAAAAGGAGGAATTGGAATTCTAACAGTTCGAGCTGCCGCACCTTGCCCGATAATCCAGTCTAATTCAAAATCTTCCATCGCAATATAGAGCATTTCTTCAATCGCTGGTTTTAATCGGTGAATTTCATCTATAAAAAAAACAGTTCTTTCTGTAATTGTAGAAAGGATTCCTGCCAAATCTTTTGGTTTTTCCAAAGCAGGCGCGCTTGTTACTTTAAAATCAACGCCAAGTTCATGCGCTGTGATTTGTGCTAAAGTTGTTTTTCCAAGGCCCGGAGGTCCAATCAACAAAAGATGATCCAACGGTTCTTTTCGCAATCTTGCCGCTTCTATAAAAGTAGATAAATTATTTTTTACAGTAGTTTGTCCCAAAAAATCTTTTAAAAGCTGGGGACGCAAACTTCCATCGTTATCATCAAAATTTGAGGCAATATCGGCACGTACAATTGCTGAAAAATCAGCGCCAAAATCATTTTCGTCTTTCATCATTTTTTATGATAACAGAATTTATTCTAAAATAAAAGGAACTGGAGCCGATATTTTTAATTCTTCTTTAGTTTGTGGATGAATAAATTGCAACAAATTTGCGTGCAACATTATTCTTTCTGATTGAACGCCTCCGTAAAGCGTATCGCCAAGCAAAGGTAATCCTTCTTCGCTCAAATGAACTCTAATTTGGTGAGTGCGACCTGTAAACAAATCTGCTTGAACCACAAAATAATTCAAATTGTTTTTGCAAAATTTATTCAAAATTTCAAATTCTGTTTTAGAATCCAAGCCGCCTTTTTGTTTGGAAAGACTTCCCCACTTTGTTTTTTGAGTTTTGGAACTTATTCTTCCGATGTCTTTTTGAATTGTGAATTTTTGGCCTTTTTTATAATTCACATTTTTATTTGTAGCACAAACTGCAATATAAAGTTTTTTAAAATCGTGATTTTCAAACATTTGGTGAATCTGCGTATTTACACATCGTTGTTTTGTAAACAAAATCACACCGCTCGTCTCTCTATCCAAACGATGCATTATTCCGCAATACGGAGGATTTCGTAACGATTTATTTTTATTCCATAAATAACGCACAACAGCATCGTGCAAATTATCGCGCTGGCCAGTGATTGTTTGTTCTACCGGAAAAAATGCTGGTTTATTCACAACAATTAAATATTCATCTTCAAACAAAACGTCTTTTTCTGTTAATTCAAACTGAATATCGTCGGGTTGTTTTTCGTAAAAAAATTTTTCTTCATCATATTCAACGCAAACTGTTGATTTTCCGCGCAATTCAAAAGCGGGCCGCCTAATTTGCTTTCCGTTCACAAAAACTACGCCCGCTAAAATTAATCGTCTAAGTTTACTATTGCTAAAATTTTCGTTAGAAATTTGGAGAGAAAGATTTTTTCTTAAAAATTCATCTAATCTGATTGTTTGTTCAGTTTTAAAACAGAAATTTTTCATCAATCATATTGTACAGAATTTTTTATTCTTGTGTAGATGGTGAATCATCTTCCGAATCTGAAATTACAACTTCATAATCCGATTTATTTTTCCATGCAATTATTTCTATAACGATAGCAAAAATTCCAATCAAAATTCCAATAACACCAATAACTCTGATTAATAAAATTCCTACTGCTTTTATTGGAATTAAAATGAGCAAAACTGCAAATAAAATACAAAGCAAACTTTCGGAAGAAATTTGTTTTCTGTCATAACCAGCAACGCCTTTTAGTTTGGACGCTGTATAAAATCCGTAAAAAGCAAAAACTAGCAAAATTGCAGCAAAAATGTATGTAATTATGTTCCAAACTACAACCATAGAATTTGCCAATGCAAAAGGAAAAATAATTGCTAAAAGTCCAATTAAAATCTCAATGAAAGCTTTTAGAAAAAAGTTTTTTTTGTAAGATTTTTCTATAGACGAACGAATTGTATTAATCAAAGTGTAAAATCCGCCAATAACACCCGCAATTCCCATTACAACGATTACAGCTTTTAAACAAGTTTTTGGCATTATAAGCATCAACAATCCAATTACAACTAAAACGCTATTTAAAAAAATGGATTTAAATTTCATAAAATTCCTCAAAAGATAGTGATATATAAAAAAGATAATAAAGAAAACAAATATAGTCAAATTAATTTTATATTTGCTAGAACACATCTTTTCTTATATAATTGAATTCTAAGTCTTTTTTAGGAGCGACGTGTGTACTTTCGAGAATTTACAAATCCGCCTGAAACTATTATCCGCAATGGAAAAGCGAATTTTGGTACTTACAATGGCGTTTGTAAAAAATTTAGTATTACAGGCATGAAAACCCCATACGCAGGGATTCCTCTTCCAACTTTTCTTTCAAGATTAAGAATCAAAAGTAGATTAAATTATATTTTTTCTTTGGATAAAATATTTGGTCGCGTTGATTTTTTTGATTTTAAAGTTTTTGGTTTAGCAGAAGTAATTCTTTGGGAAAAAGAAACATCCAAAAAATACGTTTATCACACATTCATGCTTTCTAGAAAACGTTTTGTTCCTCAAAATACAATTCAAGCTTCTTGTACAAGTCACAAAAAAGCGCGTTTTATAAAAATCAGCTGGCAAAATAATCATAAAGATATATCGCTTAAATTCAAATTAAAAGGCGATGATGTTAGACCTTCGGCGTCGGGATTAATTCACGGAATTTCTGATTCACCAAGCAAAGCTGATTTGATGTTTGTAAATCCTTCGCCTGTTTCTTCAAGATGTTCTGCAACTTGGATGAACACAATGAACGTACGAGGAAAGGTTCTTTTAAATTTAACAGAAGCAGATAATTCAACCGGCTTGGCTGCTTTTGTACTAAATCGTACATATTTTAAATTACGCTCGCACACAAAAATGTTATATTCATTGGGAAAAGTAAAAGGCAAAGATGTTTTTTTTACAATGCAATATTCTAATTTGGACGCAGCAAATGCAGATTTATATAACAACAATGTTTTGATTGTAGACGGAAAACCAACAGCATTACCTAGCGTGATTATGACACATCCGTTTGGGATTGATAAAAATTGGATTATTCAAGACACAGAAAGCATGGTAGATTTAACATTCGTGCCTTCTTCTGTTACAAAACGTACTTTAAATATAATTGCAATGCGAACTTCATACTCAACAATCTACGGAACTTTTGAAGGAACTCTATTAACTAGCGAAGGGGAAAAAATTACTTTAAGAAGTTTGCCAGGCATTTTATATACAGCACAATTAAGAATTTAATTCAATAACATAATTTTTGGAGGATTTTATGAGCGATGAAATAAAAAGAGTTGCTGATTGGGAACCAGGAACTTTGGATAAAACAAGAAAGAATATTGGAAATATCGATTCTGAAGAAGCAGCTATCATGGCAAAAAAACTTGGTGGCGAAGTTTTATACGAAAAATCTACAAGCAGCTACAGTAACAACTCACCTGCAAAAAACACAGGAAAAATAATCAGAAACGCGCCTTCATCCTCGTCTTCATCATCAAATTCTTCATCAAACAATAATACTCCAAAAAAACGCACAAAAGAAGAATTGCCCGTTATTTCTAAAAAAACAAATTCTACAATAGAAAAATTGATGATGAGTCCAGACCATAAAATTAAACAAAATTACGGATTTTTTAATTTCTTGCGTTCATGGCAAAAAAATGGAACTGAAAAAATTTTACCATATTTTTATGAATATACTCTAAAACACAATATTGAACATTTAGAAGGATTTACAACTGTTATAAAAACTTTGATTCAGATGGCACCTTCTACTTACAAAACAAAAATTGCAAGCGGAACTGAACCAAAATACAAATTTTTAAGAATGGTTGCTTCTTGGTCTGTTCAATCTATAAAATCAGAATACGCATATCTTCAAACACTTCCAGTTGTACTTACAACAGATTTAATTCCTATTGTAAGAGCGATTTTTAAACCAATCGTGACTGTTTATTACTACGGAAATAACAAAATTCCAAAATTGATTAAAGAAATTTATTCTGACGAAACGGCTTACCCAGATTCTCCACAAGATAAACTTTCTGCATTGGCAAAAGAAGCAATCACAGAATGGCTTTACATCGATACAGAAATTATTAGAAAAATGTATCCTTTATTAATGAGAATGTGTACAGATTCTTACGAACCTTTCGCTTCATTCTTCTCTCTTAAAGTAGCTGATATTCTTAAATTTGTTGGTTTACATAAATTTGACCTTCTTCTTCCTGAAAAACAAAAAGAAGAAAAACCTAAAGAAGAAAAAAAATCAGTTATTGCGCCTCCAAAAAAAGGAATTAAAGATTCTACAGTTCTTACTGGACTTAAATTATTGAACCAACTTTTCCCACAATCTGGATTTGATAAATTAGATGAACATCCAGATATGTATCCTTATTTCCAACCTTTATATAATTTTGATGATGGATTCAACGTGCTTTCTCCAGAAAATCCGATTCAAGTTATTATGGTTTTGCAACACATAATTGAAGATTGTTTCCAAGGTTGTAGAAATATCAAATTTAAATCTACCGAATCACAAAAAAATGGCTCTGATTCAATTTACAGTATTTTAGATGACTGGTCGGCTTACCGTGAAGAAACATTCTCTAGACTTTATTGCGAACCTTTAAAAGATTTAACAAATTCTGTTTATTCTCAACCCGACTACGAAAAAACACACATTGGTAAAAAAACAATCACTTCGCTTTTGTGGCAAACAACTTACCACTTTATGCCAAACTTTAAATTTGACCAACTTTTGCTCGAACATCCAACAGATGAAAGCAAATATCGTCCTTTATTCCACAGAACTGATTTTGCAAGAAAATATTTAACTTTAGTTGTAAATGAATGTGATGCAAATGCCGCTCACCGTAGTCCAGTTTCTTTGATAGAAAATCCTTGGGATCATTACACTTTTGACATTCCAAATATTGTTTCAAAACGTCTTGATGTTCTTTTAGGAGCACAAAATAAAACTGCAAATACAAACGCAACAAATGCAAATTTATTAAAATACACACTTTGTTTTATTTCTGTTTTAGATTGGTGGATTAATAATCCTGACAGCCCTGCATACGCAACAAATCCAATGCACATTTACAGAGTTTCGGCAATTGATGGAAAACCTCAATTCTCTGTAGAAGAACGCAACGACCAAAACAAATTATTTGCTGATGCAATTAAAGCGAGCTATCAGAAAAAGGCACAGTAAATTCCATAAGTTCGCCAGTTATTGGATGATTGAACGACAAATAAAATGCATGAAGCATCAAACGTTGGCCTTGTTCACAATGTCCGTACAAAGTATCACCAATAATTGGTAAATTAAAACCATGAATATCGCTGCTTACAAGTCGCAACTGATGAGTTCGGCCTGTAAGTGGCGTGTAAATCACTTTTGTGACTTTTTTACTCTGATTTGTACACGGATTTTTGTAAATTACAACACCACAATTTTGCCAAAGCGTAATTCCTTCTTTTCCGTAAACTTCGTCGTAAATTTGGTGAGGTCGATTATCTACGTCCAAACGAAATTTCAATTTTATTTCGCCAGATTTTTCACCTTTTTTGGGAGAAAGCATTCCATCTGATTTTTCTAAAATTCCATCTAAATATGCTTCGTATTTTTTTTGAACAAGTCTATTTTCAAATGCACGATTCAATTCTTTGTGAGCTTGTTCTGTAAAAGCCAAAACCATTACACCAGAAGTTTCCATATCAAGACGATGAACAGAAGGCTGATTTATACAATCAGGAAAAAGACGTTTTACTCTTGAAACAATACAATCTTGTTTATCTTCTCCGCGCCCCGGAACAGAAAGCACCCCTGATTGTTTATTTACAACAATTATATTTTCATCACGATAAATAATTTCAAGGCCAAGAATTTCTGGAAGAATAAATCCGCAACGTTCATCACAAGGCGCGTAAGAATTTCCATTTTTTTTAGTTGAAGTGTCCGGTCCAAAATAAATTTCATCCATACTCAACGGAATTAACTCATTTTTAAAAGCATAACTTAAAAGTTTAGGTGCACAACAATCCCCAGTTCCAGTTGGTGGCAATTTATTTCCGTGATTCTGAATAATTTGATTTAAAGAAATGTTTTTTCCATCAAAACGTGTAAATTCATAAAGGGAAAAAACATTTAAAAGCGATTCGTCTGTTAGTTTTCGTCTAGTTTCCACAAGTTCTTTTAAATTTGCGTTCGATTTTTCATCATTTGGAATCTTTGATTTTTTGAGTTCATTTATTTTGTCAGTTAATTCGTGGATTAAATCATCATTTTTAAAAAGTGCTTCGTTGATTTTTTTAGCATCAACAATCGGAGGAACAAAAACAAAATCTTCTTGCAAAAAAGATGAAACTAAACTCAATTCTTTGCTTATTCCAGAAAGTGCGTACAAAATTTTCTCATTGCCATTTTTATCACGACAAACAAGACAACCAATCATCACGCCTTGATTTTTTCTAGAATCGCTTTCTTTTGTGATTTGTTTAAAAAAAACATTCCCATTGTTTAAAGCAGAAATGAGTTTTAAACAATAGGAATTTGCTTTTGAAGGCTCAAAAGGATAAAACATTTATTAGTGCCAGTTGCGTTGTTCTACAGAACCGTCTTCTTTTGCAATAAACACAATTGGTTTATTTTTTGTAAAAAGTCCGTTTTCTACAACTCCAACAATTTTATTAATTTCTTCTTCCATTTTTGGAACATCAATTGGATTTTGCCACAAACAGTCTAAAATCTGGTTTCCGTTATCTGTGATTACAGGACCGCATTTTTTTACACCTTCGCGTAAAACACAATCTGCACCTAAAGCATTTAATGCTTTTACAACAGGAATTCTTGCAGCTCCAATAATTTCTACAGGAACTCTAAAACCTGTCCCGATTGTTTGAACTGATTTAGATGAATCTGCAATTACAACAAAGATTTTTGAGTTATATTCAACCATTTTTTCTTGAAGTAAAGCTGCTCCTCCACCTTTTATACAATTACAATTTGGATCAACTTCATCAGCTCCATCAATTGCTAAATCTAATTGTCCGTCAATAATTTTATCGTTTAATGAATAAACTGGAATTCCCCATTCCTGACATGCGTTTGCAGTTTGGAAACTTGTTACAACCGCTTTTACATCTTTTATTGTTCCTTTTTCCAAATGTTCAGCAAGTCTTTTTACAGCAGGCATTGCAGTAGAACCAGTTCCTAATCCTATTTTCATTCCGCTAAAGATTTTACCTTCTTTTATCAATGTATCAATTGCTGTATTCGCAACAAGAATTTTTTGTTCATTCTGATTCATAATCTTTTCCTGTAAATAATTTAAATTGCATATATGCCTGATATTCAAGCATTTTATATCCATTCAAAACACGACAACCTGCTAAAGACGCTCGTCTCATAATTGGCGTGATTGCTGGGTTATAAACAATATCAAAAACTAATTCGTTTCCGTGAAAATTATAAAACCAAATTGGGTCATTTGTTTCGTCAGACATTCCCGAACTATTCATTCCGACAGAAGTTGTCTGAATAATTAAACTAGAATATTCATCAATAACAGGCGCGGCTTCTTGACTCAACTGGCAATATTGAAATCCATATTTTTCAGCAAGATTTTTTGCAGTCTCAACTGTTCTATTAAAAATACAAACTTTTGCGCCCATCTGTTTTAAAACGTAAGCAATTGCTTTTGCTGCGCCGCCCGCACCTATTACAGAAACTTTTTTGCGTTTAATTTTAAAATCACCAATAAATTCTTCCAACGAACGTTTAAAACCGTAAGCATCTGTATTATAACCAATCCATTTGTTGTTTCTTTTTACAATTGTGTTACAAGCACCAATATTTACAACTTCTGGAGACTGTTCATGCAAATAATACAAAACAGATTCTTTATGAGGAATTGTAACAGACATTCCTGTAATATTTAGATAATCTGCAAAATGCAAGGCATCAGAAACAATCGGCGTACGAATTGGAAAATAACAAGCATCCATTCCAAATTTTCTATAACCAAAGTTATGAATTACTGGGCTATCTGTTTTTACTAACGGCCAACCAAGTAATCCAAATAATTTTGTATTTTCAGAAATTGATTTAAATCGATACAATTCATTAACTTCATAAGGAGTCAACTGTCTTACTTCTTTTACATTTTGAATAGTTTCTTTTGGTGAAATGTAAGTTAAATATGAATTTGAAAAAGTAGAAAGAATTCTTGACGGCATTCCAACTGGGCCCATTGCACACAAAATATGGTCACCTTGAACTTTCTTTCCTTCTTGAAATAAACGAGTTACATCAGAAAGCTGTTTTGGCATAAATGCAATTTTTGGAATTTCGAAACCTGTTTTTCTCATGCTGTTACATTTTTCTACAATATCATAAACAGGTTCTGCCATATTGTGATGACTTCTGATAATTCTTGTTCCAAACGCCAACGCAGCATCTTGAATACTTGGAATATTAAAATCATCTTCAAAATCAACGTATGCAAAATTTTTAGCAGTATCTTGATTTGCAAATGCCAATGCTCTAGCAAAAAGACTTGTTCGTGAAAATTCACCACCCGAAAATAAACCTCCGTCCACATCTCTACGAATTGTTAAGATACAAGGAAGATTTATCATCGATGGGAATTTTCTTACAAAAAGTTGTTCATCTTCATTAAGAAAATCAACTCGAAGTTCAACAAGATCTATTTCTTTTTCATACTTTTTGACAAGTTCTACGTTTTCTGCCAACGTGTCACAAGTCAATGTCATACAAATCAAAGGTCTGCTCATTTTTTATCCTAATTAATACGCAACTTTTTTTGCAGTCATTTTATCAACAACATATAAAACTAATGTTGTATTTTGAGGCACACTATAAGGAATTGTTAAATTTCCGCCCGGATGAACAAAATTCAAGATTGTGAAAGGATCCCCTTCTTCTGGAATTGCTTCTAAACGCATTGGAACAGGATAAGGATATTCTGCCAATTTTTGTTGGAAGATTCCGTAAGCAATATCGTCTTTAGATTTTTTTGGCATAGCCATTTCTACAGTAACACGGGAATAATTTGGAATATATTCATCTTCAATTTGTTGCTGGCTAACTACAGTGCCTGGAATTTCACCTTCCAAAGCATCGTGGGAAGTTATATCAAATACAATTTTGCTTCTTGCAATTGTTTGCAACAAATCATTAATACTTTGACCAATAACATAAGGTCTTCTTGTATTTTCGTAATTTGGACCACGGCTTACAATCAATTTTACAGCAACAGGTTCTGTAATACTTGTTCCTTCTGGTGGGTCTTGTTCCAAAATTGTTCCAGCGTCAGACATATCTGGTTTATATTCCAAATCTGACAAAACGATTAATGGACGAGTCTGACCTGCAAATAAAGTTTGAAGTTTAATTTGCAAATCATCTATATTCATTCCTACGTAATTTCCAACTGTATCAACAACAACGCCTCTACTTACAACAAGCGAAACTCTGCTATACCCTTTTACAATTGCGCCAGCTTCTGGAGATTGTTCCAAGATTTGCCCTTTATCTCCCGGAATTTCTGAATATCTTAAATTGATTTTTGGATAAAGTTCTTTTACTTGCATTTCAATCAACGCATCTTCAAGATTTTTTCCGACTACATTTGGAACCAAAACTTGTTCAGGACCTTTTACATTAACAAGGAAAATTGTTAATCCAAAAAGTAGCATTATTAAAAAAGTTGCAATACAAGTAAAAACTAACGCAGGAATAGAACTTTGCAAAGATTCATAAGATTTACCAATATTCAATCCAAAATCCTTAATTTTCTTTAAATCAAAAGATTTTTTTTCTTTTTTTTCTGACTTCTCTTTGTTTTCTGAATTTTCGATTTCTTTTTTACTCATAAAATCCTCGTATTTATTTTAATACAGTTCCCACAAAATCGCGAGCACCATTCATAAAATCTTTGTAAAACATCGATTTTTTTCCTTGTCGTTGAAGTTCTTTTACACAAAGAATACCATCGCCTGTTTTTATTAAAATTCCTTCTGCTTTTATAAAATCCAAAACAGTTCCGTTTGGTTTGTCTTCACATTCATAAGTTCCTTTATAAACGCAAGAAGAATTTATTTTTAGTGGTAAATCATTTTCCAAACACCATGCACTTGGAGATGGAAAAAATGCTCTTACCATAGCTTCAATTTTTAGAGCAGAATCATCCCAATTAATTTTTCCATCTTCTTTTGTAATAATTTTTGTGTATGATGGAGTTCCAACTTGTGGCATTCCAGCAGGAACTTTTTGTTCCATTGCAATTTGGTCTAAAACGATACTGATTAAATCTGCACCGGCGTCTGCACAATAATTTAACAAAGATTCACCAGTTTCTGTTCCGTTTAATTCAACAATTTCTTGAGTAAGTAGTTCGCCTTCGTCCATTTTTTGACTGATTGTTTGAACTGTAATTGCTGTTTGCGAATCTCTATTCAAAATTGCCGCTGGAACTGGAGTACAACCTCTGTATTTTGGTAAAAATGAAGGATGAAGATTTATGCCCCCAAACTTAAAAAGCGACATAAATTTTGGTCCAAAGATGTGACCGTAAGCAAAACACACAAGAACATCTGGATTTATTTGTGAAATTTCTTCTCTACAAGCGCTATCCAAATGTTCTGGTGTAAAAACAGGAATATTATTTTGCATAGCAAATTCTGCTACGGGAGTTGGAGTTAATTCTTTATGTCTACCTTTTGCACTTGGAGGATTAGAAAGCACACCTACAATTTGATAATCACATTCTTTTGCACATTCTAAAAGTTTTTCCAAAGTAATTTTTGCAGCTTGTGGACTACCAGCAAACAAAACTTTTAACATAAATTTCCTCGTTATTCCTTTTATACAAATTTATTTCTTTTTTGCTTCTTTTGCAGCAATTTTTGCCGCTATTTTTTTTGCTTTTGCTTCCTTTGCTTTAGCTTTTTCTGCGGCACGTTCTGCTCGTTTTTTAAATTGTTCAGTTGTTTTTGCTGCGAAATCAGGATCACCTCTATCAATATAGAGGATGCCTTCCAAATGGTCGTATTCATGTTGAATTGCTCTTGCCAAAAAACCGTCAGCTTCTAAAGTAAAAGGTTTTCCATTCACATCAAAAGCTTGAACTGAAACTTTTTCTGGTCGATTAATAACTTCCCAAACTTGAGGAAGACTTAAACAACCTTCTTCGTAATCACAAGTTTCTTCTGAAGTTTTTATAATTTGTGGATTAATAAAAACACGTCGAACACCATCATCCACCATTACAACAAACATTCGTAACGAAAGATTAACTTGTGGACAAGCAAGTCCAACTCCATTTGCAGCAATCATTGTATCAAACATATCTTCTGCGAGTTTTCTGATATCATCATTTATTTCTGTAACAGGAGTTGCTTTTTGTCTTAAAACGTCTTCTCCAAGTTTTGTAATATTTAAAACCATAATAAATTCCTATTTGTTTAATCTAATTCTTGCTGCATTTGCGTGTCCCGAAAGACCTTCTGAATCTCCAAGATAACCTGAAGCAACAGCACTTTTTATAGAACCAGCACTTCCTTCTTTTACGCGCAAAGTTGTAACTGTTTTTAAGAACATACGAACACTCAATCCACCTGTATATTTTGCAGCGCCAGAAGTTGGCAATGTGTGATTAAGACCAGCAGCATAATCACCAAAAACTTCGGCTGAAGCGTGTCCTATAAATAAAGAACCATAATTTCTAACAGAAGAAACTATAAAATCTCTTAATTCGCATTCTTCCATTGCAATTTCCAAGTGTTCTGGAGCTTTTTTGTTTGCAATTTCTACAGCCTGTTCTTTTAGTGAATCAACAATAATAATTCTACCAAAAGTATCAATACTTTGACGAGCTGTATTTTTTGTAGTTAAAGTTTCAAGTTGAGTTTCAATTTGATTTGAAACTTCGTTTGCAAGATTAATATCATCTGTAACAAGAATTGGCTGGGCAACAACATCGTGTTCAGCTTGTGCAAGTAAATCAGCAGCAACCCAAGCTGGATTTGCGCTTTTATCTGCAATAATCATTACTTCTGTAGGTCCTGCAATCATATCAATTCCAACTGCGCCATAAACAGATTTTTTTGCAGAAGCAACGTATTTATTTCCCGGTCCTACAATTACATCAACTTTTGCAATAGATTCAGTTCCGTATGCCATTGCTCCAATTGCTTGTGAACCACCAACTGCATAAAGATGATTTACACCACAAATATAAGCTGCGGCCATAATTCCTTCATCAGCATAAGGTTTTCCGCCAGCAAATGCTTTTCCAGGAATTCCACTTGCTGATTTTTCGGCTGTGTCAGCATCATCTGGGTGAACTCTTGGTGGTGTACAAACAATAACGTCTTTTACACCAGCAGCCACAGCAGGAGTTACAGTCATAATTACAGTAGAAACAAGCGGAAATCTTCCTGCAGGAACGTAACAACCAACTCTATCTACAGGAATTGTTTTTTGTCCTGTAAAAACACCAGATTCAAGTTCAACTTCAAAATCAGAAAATGATTCTCTTTGTTTTGTCGCAAATCTATAAGCTAAATCGTGAGAATAAACAATTGCATCAAATACATCAGGTTTTGTTACCTTTAATTTTTCGGCAGCAGCCTTTAATTCCTCTTGTGGAACTTCAAAAACACTTGGAACTGCAACATCAAATTTTTGACCATAAAGTCTTAATGCAGAATCCCCACGCTTTTTCACTTCCTCTAAAACACTTTGAACAACTTCATTTGAATCACCAAATTCTCTTGATTCATAAAAGTCGCTTTCAACTTCATTATATTTTTGAATTTTTATCATAAACCCCTCTATTCTTTGTGACGTCTGTCTAATTCATCATAAACGTCTTTCCATGTAACGCCCTCTTTATATAGAAGAACGTTTATAAAATAAAGCAAATCCGCTGCTTCCCAAATAACTTCGTCTTTGCCATCCGCTTCGCAAAGTTCTTCAGATTCTTCTTCAATTTTTTCGCGAACACGTTTTGCATCAAGAGTTGCTGTATAAGAACCTGGACGAGGATTTGCAAATCTATCTGCAATAATATTGTAAAGTCTTCCCATTGTAGAAGGTTCGTCTGGGTCACTTGTAAAACAAGTCCATGAACCAGTGTGACAAGCAGGACCTTTTGGCATAACTGTAGCAAGAACACAATCTCTGTCACAATCAGCACGCATATTTACAACTTGCAAAAAGTTTCCGCTAGTTTCACCTTTTGTCCAAAGAGAATTTCTAGAACGACTATAAAACGACAACATTCCAGATTCAAAAGTCTTTTTGAACGCTTCTTTAGAAGCAAAACCTTGCATAAGAACTTGACCATTTACACTTTGAGCAATAACTGGAATTAAATCCATTTTGTCCCAAGCCAAACAATTAATGAACGCTTCATCAAGAGAAACTTTGTTTGTGTACAAAGCCATTCCTAGTTGAACATCACAATGAAGTTTTTCAAGTTGTGTGATTTCTTCTATACTTGAAACTCCACCAGCAACAACAACACGACATTTTACAGCATCTCTAAGTTGACGAACATAATCCATGTTTGTACCTTGCATGCAGCCTTCTTTTTCTACGCAAGTAAACAAAAGTTCGCTACAATATTTTTCTGCAAGTTTTGCGCCTTCTACAAGAGAAATATCAACTGTTTGAGTCCAACCTTTTACAGCAATTTTTCCATTTATTGCATCTACAGAAATGATAATTCTATCTTTTCCAATTGAATCAACAAGTTTAGAAAGAAATTCTTCGTTTAAATAACTTCCAGTTTCTTCTGGATTTGCGTTCCAAGCAGCAGAACCGATTATAACTTTTTGTGCACCCAATGAAATAAGTTCTTTTGCTCTTTTTACAGACCGGATTCCACCGCCGGTACGGACATCACCACGATGGAGCAGACTTTTTAACAAAGGAGTATTTACAGTGTTACCTTTTGCATCAACATTACCCAAAGCTGCGTCTAAATCAATAATTGCAACTTCACCGTACATACTAAATTGAGAAATAAGACTGTCAGCATCATCACGCTGAAGTACCAATTCTTTGCCGTTCTTTAATTGAACAACATGTCCGTTTTTCAAATCAATACTAGCTATAACCATAGTTCTATTGTACCAAAAAATTAATGATTATTCTATGAAATGCAAAAAAAATATTTTTATAAAAAAATAAATCACTTTGTAACTTTATTTTCTCTCTGTCCTTTTATTAGTGAGTTCGATGATAAATAATTACAACAAGTAGCCATATACAAAGAACATAAAAAGGTTGCCTTTTCCTCCTTTAGGGCAACCTTTTTTTTTATTTTGTTTGATTATAGAAAATCCACATGTTATAATATCTAAACGTAAGAGGTTTATATGGCTAGAACTATGCTTGATCCAGAAATAGAAGCGTTACTTTCCGCTGCAGAAATTGAATCAGACATTTCGATTGATGATATCGAAGAACTTCCTTCTTCTTCACAGAGTAATAATCACCAACAAAAAAATTCTCTTTCGAATAATTCGGGAAAATCGGTTCATGAAGTAGATTTAAGCAAAACAGAATTTACAAAGATTGAACAATTAACAAATCCAACGCCAAGCAATATTTACGACGATACAACTTACTATAAAACAACACTTACGGACGAAAATGCGTCTTCACAACGACTTCATCAAATACTAACAAAATATCTTACAACAACAGACCAATCTGATAGAACCGTTTATAGACAACAAATTGTAACTGCTTATTGGGAATTACTTCGGGGCATGGTTCCAAAAATGCAAAATGTGAATTTGCCAATGCCAAAAAGAATGTTTGTTCGTTATGGAATCTTGTTACCATCATTATTCAAACCTGAGCAGAAAGACTTTTTTGCAAAAATGATTTACGAAAATCGCACAGGAGAACCAATTCTTTATGTGGATGAATGGTTTAAAGAAATTTCATCAGGAAGAATGAAAAATTCTATGACAGATGAAAACAAACAACCACGAAAAGCAAATCTTTCTGGCGAAGAAGCCGCACAAGTTGAACAAACAAGATTGATGCAACTTCAATCTAAAAATTCGGGCAAGCTTCAAAGTGCAGAAAACATAGTTTCTATGAAAGAAAATGAACGTGCCATGCTCGAAATTGAATTAAAAAATCGAATTGATACTTTGTGTACTCATCAACCAATAATGGGCCTAGAACCACACACAGAAGCACTAACAGAATTCCAACGAAAAACATTTTCTGAAATTACAGATATTCTTCGTCGTATTTCTAAAAACGATAAAGAATTAACAAGAGCGTTGGAAGAATTTAAAGAATCAAAATCTGTGTATGATTCTGTTCAAAACAAACTTTCTGACGGTCCACAAGTTACTCACGCAGATACAGGAGCTGTAGCAATAGAATTTGAAACAGTTCGACAAATGGCAAAAATGACAGTTGGACGACGAGGAAATCAATTCCCGATTTTTACACGAGAATTTTATCATTGTACAGAAAACGGAACTGGAACACGCGAAAATGTAATTGAAGTTTTAAGATGGATTGAATCTATTGACCCAGGTGTTTTCCATCGTATTCACAAAAATATTCCAAACAGAATTGTTCCTTACGTACTTTTAGCGCCAACTTACGGAGACAGAGGTTTCTGTTGGGAACCGTTCGACCGTTATAATCGCGTTACTAGTCGTGGCCGAATTGTAGTTCCAATGTATCCACGTGATTTAAGAATTGCAGTTCTTACAGCAGTTGCAGATTTAAGATGGCAAGTTGCAAAAGAAAAAGCCTCTGTTTATTGGATGGAAGAAGGATTAACTGGTCAATATTACCAACATTTTGAACAGCAAAAATTAAAAGGCGACGTAAAAGAATATTTTATTGAAGATTACATTCTTTGGATTACAAAAGAATCAAATGGTGTCCAACGTTTGGAAAAAGATGTTCGCGGAATATTCTGGCGTCATTTACCATTCCCTAAACCATTAAAAGAAGAATTAAGAAAACGTAGTCTAGTTTATGACGAATTATGTAAAAAAGATGCAAACAGAGAAATGTCAGATGGATACTAATTCACAATTTATTTACGAAACTCATTTACACACAAGTGAAGCAAGTGCGTGCGGTTCGATGAAAGGCGCTGATTATATTCAAAAGTATAAACAATGTGGTTACAGTGGAATTTTTGTAACAGACCATTTTTTTAACGGAAATAGCGCAATTGATAGAACTTTAGATTGGAACACACAAGTTGATTTATATTGTAAAGGATACGAAAACGCACTCGCGCAGGCCGAAGAAGAAAATAAACAAAATCCAAAAGATGAACCATTTAGAGTTTTTTTTGGCGTTGAATACAATTTTCACGGCGATGAATATCTAATCTACGGAATTACAAAAGAATGGCTTAAAAATCATCCAGAAATAATGAACTTTAGCCACAGAGAATTATTTGCAGCCGTGAATAAAGAAAACGGATTGATAATTCAAGCACACCCATTCAGATTAAGAAATTATATGCATTCTATACACATTCATCCTCGCGATGTTCACGGAATAGAAGCATACAATTTAGGAAACCATCCAACCGAAAATGCACTCGCTTTTCAATTTGCACAACATCACAACTTGCCTATAACAAGTGGCTCGGATATGCACAACGCGACAGATTTAGAATCTAAACGTGAAGTTTTGGGTGGAATGGCTTTTGACACACCTTTAAAATCAATTCAAGATTTTATAGAACGCGTAAAATTTAGCAAAGGAATCGCTCTAAACGCAAAATAAAAACATTTTATGCTAATTCAAGCAAAGTTTTTAATTCATCTTGCTGATTAAAAATACAAATTACGTGTTTTTTATCTACCAAAGCACATTTTACTTTTAACGATTCACCAGCAACAACTGCACTTTTATATGTAATTCTGATACTTTTAAAATCATGATTTAGATAAGTTTCTTCATCCAAAGCTTCCATTCCATAATCAACGTAAACAAGATTATGTACGTGATGATTAAAATCAATATCATTTCGGCGTGGTTTAATTGAAATTTCAGTATCAAACTCTTGCGGAATTTCTATTTTAGGAAGTTTTGAATCTTCAAAAACACTTTTCTTTTCTGGGCCATATTTTTCAAGTAAATCATCACTGATTTTTTGTGGCCGATTTGTATTCATGTTGAAATAAACCCAGCGAGTAGTTCCTTTTGCACAAAGATTATCATTACAATAAAGTTCAAAATCTCTTGAAGTTCCAAATAACGATGTAATTCCTTGACTCCAAGTAATAGCATGGATTTTATCCCCATATTTTGGATAAAAATCAATTTGCACAAACCAATCTGTCAAAATCCACGCAAATCCATTGTTACTACTTTGAAGAATATAATCTCCAGCCTTGTCAGAATGACGATTTCCAGAATTTTCTAAAATTTTTAATATAGTCTCGATTTTCATTTCACCATTAGAATAAAAATCTTCTATAAGCGGTTGGTATTCAAATTTTACAAACATAAGCTGTATTCTAAGTTTTTTTAGAAAAGATGTAAATAATTTTGTACAAAATCTTTTTTTTAAAAAAAACTTCTGAAGAAAAATATCCCCAGAAGTTTTAAATTACTCTTTATAATAAAATATCAATTAAATTTCGTTGTCAAAGTTTTTTGATTCAACGTCTTTAAAATATTTTACAGTTCCAACTTT
>SUWN01000012.1:0-4350 GCA_015061465.1 Treponema bryantii | reverse complement strand
AAAAAAACTTCTGAAGAAAAATATCCCCAGAAGTTTTAAATTACTCTTTATAATAAAATATCAATTAAATTTCGTTGTCAAAGTTTTTTGATTCAACGTCTTTAAAATATTTTACAGTTCCAACTTTTAATTCATCAGTTGCATCATCATCACAAACAATAAATGCATCTTTGTGAAGTTGCAAAGCACTTACTGTCCACATCTGACTAATTCCTGCTTCTACAGCGTGATGAAGTGCTCTTGCTTTATTGTGCCCTGTGATTAAAATCATCACTTTTTTTGCATCACAAACAGTACCAACACCAACAGTTAAAGCAGTTGTAGGAACTTTAGAAACATCACCACCAAAGAATCTTGAATTTACAATGATTGTGTCTTTTGTTAAAGTTGCTTCGCGAGTACGAGAAGTCAAAGAAGAACCTGGTTCATTAAAAGCAATGTGTCCGTCTACACCAACGCCACCAAGGAATAAATCAATTCCACCAGCAGCTTCAATTGCTTTTTCATATTCAGCACATTCTTTTTCTTTATCAGCCGCAAGACCGTCAAGAATATGAACGTTGTCTTTATTTATATCTATATGATTAAAGAAATTTTCCCACATAAAATAGTGGTAACTTTGATCATGCTCTGGGGCTAAACCAACGTATTCGTCCATATTAAATGTAATTACATTTTTGAACGATACTTTTCCAGCTTTGTTCAGCTCGATTAATTTTTTATAAGTTCCAAGTGGAGTGGAACCCGTAGGAAGTCCAAGTACAAATGGACGGCTAGATGATTTCTGATGCTCGTTAATACAATTTGCAATGTAATTAGCGGCCCAGGAAGAACATGTGTCATAATCAGGTCTAATAATGACTCTCATATTTCACCTCGAATAAAAAATAGAATACCGTTACTCTCCTCGTAACGATTTAAAATATTTTATCACAATCAATATTTTATTGTAAATATTTCATATAAAATTTTTTTATTTTTTTATATGGGCACCCTCGCATTTACAAAACGTCTTTTCGTCCTCGTTTGAAACTTTGCATTACATGCTCATTGCTGCGGAAAACTTGCTCATTCTTCCGTTTTTCAATTTCTTCTTCAAACCCTTTTAGAGCAGCAAATGGTAAAAATATCTTTGCTCTATTTTCTAACTTCATTCTTTCTCTAAAAGCGGGTCGTGGTCGTTCCAAATTGATTATATCTTTGTACAACACCTCCACATTGTCTTTCATGCTTTATGACCTCCAATTTGAGCATTTCTTTGTCTTGCCGTTGCACATTCTTCAAAATCATAGGCTTTTAAAAGTGCATTTTTACCAAATTTTTTGTGAATGCGCAAAACCGTTTGTTGTAATTTTGATTCTGTATCATCATCTTCTTTTTTATCAAAAAGACTTGGTTGAACTTCAGATTGTAAAATTACATCATTCGCACAAATATTAAGTCTTCTTACAAGCAATGAAGAATCCACAATTCTATCAAACAACGACAAGATTCCGTCTAAAATCTTTACCAATGAGTTTGTTGATTCTACAAAAGAAACAGTTCCGTGAGCCCCCTTTGGAATTTGTCTTCCATAAAAATCTGTCACAACTTCACCTTTAAATTCCTTGTTTTCCAAACATAAAATATCAAACCCAACGCACAACGTAAAACTACTCGCGACCAATTTTTTTTCAAGCAAATCAAGAACAAGTCTTTCCGTCATTTCTTTTACAATCGTACGTGCATTTTGTACCGAGTAAGCACAATGTAAAACCTGTCCCGACCCTAAGCTTTTTGCCTGCGATTTATAATTTTTTATATGTTTTATTGTGCAAGGTTCAATTCCCCACGCATGGTCTATCAAAATTTCCGCATCAATTCCAAATACTTTATAAAGTTGGGCTTCACCTTCTTTTGTACAAGAGCGACGTGCAACATCCCCCAAAGTAAACATCATATTTTTATTTAGGCGCGTTTGAGTTCCTTTCCCAATTCTCCAAAAATCAGTTAAAGGTTTATGATTCCACAATTTTTGTCTAAATTCCATTTCATCCAAAATTGCAATTTTTGCACCTCTTTCGTCAGAAGGAAGATGTTTTGCAACAATATCCATTGCAACTTTACACAAAAACAAATTCGGCGCAATTCCAACAGTGGCAGTAATTCCTGTTGAATCAAAAATATCATCAACAACTTTCTTACACAGCGAAAAAGCATCCGTATTATAAAAAGGCAAATATGTAGTCAAATCAATAAAAACTTCATCTATAGAATAAATATGAATATCCTCTGGCGAAAAATACTTTAAATAAATATCATAAATATCAGCCGAATATTTTATATAAAGAGCCATCCTAGGAACTGCAATTATATATTCTAAATCCACCCCCGTTTCATTTTTTATTTGTGCCACTTTCTGTTTAACTTCAAACAATCTAGAACGTCCGCTCAGACCATATTTTTTAAGAGAAGGAGTAACAGCCAAACAAATAGTTTTATCAGTTCTAGAATCATCCGCGACCACAAGATTTGTAGCCAAAGGATTTAACCCACGCTCTACACATTCCACGCTAGCATAAAAACTTTTTAAATCTATAGCCGCATAAGTTCTATCCCAATTCATAAACACCTACTATATATAACTATACTATATTTTTATATTGTTTACTATACTAAAAATGCATTATTTTTACTTTTTTTTCACTTTTCTAAGAATTTTTTTTCTGTTAAGATTCAGTTATGATAAATCCAATAATCACAACCGAAAGACTAGAATTAAAACCAATAAAATTTGAAGACGCAGAAGAACTTTTTAAAATCACTTCAAACAAAACAACAACAAGATACATGCTTTACGCCGGAACAGAAAACATCCAAGAAACAATAGATTTTATATCAGATTGCCAAAAAGACTGGAACCGCTGGTACGAAGACAATAACAAACAAAATGTTGCCTTAAACTTTTCAATCTTTATAAAAAACACAACAAAACCAATCGGCACAATCGAAATTGACATTTTAGAAGACCCAACAACCGCAGAAATGGGCTGGATGATTCATAACGATTTTCAAAACAAAGGCTACGGTTCAGAAGCAGCTTTCGCCATCCTAGATTTTGCAAAAACACTAGGCATAAAATCAATCGTTGCACATTGTGACAAACGCAACATCCCTTCCTTCAGCCTAATGAAAAAAATCGGCATGAAGCTAGTAAGCGACGACGGCGACAGAATTTATCAAAAAACCGGCGAAGTAGCAAAAGAGATTTGTTGTAAAATAGAATTGTAAAAAAATAAGATTTTATGGAGGCATTTTTTACAGCCAGCAAAGCTGCCCGTAAAAAACCGGGTCACTCCGGGTTCCACTATCGTTCCAGCCGCTTCCCTCACCCACATCGTGGGCTCAGTCCAGTGGCCGCTTCGCGCCCTCCGTCCCCCTTGCCCCAAAAAAACTTCTTTAAAACAAAAAAGCCCCCGAGTTTTCCCGAAAGCTTCTTTTTTTCCGATTACGCTATAATTAGCAGTTTTCTGAGAAGTATTTGATTGTTCTAATCTGAGTTCAAAAACGCGAGCTGGCGTAGTGTTTTTGAACGCCTCTCATAGCAAGAAATTGAAATCCTTTTCAATTTCTTACATTCTTTCAAAAAAAACGCGAGCTGGCGCAGCGTTTTTGAACGCCTCTCATAGCAAGAAATTGAAATCCTTTTCAATTTCTTACATTCTTTCAAAAAAAACGCGAGCTGGCGCAGTGTTTTTGAACGCCTTGAATCGAAAGAACAATTAAATACTTCACTTTAAAATAGCACCCAAAAAACTGGGCGCCGCTTTATACTAAAGTTAAAATCTTATCAGTTTTCGCTGAAATATTTGATTGTTCTAACCTGAGTGAAAAAACGCGAGCTGGCGTAGTGTTTTTGAACGCCTCTCATAGCAAGAAATTGAAATCCTTTTCAATTTCTTACATTCTTTCAAAAAAAACGCGAGCTGGCGCAGTGTTTTTGAACGCCTTGAATCGAAAGAACAATTAAATACTTCTCCAAATAAAAAAAAGCCCTCAGTTTCCTGAGAGCTTTCGTTTTCAGACTACGCTATAACTAGCAGTTTTCGCTGAAATATTTGATAGTTCTTACCATCTGAGATGTATATGAGTTTTCGTTGTCATACCAAGAAACAACTTGTACTTGATATGTATCATCGTCGATTTTAGAAACCATTGTTTGTGTAGCATCAAAGAGTGAACCGAATTTCATACCGATGATGTCAGAAGAAACGATTTCTTCTTCACAGTATCCGTAAGATTCTGTTGCAGCAGCTTTCATTGCAGCATTGATTCCTTCTTTTGTTACGTCTTTACCTTTAACTACAGCAA
>SUWN01000011.1 GCA_015061465.1 Treponema bryantii | reverse complement strand
TTGTGTTAAAAGCCCATCTATTACTTTTATTTGTTTTTCATCTTCAGTTTTCTCGCTAGCAAGACTTTTTGAATTAACAGATTTTACGCTGCTACAAGAAACAAAAAATAAAACTGCAAAAAGCAAAGAAATTATTTTTTTCATAAAATATCCTCTTTTAAATAAATCTGATATTTTAATAATATACTAGAATACTACATAAAAGAACTTAAATTATTTATACAAATGACTTTTATTTTTTAGAAAGATACATGTTATAATAAAAAAACAATTTTTTTGCCAACCTTATTAAAAAAATTCACACTCCATTATATTCATGTGGGCAACGTTAGTTGCTCACAAATCCGTGTGGAATTTTTTATCGCAAGTCTTTGTAATATTCCAAAAGCATTTCTTTTGTTACGGGGATTTTTTGACCTTCTAATTCTTTGTAAATTAAATCTGTTAAATTTAATAGATTTTTCCACAAATCTTTGGGATTTTCACTTGTGACAAATGTGCTTTTAATTGCGTCTTTTTCTTCTTGTGGTAATCTGTCTACTTCACGATTCATTTTGCTTTCTAATCTATATCGATCGCCCAATAAATCAATATACATATTTCTTACAAAATCAAGTTCGCCAATTGCCCTAAAAATTTTTCCACGCTTAATTGCAACAGCGGCGTGCATCAATCTCATCCAAGATTGTTCGCAAGCAAAAGCTATATCCTTTTTTTGTTTGTCGCCGTAAATACTGTTATCCATCCATTGTCTGGACTGAATCATTTTTTCTTCTACAACACCCGAATTATCAAAAATCACTTTGAACGCTGGTTTCCAAGCTGCAGCTTGTTCATAACATCCAAAACCAATATCAATTTCTAAAAGATTGTTCAAAACATAACATTGAAGATGACGAGCTTCCTGCTGAGAAAAGAAAACTATTTCATATTTTTCAGAAATTTTTTGATGAACAAAATCCATTACTTCAAGCATAGAATCGTTAGAATCAAGAGCAATTACAAAATCTAAATCAGAACGTTCATCGTGATAACCAATTGCTCCAGAACCAACTTGAACCAGCGAAACTACTTTACTACATTCTTTTGCAATCGATAAAACAAAATCAAAAGCAATTTGTCTGTCTTGTACAGTAAAAACTTTTGTCATTTTTAGAAAAGTCTCCCGTGTTTATTTTAAAAATATTCTAATCATTTTGTCGTAAATCTTTTTATATGGTTGGTAACGCATTGGTAAATCCATCCATGTTTTTTTATCTACAATGCTTTTGTAATGGCTAAATGTGTCAAATCCAACTTTTCCGTGATAACTTCCCATGCCACTTTCACCAAATCCGCCAAATCCCATTTGAGTTGTTGCAAGATGAATAATTGTATCGTTTATGCAACCTCCACCAAATCCAATCAACGAAATTACGCGATCTGCAATTTTTTTGTTGCTTGTAAAAATGTAAAATGCCAAAGGATGTTCCATTTGCTGAACTTTTTCAATACATTCTTCAATATTTTCAAAAGTCAAAATTGGCATAATCGGTCCAAAGATTTCTTCTTGCATAACCGGGTCAGAAAACAAAACGTTATCCATAACAGTAGGTTCAATTCTTTGCGCCTGTGAATCAGATTTTCCACCAAAAACAACTTTTTCTTTTTTAATTAAACCAAGCAATCGTTCAAAGTGTTTTTGATTAATGATTTTTCCAAAGTTTTGATTTTCAAGGGGATTTTCACCATACTGTTTTTTTATTTCTTCCAAAATATTTTTTATAAGTTCATCTTTGATTGATTTATCGCAATAAATAAAATCTGGAGCAACGCAAGTTTGTCCGCAATTCAAAAATTTTCCAAAGACAATTCTTTTTGCCGCAAGTTTTAAATTTGCAGATTTTTCTACAACACATGGACTTTTTCCGCCAAGTTCTAGTGTTACAGGGGTCAAATGTTGAGCTGCTTTTTGCATAACAGTTTTTCCAACAACTTTACTTCCTGTAAAGAAAATATAATCAAATTTTTGGTTCAAAAGACATTCATTTTCTGCTCGTCCACCCGAAACTACCGAAATATATTCAGGCGCAAAGTTTTTTGTAAAGATTTCTTCTATTAATTTGCTTGTATTTGCTGAATATGCACTTGGTTTTATAATGACTGTGTTTCCTGCCGCAATTGCATCTACAAGTGGAGAAAGTGTAAGCATAAATGGATAATTCCATGGGCTCATAATCAAAACAACACCACGAGGCGACGGATTTTTATAACTTTTAGAAGCAAACTGAGCAAGTGGAGTTTTTACAACCTGTTTTTTTGCATATTTAGAAACGTGTTTTAGCATAAAAGAAATTTCTTCAAGAACAAGTCCAACTTCACACATAAAACTTTCCATTGCACTTTTTCCCAAATCTTTTTTTACAGCCGCCATAATTTCACTTTCGTTTTGTTTGATTACAGCGTACAATTTTTTAAGATTTTCTTTTCTAAAAGCAACTGGCAAAGTTTTTCCACTTTCAAAAAACTTTCTTTGTTTTGTAATGATTCGTTGGATTTCTTGTTCTGTCATAATTTTTCTCTCCATTTATAAAAGATAACTAAATTTTGTTCCTTTTATAAAAAAATTAATCGCGAATTGAATCTATATTTGCTTTTCCGCCTGGGACGAATGGCAAAACGTCTTCTTCGTTACAAACGTTTACTTTTACAAAACATGGTGTGTTACGTTTGGAATCGAATGCTTTTTTGTACCAATCTTTGTCTTTATCAGCGTCGATTGCTTCTATTCCAAAACCCGTTGCAATATTCAACAAATCTGGAACTTTACCAAAGATTGACGCGCTGTAGTTTTTGTTGAATAAATATTTTTGCTGTTGGTAAACCATGCCGAGTGTTCCATTTTGGAAAACAATGATTGTTACAGGAAGATTTAATTCTGCCAAAGTTGCCATTTCTTGAACGTTCATCATAATTGAACCGTCGCCACTAAAACAAACAACGCGTTTTTCTGGATTTTGCAAACTCGCACCAATTGCTGCAGGAAGTCCAAATCCCATTGTTCCAAGTGAACCTGATGTAAGGAACGAACGAGGATTTTTTACAGGATAATATTGAGCTGCCCACATTTGATGTTGGCCAACGTCTGTTGTTACAATTATATCATCAGGATTTGTTCCCGCTTTTTGTGCCAATTCAGGAATTGAATTTATAAATTCACGAGGATTGATAAATTCTGTGTTTTTTACACGACCACATTCCAAACTATCATTTTTTGCTTTTAATTCTTGAATTTGTTTAAGCCATTTTAAGCGACTTTCGTGTTCTGATGATTTGAGCCCAGATTTTTTTTGTTTTTCTGCCGAAAGTTCAACCATAATTGGGAAAATTGATTCTACATCAGCAACAACCGAAACTGCTGAATCTAAAATTTTATCAATTTCAGCAGCATCAATATCTATATGAATAATTTTTGCATTTGGGCAGAATTTATTTACAATTCCTGTCGCTCTATCATCAAAGCGAACTCCTGCCGCAATAACTAAATCGCTATCGTGCATTGCAACATTTGCTGCATAACTTCCGTGCATTCCAACCATTCCAATGAACATTTCACTTTGTTTTGGAATTGCACCCAAGCCCATCAAACTTGTTACAACTGGCAATTTGTAATTATCAAGGAATTTCTGAATTTCTGTAGAAGCAACTGGAGAATTACATCCGCCTCCACAGAATAAAACAGGCTTTGTTGATTTTTCTAACAAATCTGTAATTTTATCCATTTTTTCTGAATATTCATTTATTGGTGTATGAAAACGACTTTCTTGAATTTCTACGTTTTCAATATCTGGCCATTGGTCAAATTCACAAGTTTTTAATTGAACATCGCGAGGAACATCTATCAAAACTGGGCCCGGTCTGTCACTTAAAGCAACTTTGAACGCGTAAGGAATTGCAGTCAATAATTCTTCTGGGGATTTTACCATCATCGAATGTTTTGTGATTGGGAAAGAAAGTCCAAATGTATCTGCTTCTTGAAACGCGTCAGTTCCAATTAAAGTTGTGTTTACTTGCCCAGTGATTGCGATAATAGGAATTGAATCCGAACGAGCATCAGCAATCGCTGTAAGAAGATTCATTGCACCAGGTCCACTAGTAGCTAAACAAACAGCTGGTTTTCCAGATGAACGAGCCATACCTTGAGCAATAAAACCGGCAGCTTGTTCATGGCGGACTAAAATGTGACGAATTGAACTTTTATTTAATTCGTCGTAAAGAGGAAGAATTGAACCACCTGGAATTCCAGCAACTGTTTTGATTCCATACATCTCTAATAATTTTACAATGATTTCCGCACCTGTTTTTTTCATAAATAAACCTCGCTAAAAACTCTAAAAAACACAATTCACATAAAAAAAAAGCCCTCCAACTCGGAGGGTTCTTTATCTATGCAATCCTTTAATCATAGCAACATAACAATCCCTACCGATTATTCAAAAATCGAAACGACGAGAACTGCTAGAACTTTGACTAAAGTAATGTTTTTCATATAAATAAGAATAACAGATTTTCGTTTTTCTTACAATACTATCCATTTTGTTTTTTGTATTAATTCAGTTTTTAAATCCTTTGTGTCTTTCTCTCGACGTGGATACATAAAAAGGATTTTGCACGGAATATTTTGTTCTTCCGTGGTTGTCGCAACTGGATTTATAGAAAATTCTTCGTAATCGGAATAAGCAAAATCAAGACGAGCGTTGATTACACCACCATTTTGTTCTAATGCCAAGCGATGATTTTCTTTATCGTAGCGATGTTCGTACCACGCCGGAAATCCACCCTTTTTTCCAGAACTTATGTAATCAAAACGAAGCAGTTCTTTTAAAGTTTTGTCTTGAGAATCAAAAAGTTTTGTTCGTTTGGCCAAAAATTCAAACCAGAATAAAGTTCGTCTTGGGGCAGAAAAAACATCTTCTTTTCTAGCTTCGTCTACAATTTTGCAAAAGAAATTCCAAAAACCGATTTTTTCTTCTATATAAGTCATTGTTTTACAGAATTCACCACTATTCCAAAAAGCATCCGTTACAACTTCCACGTCTTTTAAGAAAATCATATCGGCGTAACTCAAATATGGCGTTGAAAGAGTTTCGTACACTGGATTTTTCATCCATTGCCAACCGTTTTCTTTTGCAAAAGTTTCCATTTGAGTTCCGTGCAGAACTTTTAAAAATCCAAGTTGCATTGCATCGGGTTTTAAACTCATCACAAAATCAAATGATTTTCCAAATGAATCTAAATCTTCGTGAGGAAGTCCTGCAATCAAATCTAAATGTTTGTGAATTGTTGGTGGAATTCGTTTTACATTTTGCGCAATTTTTTCTATTCCTGTTGAACGACAAATAGATTGCAACGTTTTTTTATTTGCAGATTGCACGCCGATTTCAAATTGCATAACATTTGCAGGAACTGTCTGTAAAAATTCTAGCGCTTCTTCACTCAAAAATTCTGCTTCAATTTCAAAATGAAACATCGTTTTTTTGTTGTGATGATCCACGATGTATTTCCAAATAGCGATGTATCGTTCTGGATTCAAGTTATAAGTTCTATCTACAAATTTTACAAGCCGAACGTTTGCGTCTAAAAATCGTTGAATATCTGTAAAAACACGGTCCAACGGCATGAATCGAACTCGCTTATCAAGAGACGACATACAATAACTACACGAATAAGGACAACCTCGGGAACTTTCGTAATAATAAATCAAATTATCTGGAAAATCGATTTGAGGATAAGCAAAAGGCAAAGTTGATAAATCACAAATCAAATCCCGCTCGCCATTAAAAATGATTTGTTCACCTTTTTTTAAATAAATGCCTCGAATATTTTGTAAAAAATCAGATTTATTTTCAGTAAAATTTTGGGCAATTTCTAAAACAGTTTGCTCCCCTTCACCTTTTATTACAAAATCCAAGCCTTGAATTTGCGACAAATAACCTTCGGCATAAAATCCAAACTCTGGTCCGCCAGCACCAATCATACAATCTGATAAAATCTTTTTTACTTCCGGAAGAATTTTTTGAATAATTTCTGAATTCCAAATGTAAGTACAAAAAAGAACTAAATCCGCTTTAGATTCGTAGATTCCACGCAAAATATCAGAAACTTTTTGATTGATTGTAAATTCCACAAAATCGATATTTACAGAAGAATTGTTTTGCTTTACGTATTCACAAATAGAACGAACAGCAAGATTTGTATGATTATACGCTGCATTTACTGCCACAAGTAAGATTTTTGCCATAAAAATTGCACCTTTTTACATCAATTCAATTAATTTACAAACAGATTCTTTTGTTGTAGCCCAACTTGTTGCCAAACGAATTATCGTGTGATTTTCATCATATTTTTCCCAGAAGGAATACCCGATTTTTTTCTCCAACTCTTTTAATCGTTCATTTTCTACAATAAAGAACTGCTGATTTGTAAACGAATCTATATAAAGTTTGTAGCCTTTTTTTACAAGTTCATTTTTTAAGAAAAGTGCATTTTCCACAGCATTTTGAGCAATTTTAAAATACAAATCGTCAGTAAACAAAGTATCAAATTGCAAACCAAGTAACCAACCTTTTGCCAAAAGAGCGCCGTGTTGTTTAATTACAGTAAAAAAGTGAGGAACTAGATTTGGATTAGAAACAACAACCGCTTCTCCAAACAACGCACCAACTTTTGTTCCACCGATGTAGAAAACATCACAGTTTTGCGCAATCACAGGCAAAGTTACATCCGTGTTTTTTGCTGCAAGTCCGTATCCCAAACGCGCACCATCGAGCATTAATGGAATATTGAATTTTTTACAAACATCATGAAGATTTTCTAATTCAGTTTTGGAATACAAAGTGCCATATTCAGTTGGATGAGAAATGTAAACAAGACCAGGTTCTACCATGTGAGAGGCATTTTCATCATCAAAAAAAGTTTGCAAATAATCGTGCAAATCATCGCTAGACATTTTTCCGTCATGCTCGTCCAAGGTAATTACTTTGTGACCTGTCGCTTCAATTGCGCCCGCTTCGTGTAAAGCAATGTGTCCTGTTTTTACAGAAATCACACCTTGCCACGAACGCAAAACTGCCGAAATAATTGTTGTATTAGTTTGAGTTCCTCCCACAAGGAATTTAACAATGGCATCTGGCGCATTACAAGCAGCCTTTATTTTTTCTTCTGCCAATTTGCAATATTTATCAAGCCCGTAGCCTGTATTTTTTTCTAAATTGATTTGTTGTAATCTTTCTAAAATGGCAGGATGAGCCCCTTCCATATAATCGCTTTCAAAATGTAAAATTTCACTCATAAAAATTACTATAGCACAGTTTGATTTTTCTAAAAAGTGGCTTACTTGAAACTTCACACATTCGTGTTCGTTGCGACTTCCCCTCGCTCCACAGTCCTCAGCAAAGCTGTGGGCTTTTACGCTACCCCTTCTGTATTGGTATATCACAAAAATATTTTACTCTTATAGGACAAAAAAGCAAATATTATATACTCATCATATTATTTAATATTTTTGATGATTTTTTTATTATTGGAATAAAATCAAATCTTAATATTTTTTCATTTTGATTTTGTCTTATTTTTATATTTACCGTTACATTTGAAACATTTTTAAACTTCAATAAATCTTTTTGTGTTATTAATATATCTGCCATACATTCAAAAAGATTTATTAAGATAACGTCTTCTTTTACCGAAACTTGCATAGTTTTCGCGTTATTTTTAATTCTTTGTTCAAAACCTATTTCTTTTACAACTATTTCAATATCAGCAATTTCCAAAGTTTTGTTTTTAATTCCATATTGCTTCAATAATAAAAACATATTCTTTTGCTCATAATCAAAATATCGAATAGGAAAACCATCTCGCCAATACAACTCATAATATGTACCTTCAATAAATTGATTTTCTATTTCCAATTTATCAACCGTTTCAAACGCTTCTCCATAATAAGTTTTTTTTGGTTTTAAATACATTGAAATATCTTGTTTACAACTTACTATTGATAAAAAAAACATTAATAAAATTCCAATCGAATATTTCATTTCACACACTCCCGAATTCTTCCAACTATTGCTGATACAGAAGAAGATCCTTCTCTTGAATTTCCTAATATATACCATGGAGCAAGATATACAACACCATGTCCCATTCCTTTCATAATATATTATTATTACCATTTTCAGTAGACGGCTTTTCACCAGAATCACAGTAATTATATGTACCCATTGTCATTGGTTTTCTATCTATTGTTGGATTTCCTTCAGCTATAGACTTCCCATCAAATACAATTTCACGACCATCTACATTACAATATTTTTCATCTCTATATTTATCACCATCTTGATGACAAGCATCTCTGAATTCCCGTTTCCACCCATTACGAATCTCTCCTTCTTTTAGACTGCTTAAAAAATTATAAGCATCTGCATCATTTTTAAATTCATATATATTATTTTTAGTAGAACCATGACTTTATTATATCCTAAATCAAAATATCCAAGAATATCACTTATAGCTTTTTCACCTTGAATAACAACTTGTATTAATTCTAATTGTGCAAAACTAACTTTACTGGTGAACTTAATGCATAAAACAATTATATATCAATATATCAATTAATTTTATATAGGATTCGTTTGATATATCTCTATCTCTTGTTATCAATTTTGGTAATAAAGTTTGTCGAATTTTTTCAAAAATAGCCTTAATTTCTTCATTTGTATTGCCGGGCGTTATTAAAGATAAATATTCGCCTCTAACAATATTTTCAAACTCGAAAACTTGATATAAAATCTTTTTTAACTCACATAATAGTTGATTTCCATTTGGAACATTTTTTATTATATTTTCATCATCAACATGAGGATAAGGAGTATTTATAACCCATAATTCAATTAACTGATTAATATTCATAAATATTTTCCCTTTACCATATCAAATTAATAGAAGTTACATTAGAATTTGATAAAAGAATATCAAACTCTATATCCTTAAAAGTATTTGACCTGGATAGTTAAATGAAAAATTCGGGACAAGTAATGCAGATACATCACCATTTGCAGAATTTGCAAAATCAGCAGATGCTTCTTTCCAAAACTTTGGGATTATACGGTCCATCATATACTCCATTTATATATGTAGCTAACCCCGTTGGGGCTGTATACACCATAGAATTACAACCTGCATACCCATACCTGTTCATTCCATCACGGATTGGGTCTTCGCTTATGAAACAGCTTCCATCTTCACTTCTCCATCTATTCCAATGGTATGTCAAACCTGTTTCTGCGTCGTAATCACAGCCTGTGTACATTCCATCAAAATCAGCAGTTTCCAACGAACCTTCTGCTAATTTTTCATCCTTCCCTAAATATGTATCTATATTTTAACCCGATTTTTTCTATTTTTACAGCAAAATCAGAAAAATTATTGTGTTATTTTCCTCCAAAGCTGTTTTTATGGAAAGTTATTTTACTGTAACAATAATAATTTATAAATACCACCATAAACCATTAAAAGTATAAAAAATGAAAGAATTACATATAACCTTATTTTTGCAATTGTACTTACATCTTCCTGGATATTCACTTTTAAAAACTTAATTACAAATATAATATCGTATAAAATTATGCCTAATAAAATTATACCATTTTCAAAATAGTGAAAGATAACTGTATATAGCGGATATATAAATTTCATTGAAATGATTGTTTTTAACACTAAGTCCACACACTGTTTTTTTTCTAACTTATTACAAAAAATTAAAAACAAAATTAATATCCATAAAAGACAAAAAACGCAATTGTTTTTTATTTCTATAAACGAAAGCAAAAAATATTCATAAAATGAAAAATCCTGTTCTGTAAAAAATAAAAAACAATTAAAAATCACTGTAAAAATTACATTTGTAAATAAAAAAATTAATAAAAATACTGATTTTTTTTCAGTTAAAATCTTTTTCATTCTTTCTTCATCCATAACAATTGTTCTTATTATATCTTTAATCATTTTCCAAATACTCTTTTTTTCCTTCAGTCTTCCTCTTGCAATATTTTTTTATACAGAGTGTTAAATAACTAGATAAAATTCCAACACAAGAAGATATGGACCCTATATCGTTATATTCTTTTCTGTATAAAATCAATATAAATGCAATCATACTAATAACAGCATGCAATAACATTATAATTTGTATCTGTTTTTTATATGTTTTTATTATTCTTTTCAAAATTGTAAGCGAAATTATATATACCAATAAATTAAATATTATACCTATAAATATAGAAGTATCTGATTTAACCTCCGCATAAATCATAGAAAAAGTATTAAATACTAAACAGAAAAAAATAAATATATCCATAATCATATCTACCTTCCATTCAATTCAATTGTTTTAAATTGACAAATTTAAAACTCTACAGATGACAAATACCGTTTAAGCAAAAATGCACAGAAATATGGAAAAGTATGGATTTTATTTTCAAATCCAATGTTTCCATGAATTAATTTTATTCCAGTTGTGATATCTGGATAAGAATCGCTCTTAATTAAGGTTGATAAAGATTTTGCTTTACTATTTGTAGATTTTACTTCTACTGGAACCAAAGATTTTTTTGTACGTAAAAAGAAATCTTGTTCCAATGTGGAATTTTCTTTTTTATAATAAAATAATTCATATCCTTGTTTACAAAGGGCTTCGGCAATTACATTTTCATATAATGCCCCCTTATAAACATTCATATTTTTATTGGCTCTTAAATCATCTTGAGATTCGTCATCAAGATTTGCAATCAGAAGTCCTGTGTCTCTAAAGTAAATCTTGTATTTTTCATCTTCATAATTACCTTTTAGTGGCAAATCTGGCGTATGAAGACAATAGCAAATGTTAATCATTCCCGCATCATTAAGCCACTCTATACAACCCCAATAATCTTTAAATCTAGCTCCATTTGCGACTTTTGAAATCTGAAATTTTTTATTTTCTTTTGCAAGTTGAACTGGAATATGATTAAAAACATTTAGTACGCGAGTTTTGTCTATTCCATCCACATATTTTTTTATATCTTCTTTGTAATCGTTTATTAATTCATGTTGTAACTCAAGGCTTCCTTCAAAAGTTCCTTTCTTTATATAATTTGAAACAACTTTTGGCATTCCTCCTAAAATGCAATAATCAAGAAAAAGTTCATTAAAAACAGATAATGTAGTTTGATTAAAAGGCTCTCCAGATTTCATATGAGAAAGCAAATCTTCAATATCATCTTTTCCATATCCTTTTGCCCATAAAAACTCTTCAAAATCTAAAGATTGCATAGAATATTCTGATTTATAACCTACACTATTACTTTGAATTTTTTTGTAATTTACACCAAGCATTGAGCCACTACAAATAACATCAAATTTTCCACTTAAGCAAAAGGATTTTAAAGTTGTAGCAATTTCTGGATAATCTTGAATTTCATCAAAAAGGATAAGCGTTTTTTCAGCCACAATTTTTTTTGATGGATCAATTCGAGAAATGTTTTTTATAACTGCATCAGCGTCAAAGCTATCTGAACAAATTGTTTTATATTTTGATTCAAGTGAAAAATTTATATTTATAAAGTATTCATAATTTTGGGCAAAATGTTCAATAGAAGCTGTTTTACCTATTTGTCTTGCACCTTTTACAATAAGAGGTTTCTTTTCATCTGAGTTTTTCCACGAAATCAAATATTCATCAATTTTTCTTTTTAAGTACATAATTAAATTATAACACACATTTACAAAAAAAGTGGAAAAAATATACAAATTTTACTATTTTATGAGGGAATAATTTTAAAAATATACAATTTTAAGAAAATGGCTTACTTGAAACAACAAAAATATTCGTTTATATTCTATTAAATATATGGAAAATAACGAAGAATCAGACATTGTTACTTTTAAAGACTTAGGGCTTGATGAATACACATTACAGGCTGTCGAGAAAAAAGGTTTTGAAATCCCTTCTCCAATCCAAGTTTTAGCAATTCCTCGTCTTTTAACTGGCGACACAAATTTAATTGCAAAAGCAAGAACCGGAACTGGAAAAACAGCCGCATTCGGACTACCAATCATTCAAAATATTCACGAAAAATGCGAAAACGTACAAGCACTTATTTTGGAACCAACTAGAGAGTTGGCAATGCAAACTTGTACAGAATTTCAATCTTTTACTCAAGGCGCATATCCTAGAACAACTGTTTTATACGGTGGAGCATCATATTCAACTCAGATTAAAGATTTAAAACGTGGATGCGAAATTGTTGTAGGAACTCCCGGCCGTGTAAAAGACCATATCGAAAAAAAAACTTTAGATTTAAGCAAAATTAAGTATTTTATTCTTGATGAAGGCGATGAAATGCTCGACATGGGTTTTATCGAAGACATCGAAGAAATTTTTAAACACGCAAATCCTGATTGTAGAATCTTACTTTTTAGTGCAACAATGCCTTCTCCAATTTTAAAAATCGCTTCTGAATTTATGGGCGAATATGAAATTATCGAAGAAGAAGGAATTATTGATGAACCTTTACTCATTGACCAAAAATATTGGGTTGTAAAAGAAAGCGATAAAATCGAAGCGCTTGTCAGAATTATTGATATGTCGCCAGATTTTTACGGACTTGTTTTTACCCAAACAAAAATGGATGCCGACAACGTAACAAAAATGCTTGATTTACGCGGATATTCTGCGGCAGCACTTCACGGTGATATTATGCAAAACCAACGTGAAAAAGTTTTGGAACGTTTCCGCATGAAAAAAACACGCATTCTTGTTGCAACAGACGTTGCAGCCCGCGGAATTGACATCACAGGTTTAAGTCATGTTGTAAACTATTCTCTTCCTTTTGATGGTGCAACTTATGTTCACAGAATCGGTCGAACAGGTCGCGCTGGCTCTACAGGAATTGCTGTAACTTTAGTTCGTCCAGAAGAAAGACGAAAACTCGGATTTTTACAATCTGCCATTGCAAAAGCAAGCAAAGGAAAAATGACAGAAGAAAAAATTCCGACAATTCACGATGTTTTGGAAATCAAACAGCAAAGAATCATTAAAACTTTGCAAGAAACTCTTTTTACAATAACATCGCAACAAATTCAGCAAGAGGAATTTGCAACTTCTAATCCAACTGAACAAGATGAACTTTCCGAAATTCCAGAATCAACAGAACAAATCACACAAGAAACTTCTGAAGTTCAAACTATAGAAACAAAAACGCCAATCGAAGTTTCTGATTTTTTTGCAAATATGGCACAAGATTTGTGTAAAGAACAAGATGCTCAAAAAGTTCTCGCTGCCGTTCTTGCAACAGTTTATGGCGAACAACTTAGTCCAAAACATTACGGAAGAATCAGCGTTCAAAAAGATTTTGGCAAACAAGATGATATGAGCAGAATCTACGTTCAACTTGGAAAAAAAGATGGACTTCGTCCAAAAGATATTGCCGAATTCTTTAGCAATATGCTTCACATTCCTGGTCGCCAAGTTGATCAAATCGATATGGCAAGAGAATTTACACTTGTTAGTTTACCAAAAGCATCTGCCCGAAAAGCAATTGAAATGTCTAAGAGCAACAAAAAAATTCCACACATGCACTACGATGTAAAAGATGGAATGAGCCGAAGACAAAAAGCCGACGATTCCAAACAAAGACGAAAAAATTCAAGCGAAAAGAAAAACGTTTCTGACTTTGTAAAAAATAAAGATTCAAACAAAAAATTTGAATCAAGAAAAGAAAGCCGCAGCAAAGGCAACCGTCCAAACGTTCACGTTCAAACCGAACAAAGAAAAGGCGCAGCCAAATACAAAAAAAGCTCAAAGGCGGAAAGATCTTGAGCGTGAGTTTCTGTTGCTTTTTTGAATAAAATACTTTTTACTCACGCTCCCAGTTTTACAAAGTAAAACTGGTACGTTGGTACTTTTATAAGTGGATTTATTACCGCCAAAATATTGTTCCAACGCCGCCCGCTATAAAAACTTTACTTGCATTACCAATTATTTTCTAATAAAAAATCTTTTATATGAATTATTTTAATTCCTTCATCTGTTCCACAAACGGTGGAATCCATTGTTACAACATATTTTGGATAATTATCTTTGATAATCTTTAGATTTCCAATTTCTCTGTCAGAATCTTCTGGCAAGGTTCTGCAAACTTGAACATAAATCTTTTGATCTTGTTTTGTGGCAACAAAATCAATTTCCTTATCTGCAAGTTTTCCAATATAAACCAAAAATCCTCGACGACGTAATTCCAAATACACAAGATTTTCTAATATCGCAGCAATAGATTTTGGGGAATAACCAAATTGACTGTATTTAAAACCAATATCTGAAAGATAATATTTTTCTTGAGTTTTTAAAACACTTTTTCCTTGAATGTCATAGCGATTGCATCTATAAATTATAAACGCTTCTTCCAACCAAGCAAGATAATTATAAATTGTTTCTATTGAAATTGAACGATGCTGACTTTTAAAAAAATCGAAAATTGTTTTTGCACTGAAAGTTTTTCCTAGATTTTCCAAAATAAATCTAACTACTCTATTAAACATTTCAAGATTCGAAATATTATGCCGTTTTGAAATATCCCGTGTTACAACTGTAGAAAAAATTCCTTCTACAATTTGATAGTTTTCATCTTGGGTGTGATTTGTTTTTGCAAGAAAAGGAAAACCTCCTGTTTTAAGATACAAATCAAAATAAAAATCCAAAGCATTATCCGAATTTTTAGGAAAATAATGATTTTTAAAATCAATAAATTCAGAAAAAGATAAAGTATAAATTGGAATTTGAACAAACCTTCCTGTAAGATAAGTTGAAATTTCACTTGAAAGAAGTTTTGAATTTGAACCTGTCACATAAATATCAACATTTTGATTTTCAAAAAGCGAGTTTACACATTTTTCCCAATATTCAACTTCTTGAACTTCATCCAAAAGCAAATAGACTGTTTGATTTTTATCTGCTTTTTCAATAAGAACCATTAACTCATGATACATTTTTCTATAATCAAAATCAGAATCAAATTCTACCGAAGTATAAAGTCTCTCAATAATATTTTGCTCTTTTACACCAAGAGAAAGCAATTCATTCTTATATGATTTTAAAATAGTAGATTTTCCACAACGACGAACACCACATAAAATTTTTATTATCTGTTCATCTTTAAATCTTTTGAGATTTTCTATAAAAATTGGTCTAAATAATTCTATATCTTCTTGCAGTAATTGGCTCATATTTAGATTTTAACTTAAAAAGTTTCATAATTCAAGAAGTTTTTCAGTATAAAACCGAAAAACTTTCGCTTTATTTTTAGAGTTTTTTTCGGTTACAAACAGACGTATCTGTTTTGTGCAACAAAACAAGAAGCGCAAGAGGACAATGCGTCCGGTAGAAGTATAAGCCCCATCCAAAAGATTGTGCGCCTTCTCCTGTTCCGATTGCACTAGTAGAAAAGCGTTCAAAATTATGTGGGCTTCCATGATATGCTTTTTGAAATAGAATACTTGACAAGTCAATATTTTTGATGTTATCTTTTATATAAGCTTCTGAAAGTACAAGGGTTCCATCTTTCTTAAAAGCGCTTTGGTCAAGGAGTGTAGCGTTGGAAGCTCTTTTTTTTATCTTTTCACTTCTTGAATTATCATAACCAGTTATAACAAAATCCCCTGTTTTTTCCTCTGCAATAGATACTAAAAACTTTCCTTTTGTTACAACAAACTTATCTTGCCCTTGTATTTGTTTTTTTGTTCCATTTCTTAAAACATCATCTATAGTACTTATTGCTTCTGTTAAACTATTAAAATCATCAAGTTCTAAAATATGTTTGTCAATGATATGATATAAACCAAAACTGTTATCCCCATAAGGAAGTCCAATATTTCCGTAAAGATGGATTTTCACTCTTTCGGTTACAAACAGATGAACCTGTTTTGTGCAACAAAACAGGAAGCGCAAGAGGACAATGCGTCCGGTAAAAGATGAATTTTCACTTGCGCTACTACATCGAGAAGTCTTCGCCCAAATATACTTGTCTTGCAAGTTCAGATTCAAGGATTTGTTCTTTTGGTCCTTGCAAGATGATTGTTCCTTTATTTATGATAATTGCTCTGTCTGTAATTTCCAAAGTATCGCGAACGTTGTGGTCTGTAATTAAAACTCCAATTCCTCGTTTTGCCAAAAGTCTGATTACGTTTTTAATGTCAGCTACAGCGATTGGGTCAATTCCGGCAAAAGGTTCGTCGAGCAAAAGGAATTTTGGTTCAATCGCAAGCGAACGGGCAATTTCTGTTCTTCGTCTTTCTCCACCACTCAACGAATATGCTTTTTGTTTACTGATATGACCTATGGAAAATTCTTCTATTAAATCATTCAATTTTATTTTCTTTTCTTTGTATGACAAATCTTTTCTTGTTTCCAAAACCGACCAGATATTTTCTTCGACAGTGAGTTTTTTAAAAACTGAAGGTTCCTGTGGCAAATAAGAAATCCCAAGTCTGGCACGTTTGTACATAGGAAGATTTGTAATACATTTGTCGTCCAAAAATACATCGCCATTTGTTGGTTTATAAAATCCAACTACCATATAAAAAGTCGTTGTTTTTCCCGCTCCGTTTGGCCCCAACAATCCTAGGATTTCTCCCATATTCATAGAAAAATCAACGCCCCGAACAACTTGTTTTTTACCAAAAGATTTATATAAACTAGAAACTCTTAATACGTGATTTGATGTCTGAGTTTCATCCTTTGTTTCAGTCTCTTCTGCAACTTCTTCTGTTTTAGTTTCTGCAGAATCTAGATTTTCACCTAGATTTTCACCTAGATTCTCCACATTTTCTGCAACTTCTGGAGATTCAGTTTGATTTTCTACAATTTGATTTTCAAGTTTTTCTTCTTCTTGATTATTCATCTTTCTTATCTCCAGTCTTTTTTTCTACTTGTATTTGAGTTTTTACTTCGGCTTCTTTATCTTCCGATTTTACTTCCCCATTTTCTTCGGAAGAAATCAATTTTTGTTCTTCAGTTTGTTCAGGTGTTTTTTCTCCTGCATTTTCTACTGAAGTTTCATCTTTTTTTGCAGGTTCTTTTGTATCAGTTACCGAACCTTTTACATTTCCTGTCAATGTAATATCTTGTGTATCCAAATTCAAATATATTTGTTGAGCTCTAAAAGTATCGCTACCTTGCTTTACTTGAGCATTTCCCATCAAATCCAAAAGTTTTTCTTTTTTCTTGTAAATCGCGTATGAACCTGTACAAACATTGTCTTTTTGCACAAGATTTATCTGAATTTGTAAAATTGCAACTTCAGTTTTTTGATTATATTCTATATATTGTGCATTTGCTTTTACATCATTTTCTACGTCTGTTAAGTTTACATTTCCTTGTAAAATTGCAATGTCAGTAGTTCTATCAAAATCTAATTCATCGCAAACAAAATCCATTTTAGATTCTAGATTTTTTCCCTTTACATTACCTTTTGCTTTAATATTTCTGTAATCATCACCAGAAAGTTCAATTTCATCAGCAGAAATTTCCATTTTTTCTGTTTGAATAAAAGCATTACCAATCAATTTTGTAGTTGTATTTTTATCAGTTGTTTGTCCACTCATACTTGCAGCCGAAAAGATGATTTTTTCACCAAACAAATTAACAGAGAAAACTAATCCTAACAAAACTAACAAACTGATTTTTTTCATTCTGTTTCAATATCTCCTGACACACTTCCAGAAAAAGAAAAATTCCCACTTACTCCACTTGCAGCAAATCCACTTCCTATAATCACAGTATTGTCTTTTTCAATTCTAACTGTATCTGATTTTCCACCAACTAATTGTTCTGTTTTTCCATTCCATTTTAATTCATCTGCAAAAAAATTCACATTTTGGTCTTTACTATATATTTCTATATCACCATACAAAGAATACAATTCACTATCTGTATTTGCACCAATAAAATTACAAGAACCTTCTGTCACCAATTTATTTTTTTCGTAAGATGAAAATTCCACATCTTTTGCAAAGGTTTGTGAAGAATTTTTATATTGTTCTATTGTTTCCGCGTTTAATTCCAAAGTTACAGAATTATTTTCATAACGCGTCATTTTTGCATTTGAAAAAACAAATTCGGGAACAATATTTTCTATATCCAAATCTTCACCTTCTTTTAACGAACATGACAAAAAGAGGAATGGTAAAAAAATCAACAATAAAAATCTTGTTCCCATATTTTAAATTTATTACATTTTTTCCAAATAAGGAATTAAAACTAAATTCATAGCATTTTTCATAACTTGCAATGTAGATTCTGCCAAATACAATCTTGCTTTTGCTAATTCATTTGTTTCTGCATTCATTATAGAACATTGCTGATAGAATTTGCTAAATAATTTTGCTGTTTCGTACAAAAATCCTGCCATCAAACTTGGATCCAAATTTTCTGCTGATTTTTGCACAATTGATGGATAATCACCAAGTTGTTTGATTAATTCCCATTCTTCTGGCGCATTGAGCAATTTTACAGAATCTTCGCTGCTATCTGCAACTAAACCGTTTTCTTTTGCTTTTGCCAAAATTGAATTAATTCTTGCTCCCATGTATTGCAAATATGGACCTGTATTTCCATTAAAACTAAGTGATTCTTCAGGATTGAACAACATATCTTTAATTGGTGTTGCTTGGAGTAAATAATAATTCAACGCAGCAAGAGCAACTTTTTCTGCAACTTCATCTGCATCGTCTACTTCACTATCGCGGCCTTTTTCTTTAATTGCCTGTAATGCAGATTCATGAAGAGCGTCAATCAAATCATCAGCATCAACAACTGTTCCTTCGCGGCTTTTCATTCTTCCACTTGGCAAATTAACAAGCCCGTAACTCAAGTGATGCAATTTATCTGTCCAATCAAATCCTAACTTTTGTAAAATGTGGAATAAAATCTTAAAGTGATAATTTTGTTCACTTGCAACAACGTACACAAGTTGATTAAATGCCCAATCATCATGACGACTGATTGCAGTTCCAATATCTTGTGTGATATAAACCGAAGTTCCATCTTTTCTGAGCAAAACTTTTTCGTGATTATCTTCGTCTTTTCCTTTACCAACGACATCTGTAACATCAATACGAATAGAACCATCTGGCGCTTTAAAGAAAATTCCTTTTTCTAAACCTTTTAAGATTTCATCCTTTCCTTTAAGATAAGTTTCGCTTTCAAAATAATATTTATCAAAAGAAACATCTGTCCTTTTATAAGTTTCTTTTACACCGTTCAAAGTCCAATCGTTCATTTTTTGCCACAAATCACGAACTTCTTTATCTCCAGCTTCCCATTTTATAAGCATTTCTTCTGCTTCTTGCAAAGCTTCTGGATGTTCTTTTACGTGTTTGTCAAATTCAACATAACATTGTCCAACAAAATGGTCGCCTTTCATTCCCAAAGATTCTGGAGTGTCGCCATTTGCTTGATGAAACAATTTATATGCCAACATCGATTTACAGATGTGAATTCCACGGTTATTAATCAAATCAACTTTAAAAACATCTGCACCAGCCGCTTTTAAAATTCTACTTACTGATTCACCCAAAGCGTCATTTCTTAAATGTCCCAAGTGCAAAGGTTTATTTGTGTTTGGAGATGAATATTCCACCATAACTCTGCGACCAGAAAGTGGTTTTGTTCCGTCTTTGCTAAATGAACCGTATTCATCACCTTGTTCTTTTATGGAAGAAAGAATTGGAAAAGCAGCGTTTGCTTTATTTAATTTGATATTTACGTAAGGACCAACTGCAAGAATTTCACCAATTGATGTGTCATTAATTTTTGAAACAACTCCACTTGCAATTGCTGGAGGTGCCATTCTGAATGTTTTTGCAAAAACAAACATTGGAACACCTAAGTCACCCATAGAAGCATCTGGAGTTGTTTGAACTACAATTTGTTCTGTTGTTATTGGCTCAGTTTGAATTTCTTTTTCTTTTACAAATTCATTTATTGCGTTTGCAACAATTTCTTTAAAAATCAACTTTGTGTCTACCATAAAAAAAACCTCAATAAAAATTAACAGTTTATTTTATGATAATACAGCAAAATATTCAATTATACGGGTTATAATGATGTTTTGAATCCTAAGTCTACAGTAAACGCATCAAACCATTTTGCAGTTGCAAATTTCATAAAGTTGATTTTTGTCTGCACGTGAAGTTCCCCATTTAAGAAACCTGTAGAAAAATAAGGTGTCATACTCAACTCAAAATCCCATTTTCCCAAATTTTTAATATCTTTCAAATCAATAAACGATTTTTCTGGGAACGAATATGAGAACAAAAGTCCAAGAGAACCTCTATTTTGAACAAAGGACACTGCATCCGAATAAAAATTGATGCTAATTCCTAACGAGTTATCTACGAATAAAAGTTTATCTACAGTATTTTGTGGCAAACTATAGAAAGAAAAATTCAAACGAGTAGAACCAACTTTAAAACGAGGTTCAATCAAAATGTAAGTATCTGACGGTTTAAAGTACAAAGATTCAGATTGTTTTGTAAAAGAAGCATTAAACAATCCCATTTGAATAAACAAAGAATTTGTAAAATTATTTCCAATAAGTGCAGTAACTCCTGCGTGCCAGTATAATTTTTCAATTGCAGCAATATATTCTTTATTTTCTTTAATTGGAGCACCTAAACCACAAGCAACATCCAAATACAAATATCTATAAACACAAGCGTATCTTAAGTCTGAATTCACAACATAATAATCTTCATCTTCATGATTCACATATAAATAAAAACCTGCTGCCATTGGACTTGAATAAAAACGCAAAACATCTGAAAAACCAATTCCAAAATGTGGATAAAGAATAGAACCTGCAAGTCCCAACCAGCTTTCTGTAATCTTTGAAGAAATATTATCTATACCAAAATATCTTTGAAGAAAAACGTCCGAACCAATTGGATCAAAAGTTCCCATAAAAACACCAAGGTAATTTGCAGAATTTTCCATTGGAGTTCTGTAAATTAATGACATTTCATCTATTTGGAAAACTGAATCTGTTTCGTGAAAAATCGATTGGCTAATTAAATTTTGTGTATTAAGAGAAATTTCCAAGTGGCTCCAAAGATTTTTGGAAAAATTAAATTGCCCTTGAAAAAATGCCTGCAATTTTAATTCTGGTGAATATTCTTCGCTTCCTTCTATTGTGGAATAATTTAATTTTCCACCCGCAAAACCACTAAAAAATGTTGTCGCAAAAACAGATGGAGCAAACACAAAAAAAATGAATATAATAGTAGATAATTTATATTTTTTAGACATATCTTCTTCCTCAAAAAAATATTTCCTATACTTAGGCTCTTTATTATCGGTGTGTTTTATGATGAACTTTAATTAATTCTGTTTTTAAATAAAATAACTTTTAACTTGAAAACTATAATTTTCGGTATATAATATATTTTATGAGTGATTATCTTGACCCTAATAATGAAGAACTCTTAAAGGACTTTTTTGCGGAAGCTGAACAACAAGTTGAGCAATTAGAAAGCAACATTCTTGTTATAGAAAGCGATCCTTCTAACAGAGATGCTATCGACGAGATTTTTAGAGCAGCACACACTTTAAAAGGTGGTTCGGCTACTGTAGAAATGATGGAATTATCTCACTTTACACACTCTGTTGAAGATGTTCTTGACGAAATTAGATCGGACAAAATTAAGATTGATGAAGACGTTGTTGATTTATTATTAACTTCTATTGATGTTATTAAAGCAATGTTGGAAGAACGTCAAAATGGCTCCGTTTATGAAGAAAACATTGATGTAATTTTAAATAAACTAAATTCATATCTAAATAAAACAGAAAAACCAGCTCCAAGTGCAAAAAAAGCACCTGTAGTTTCTGAGCCAAAACCTGTTGTTCCAGAACCTGTAATTATTGCACAGCCAGTTCAAACTTCGTCTAGCGGACTAAATTATCCAAATTTGTCAGAAGATGAATTTGCTGAATTAAAATCTGCTTGTGAACCTAACCAAAAACTTTGGTGTGTTGGTGTAAAATTTGATGAAGAAAATCCTATGAATTCCGTTGGTGGAATTCAAGTTTTTGCAGCATTAAAAACTCTTGCAAACGTTCTAAAAACAGTTCCTGATTTTGATGCACTTTACGAAGACCAATTCTACGAAAATGTTTTCTATTATATCGCAACACAAGCAACTGCAGACGAAATTGAAGATGTAGCTTTTTTAAGTGACGTTACAATTGTTACAGACGCAAAAGAACTTACTGAAGAATCAATTTCGGCTAACATTGTTACTGAAATTCCTGTTCAACAGCCAGTTGTTACAGAAGTAAAAGAAGTTGCAACTCCAAAAGTTGAATCTGTAGAAGAAACAATAAATAATCAAATTATTCAAAATGAAAATGCTAGTTCTGAAGAAAAAGTTGTTAAAAAGACAGAACAAAAGAAAGAATCGGCAAATCATTCACAAAATTCAGTTTTGCGTGTTGATGCAAAACGCGTAGATAATTTGTTGAACCTTGTTTCTGAAGCTGTAATTGTAAAAGCAACATTCAATCAGTTGGCATTACAATTTACAAATAACGCTTCAAGTTTCCAAAACAGCGAAATTGAATTCAAAGATAAATTGCACAGTTTATTCGATAAATTACCTTCATATTTAGAAAGAATGCAAGAAGGCGTTTCTGCAAATGAAATTAAAAAAGAAATCCTAAAAGAATACGGTTCTCTTTCTTCAATTTTTGATGCATACGAATCAGAACAAAAAAATATTCTTTCTAAATTCCGTTCTAACACACAAAACTTAGGAACAATTTCTGGTGAATTACAAGAAGGCGTTATGAAAATCCGAATGGTTCCTATCAATCAGATTTTCTCAAGATTCCCACGTGTTGTTCGCGATTTACAAAAAGATTTAAACAAAAAAATCAATTTGGTTATTGAAGGTGAAGACACAGAATTGGATAAATCAGTTGTAGAAGATTTGTTAGATCCAATTATGCACTGTGTAAGAAACTCTGTAGACCACGGAATTGAACTTCCTTCAGAACGCGTTGCAGCTGGAAAACCAGAAACAGGAACTATTTTGCTTCGTGCTTTCAACGAAGGTAACATGATTGTTATCGAAATTAAAGACGATGGTAAAGGAATTGACGTAGAAAAAGTTCGTGCCAAAGCGGTAGAACGAGGTTTAATTCATCCTAGCAAAAATATAAATGATCAAGAAGCATTCCAATTAATAATGCAACCAGGTTTTTCTACAGCAGAAAAAATTTCCAACATTTCTGGACGAGGCGTTGGACTTGATGTTGTAAAAACAATGATTACAAACTTAAAAGGAAATATTTCAGTTTCTTCAACAAAAGGAAATGGAACAACATTTACAATAAAGATTCCATTGACACTTGCAATTATTCAAGGTTTGTTAGTTCGTGTTGGAAAAGAAATCTACTCTATTCCAATTTCTAACGTTATCGAAAGTCAATGTATTAAAATGGATGAAATTAACTTCCTTGATAACTACGAAATTATGAATTTGCGTAGTGAAGTAATTAGCGTTTTAAGACTTTCAAGACTATTTAATATAAAAGATTCAGTTCAAAGTGACGAATGTTATATCGTTATTGTTGGAACTCAAGAAAAGAAAATCGGTGTAATGGTTGATTCCTTAATTGGCGAAGAAGACGTTGTAATTAAACCACTTAGAGATCAATTCACTAATTCACCAGGAATCGCAGGAGCTTCTATTTTGGGAGATGGTTCTGTTTCTTTAATTATTGATGTTAGCCAGTTGCTTGAGTTAGGTGTTAAGCAAGAACTTTTGTCCAAACATAAAGAGCAGCAACTATAGGAGAACTTATGGAAACTAGTAATATTGTACAAGTTGCAGAAGAACTATTGCGCGAAACAGAGGAAAAGAAAGAAGCAATTTCGGCATTTGATTTTAAGATGGTAACATTTTCTCTTTGCGATAAAGATTATGCCATTGATATTATGCACGTAAAAGAAATTGCAAAAGCAGGTAGATTTACTTATGTTCCAAATACTTTACCGTTTGTTCTTGGGGTTTATAATCTTCGTGGTGAAATCATCCCTATCTTGGACTTAAGAATCTTTTTTAATATTGATGTTCCTGAACGCGATGAAAATAAATTAGAAAATCTTCTTATTTTGAATATTGATGACCAAAAATTTGGACTAGTCGTTGATAAAATCGACAAAGTTGTTGGAGTTCACAAAAGTTCTATTCAACCTCCTCATCCATTGTTTGCAGACATCAATATTAAATACATCAGTGGAGTTGTAGAAAGTAATAATCGCTTATACGTTCTTCTTGATGTGATTAGAATTTTTGCATTAAGAGATGAAGCTGAAAAACAAACCCAAAAACAGTTTGCAGAACCTCAGCCACATATTCAAGCAAATATTCCTCAACCTTCGGCAAAACCGACAGAAGTTCTTCCTAAAAAAGACGATACTTCTGAACTTGATCTAAAGTTTATTGCAGAAACATTGGCAGAATTTAAAAACTTTCATGTTTCTGAAGTAAATAATGTTTGGCTAAAACATAGATATACAGAATGGAAAAAAGAAAAAGGTGACGATGTTCAATTAAAAAATGAAGCAGACGCATCTGAATTCTTAAAAACTTTCTGGTCTAAACATAGCGAAAAATGGTGGAGCAAAGAATATGCACAAGCAATAACAAATATGCTTCCTGAAAATTCTGCAAAACAAATTGTTGTTTGGAATCCAGGTTGTGGACAAGGTTTTGAAGCTTATTCTTTGGCATGTATCCTAAAGCAAAAATATCCAACTGCAAAAGTTAGAATTTATGCCCACGATATTGATTTACTTGCGGTATCAAATGCTACAATGATAAATGTTCCAAATGATGTTGCAAGTGATTGGTACGCTCCTTTTGTTACACAAAAAGCAAATGGAGAATACACATTTAAACAAGATATAAAAGATTGCATAATGTTTGAATATCACGATTGTAAAAATTCAAATACATTGCCTATGGTAGATTTGATTTTTGCCCGTGATACACTTTCGTTCTTGGACGAAGCTTCTCAAAAAAATGTAATTTCTGATTTCATGGAAAAAATGAAAGGAAATGCGATTGCAATTATTGGAGAAAACGAGGCAATGCCTTTGTCCTTTAATTTTAGAGAACAAAACCAAGGTACGTTGTATGCGTATTCAAAAGATTAAAACAACATAAAAGTTTTAATTACTGAACTTTTCATGGAGGAAGAAAAATGAATGTTGTTTATATCAACCCTTTTGTAGCTACTTCTATAAGCGTTCTGCAAGAAGTTCTTGGTGGAGCAGAAGTAAAACGTGGGGATTTAGGATTAAAACCAACTGCAGTTCCAATTATGGGTGTTGCAGCTCTTGTAGGTTTGGCTGGTGACGTTGAAGGTCGTGTTTTATTTGATATGACTATCGATACAGCATTAAAAATTGCTTCGGTAATGAATGGTGAAGATTTACCAGAATTCGATGATTTAGCAAAAGCAACAATCAGTGAATTAGCAAATCTTATTACAGCACAAGTTGTAACAAAATTACATGAACTTGGATTCCATTTTGACTTAACACCTCCAGCTCTTTTTGTTGGACAAAAAATGGAAGTTGCAGCTCTCGGCGGAGAAAAAGTTGAAGCATTGATTGTTCCACTTCTGACAGAATTCGGAAAAGTAGAAATCAACTTCTCAATTCGAGAGAGAGTATAAATTCACAAAAATAAGGAGATACTTAAATGAAAACAAAACAAGATTTTCCATCAATCAACGAAAGACCGCCTGAAGGATTAAAAGAAGATGGTTCATGCTACAAAATCTTAGTTGTTGATGATTCAATGTTTGTTGCAAAACAATTAGGACAAATCCTTACAAGTGAAGGTTATGAAATTGTTGCAACAGCTGTGGATGGAAAAGACGGAGTAGACAAATACAAAGAACTTTGTCCACATGTAGATTTGGTAACAATGGATATTACAATGCCAAAAATGGACGGAATTACTGCGCTTGAACAAATTATGGCTTTTGATAAAAACGCAAAAGTTGTAATGGTTAGTGCGTTAGGAAAAGAAGAACTTGTAAAAAAATCACTTATGCTTGGCGCAAAAAGTTATATAGTAAAACCTTTGGATAGAAAAAAGGTTCTTGAGCGAATTGCAAAAGTTTTGAACTAGTTCTATAAAAATCCGACTGAGATTTAGATTCAGTCGGATTTTTTTTACACTCAAAAATTATTGAAGATAAGATAAAAATCACATAAAATATCATCAGTTTTTTCAAAATTTGGTATTTTTAGATTAAAATTTATTCGAGGAATTTATGGATTTTTCTAGAAAAAGTGGTGTTTTACTTCACCCTACTTCACTACCTTCAAAAGAAGGAATTGGTACTCTTGGTGAATACGCATATAAATTTGTAGATTGGCTAAAAGAAGCAAATCAATCTTTGTGGCAAATTCTTCCACTCGGTCCAACTGGTTACGGAGACTCTCCTTATGCTTCATTTTCTACATTTGCAGGAAATCCTTTATTAATTGATTTAACTTACCTTGAAAAAAAAGGCTGGGCAAATAAAAAAGACATTGTTCCAGCAGAATATATAAAAAAAGATGGACCTGTAGATTTTGGCGCTGTTGTTTGGTGGAAAATGCCGGTTTTAAAAAAATGCGCACAATTTTTCTTAGACAACGCATCTAAAGAAGACACAGAACTTTATAAAAAATTTTGCAAAGAAAAATCATCTTGGTTGAATAAATTCACTTGTTTTATGAGTATAAAACAATTTTATGATTCAAAAGCACAAAATGAAAATGTTTCATCATCTATTTGGTATGATTTTTGGCCAAAAGAATTAGCAACTTGTAACGAAATTGCTGTAAAAGAATGGGAAAAATCACACAGTGAAGAAATTGAAATTTTAAAAGTAATTCAGTTCTTTTTTGATTATCAATGGAATGAGCTAAAAGAATATGCAAATCAAAACGAAATTAAATTAATTGGTGATATTCCAATTTTTGTTGCGCCAGACAGTGCAGACGTTTGGGCAAATCAAGAAGAATTTCAGTTAGACAAAGACGGACGACCTGCTTGCGTGGCTGGCGTTCCACCTGATTATTTTTGTGCCGACGGTCAATTGTGGGGAAATCCAATTTACGATTGGGACAAAATGAAACTCAACAAATATTCTTGGTGGATAAACAGAATTAAACGCATTTTTGAATTAACAGACGTTCTAAGAATTGACCACTTTAGAGGATTTGAAGCTTATTGGTCAGTTCCTTTTGGCGAAAAAACTGCAATAAACGGGAAATGGGTAAAAGGACCTGGAATAGATTTGTTCAATACAATCAAGAAAAAACTTGGAGATTTACCAATCATTGCAGAAGATTTGGGCGTAATTACTGATGAAGTTAAAAAACTTAGAAACGATTGTAAATTCCCAGGAATGAAAGTTTTACAATTCGCGTTCAGCATTGATGAATATAAATCAAACGGAATGACAAATTATTTTCTTCCACACAATTTTGAAACAACTCAATGTGCGGTTTACACAGGAACTCACGATAACGACACACTTCAAGGCTGGTTAGAAAATCTAAACGAAGAAAACCTTGTTCTAGTTGCAAAATACATTTTAGGCCAAGAAATTTCTTTGGAAAAAGCAAAAAAGATTGTAAAATCTGGTGAATTAAGAAAAGCAATGATAAAAACCGCTTTTGCTTCTGTAGGTGCGTACGCAATTATTCCAATGCAAGACATCATCGGAATTACAAATGAAGGACGAATGAACACGCCTTCTACAACAGGTGCAAACTGGGCTTGGCGAATGAATAAAACAGATTTAAAAACATCCACTGCAAAAGAACTAGCATTCTTGTCTGATATGTACGCAAGAAATATGTAGATTTTTTTTTGTATTTTTGCTATATTTCAAAAACAAATGATTTACTTACTTGAAGATGATGATAGTATTAGAAAACTCGTTGTTTATACTTTTCAAAATCAAGGTATAGAATGTTTGGGCATACCTCATCCTTCTATTTTTTGGAATAAAATAGAAGAAGAACTACCTTCATTAATTCTTTTGGACATTATGCTCCCAAGTGAAGATGGATTTTCAATTCTAAAAAAATTAAAACAATCTGATAGAACAAATCAAATTCCTATCATTATGCTTACTGCAAAGAATTCTGAAACTGATACAGTTTCTGCACTTGATTACGGAGCTGATGATTATATTACAAAACCTTTTGGAACTAAAGAATTAGTTGCAAGGGTAAATGCTGTTTTAAGACGTTATACGGCTTCATCTTCAGAAAACAAGGAACTTACTTATAAAAACATAGTTCTAAATGTAAAAAAACATACAGTTCACGTTGATAATAAATTAATTATGCTTTCTATAAAGGAATTTTCACTATTAAAAATGTTATTGGAAAATGTTGGTTCTGTTGTAAAAAAATCAGATATAATGAAATCCATTTGGAACTATGAAGATGATATTGAATCAAGAACCGTTGATGTTCATCTTAAAAACCTACGAAAAAAATTGAATGACGATGGTAATCTAATAGAAACTGTTAGAGGCATTGGATTTTCTATTGGAAGAAAACAAGTATGAAAATCTTTAAGTCGATGTCCTTTAAGCTTTTTTACGGCTTCTTTCTTGTAGGGACGATTATTTATATATTTTCAGCCTTTTATCTTTATGCAAATATTTCAAGATTTTATGAAAAACGTTTTTATTCTATGGTAAAAAAAGAAGTTCAATATATTGAACATGGACTAAAAGATAAAGGATTAGAGTATTTGATTCCACTGGAAATTGACTGTAGAATTACGTTAATTCACCCTGATGGCACAGTATATTACGATTCGTTTTTTCCGTTAAGCCATTTAGATAATCATAATGATAGAGAAGAAGTTATAGAAGCTAGAAAAAATGGGTTTGGATATTCAACTCGATTTTCTAAAACGGACAAAGATTCAAATACTTACGTTGCTTATAAAATGGAAGATGGAAACATCTTAAGAATTACAGAAAGTTATTTTGATAATCATGCACCAACAATGAATCTTTTTAGAACAATATTTGTAATGTTCTTCATTACATTGTTTTTAACTATAACAATTTCTATGGTAATGACAAGAAAAATTCTTCAACCTATAAATCAAATAGACTTAGATAATCCTACAACAATAGAAGTTTACGAAGAATTAGAACCTTTTATTAACAAAATAGAACAAGAAAATAAAAATAGAAAAGATTTGGAACAATTTCGAAGAGAATTTTCTGCAAATGTTTCTCATGAATTTAAAACCCCGCTAACTTCAATTTCTGGATTTGCGGAATTAATGAAAAATGGTGATATGAATAAAGAAACTATGCAAGAATTTGCTGGTGATATTTACAAAGAATCGCAACATTTAATTTCTATATTGGAAGATGTGATTAAATTATCCAAACTTGATGAAAAAACGATTGTACTTGACAAAAAGGTTATAAACATTTTTGATATTATAAAAGAAGTTCGTGACTTTTATACGCATGAATTAAACAAAAAAAATATTACAATGGAACTAAATGGTGAACCTGCATATATAAATGCTGTTCCTCACTTAATTCAAGAAATTGTTTTTAATCTGGTAGATAATGCCATAAAATATAACAAAGAAAACGGAAAAATAATTATTTCAGTTTCTAAAACATCTGAAAAAAATGTTATTCTTTCCGTTAAAGATTCAGGGATTGGTATTCCAAATGACGAAATACCACGTATTTTTGAACGATTTTATCGAGTTGATAAAAGTCATTCCAAAGAAATATATGGTACAGGCTTAGGATTATCTATAGTTCAAAATGCTGCTGCCTATCATAACGCAAAAATAGAGGTCAGTAGCCAAATAGATGTAGGAACAACAATTTCTGTCATCTTCAATTCATAAAAGAAGAGGAAACTTTATGAGCGCGTTAGAAGTTTTTAAGGTTATTTTTCAATTTGCAGGAAGTCTTGCACTTTTGCTTTTTGCAATGGACATGCTTTCAAGTGGTATCCAAAAAGGCGCAAATGACAAATTGCAAAATCTGTTTAAAATAATCTCTGGAAATCGAATTACAGCGGTATTGACTGGACTTTTTGTTACCGCAGTTATCCAATCTAGTGGTGCAACTACTGTTATGGTAATTTCTTTTGTAAATGCCCACGTTTTAAGTTTAACACAAGCAATCGGAATTATCTTTGGAGCAAATATCGGTACAACAGTAACTGCTTGGATTGTTTCACTTTTAGGATTTTCTTTTAGCATTTCAAAACTTGCAATTCCAATTTTTGGTATTGGATTCTTTATTTTTACAAAGAAAAACTGGAAATATCACGACATTGGTGAAGTTTTGATGGGATTTGGACTTTTGTTCCTTGGGTTAGGAATGCTTACAGATGTTTTAGATTTGCAACCTGAATCAATTGCCTTTATTACAAAATTTACAGATTCTGGATTTTGGGGACTTTTGCTTGCTGTCGTCATAGGAATTGGTGTAACGGCCCTAATTCATTCATCAAGTGCATTCACAGCCATCGTTTTAACTTTGGGATATAACGGAGCTCTTTCTTGGGAATTTGCAGCTGCACTTGTTTTTGGAAGTAACATTGGTTCAACTGTAGATGCAGTTTTGGCAGCTATAGGAAGTTCAACAAATGCAAAACGTGCAGCTTTAGTTCACACATTATTTAATGTTTCAGGAACACTTTTAGCACTTTGTTTCTTTAGACCATTGTTAAACCTTGTTGATTTTATTGTACCAGGAACTCCAGAAAGCAACATTACAAATCACATCGCTATGCTTCACACAGTTTTTAATATTTCTGCTACAATTATCTTTACACCATTTATAAAACAAATAGAACTTCTTGTAACAAAAATTATCAAAACTCAACCAAAACCTCTTAACGATTATTCAAGCTACGAACCAAAATTCATTGCCGCAACACAAATTCCTTCTGCTTCAATTGGAATTATTCAAACAACTAAAGAAATTAATTCCATGGCAAAATTATGTGGAAAAAGTCTTAATTTCTGTATAGAAGCAATAAAAGAAAACAATCCTGAATTAATCTCAGGAAATTACGAAATTGTAAAAAAATTAGACACATACATCGATTCAATGAACGAAACTTTGGCGTCTTTCTTAGTAAAAATTTCACACTTAGACAGCGCCGGACAAAATGAACGTCACCAAATTGATACATTAATGCAAACTTCATCTTATTTAAAAACCTTCAAGGACGAATGTTCTTCAATTATGAAGTTAATTCAAAAAGCTTCTGATAAAAAATTATTCTTCAAAGAAAAATCGACAGAAAAATTGTTGGATTTTGCTTTATCAGTAGAAGCGTTGATGTCTTTAATTTCAATCAATTTTACAACAGGAATTACATCTGAAATTAAAATGCTCGCTGTTGAAATGGAAGAAGGAATTAACAAAACACGTAAAAAACTCAAAAAACTTGCAACACACAGAATTGAAGACGGTGGCGATGTAAATGCAGAACTTATTTACATCGATATTTCAAGACATTTTGAAGTTGCAGCTTCAAACCTTTCTAACATATTTAAAATTTCGTAAAGACAAGTAGTAGAATTCCTCAAAAAAAAATATCGGTAAGAATTTTACACTTCAACGTACAAGTTTTGCTTTGCAAAACTTGTACGTTGATTTTCTTACATTTTTTTTGTATTATGGCGATATGGATTTGTTAAAGAAATTAGATGAATGTGAAAAAAGATTTTCTGAAGTAAACGAATTAGTAATGGATGCAAATCTTGTAAAAGACCAAAAAAAATACAAAGATACAATGCGTGAACACGGATATTTGACAGAAGTTTGCGCGCTTTATGATGAATACAAAAAAGTTCTTCAAGGTATTAAAGATGCAAAAGAAATGATTACCGCAGAAGATGACGTTGAAATGCGTGAAATGGCTCGCGAAGAATTAAAAGAATTGGAAGAACGTCAGCCTAAACTTGAAGAAGAAATCAAATTAAAATTAGTTCCACCAGATCCTCTTGATGAAAAAAACATTATTCTTGAAATTCGTTCTGCCGCTGGCGGTGACGAAGCAAGTCTTTTTGTTCGTGATTTATGGGAAATGTATTGTCATCTTGCAGACAGAAAAGGTTGGCAGCACGAAACAATGGAAGCTCAAGAAACTGAAGTTGGCGGATTTAATAAAATTGTAACTTCAATCAGTGGAAAATTTGTTTACGGAACAATTCGCTACGAAAGTGGTGTTCATCGTGTTCAACGTGTTCCTGCAACAGAAAGCCAAGGTCGTCTTCAAACTTCAACAGTAACAGTTGCAGTTCTTCCTGAAGCTGAAGAAACAGAAATTGAAATTAAAGATAGTGACGTTCGTATTGATGTAATGCGTGCAGGTGGACCAGGTGGGCAATGTGTAAATACAACAGACTCAGCAGTTCGTCTTACACATATTCCAACTGGAATTGTTGTAATTCAGCAGGATGAAAAATCACAAATTAAAAATAAAGCAAAAGCATTCCGCGTTCTTCGTGCCCGTCTTTTTGACTTGGAAGAAAGCAAAAAACAAGCAGAACGTGCTGATGCTCGTAAAAACATGGTAGGAAGTGGAGCTCGTAGTGAAAAAATCAGAACTTACAACTATCCACAAGACCGTGTAACAGACCATCGTATCAACTACAGCCAGCACAATCTTCCTTCGTTCATGATGGGTGATATGGATGATATGTTGGACGCTTTGAACGTTTATGCAAAAGAAGAACAATTAAAAGCTGATTTCTAATTACTATGATTTTATCTGTTACATTTTCTAAACCTGTAAACAACATTAAAGAGATTTTAGGAAAAGAATATCAAAAGATAAAAATAAAAATTGAAAGTTCAGGGAATGAAGAACGGTATTTTGCGGAATTCTTTACTGAAAAGCAAGTTTTCCACAAACATTTATCATCCTCTGAACTTTTAGATTTTATAAACACTCACGCAGGAAAAACATTTAAAAGTTGTGTTCAAAAAACACTTTCAGAAGAAATAACAATTCTTGCAAACAAAAAAGGCAAAATCACAACACTAAAAAAGCAACTTAAAGAAAATAGCGGCCTTCCAAAATCCACGGGTACAAAAAAGAAAAATTATCTTTTACAAGAAGGCTCCCCTATTCCATTTTTGGTTTTGCTTGGAATAATGACAAACGACGGAAAAATCATTTCTTCCAAATACGACAAGTTTAAACAAATCAATCGTTTTTTGGAATTTATAAATGATATTTTACCAGAATTTGATAACGAAAATATTTCAACAGAAAATCCTCTAAGAATTGTAGATTTTGGATGCGGGAAATCTTATTTAACTTTTGCAATTCAATATTTTTTGACAGAAATAAAAAAGATTCCTTGTCAGATTTTTGGGCTGGATTTAAAAGAAGATGTTATAAATTACTGTAACCAACTTTGCAAAAAATTAAATTGCGACAATCTTTCGTTCCAAACTGGCGACATTGAAACTTATTCGAGCAAACAAAATGCACACATAATTATTACGTTGCACGCTTGTGACACAGCAACTGATTTTGCACTAAAATACGCTGTTCAAAAGCAAGCAAAAGTGATTTTAAGCGTACCTTGTTGCCAACATCAAGTAAATTCTTCTTTGAATAAGAACAATGCAGATTCATTGTTTGAACCACTTTTAAAATGGGGAATTATCAAAGAAAAATTTGCAAGTTTAGTAACAGATTCTTTGCGCGGCCAATGGCTTGAAGCTCAAGGTTATAATGTTCAAATGTTGGAATTTATTGACATGGAACATACTCCCAAAAACATTTTGATTCGCGCGGTAAAAAAAGATGATTCAAAAAACCTTTCTGAAAAAAAAGACGCTGCAACACAATTAATTCAAAGTTTAAAAATCACTCAGGAACTTTGGAAATAATTTAATTACTAAAAAGGAAAACTATGAAACTCATTTTGACTGATTTAGACGGAACTTTATTACGTACTGATAAAACAATTTCAGAATATACAAAACAGATTTTAAAACAATGCCAACAAAAAGGAATTCTTGTTGGATTTTGTACATCTCGCGGAAAAACAAATATCACTGAATATTGCGACCAAATAAATCCAGACATCGTAATTTGTAATGGTGGTGCATGTGTTTATAAAAATGATGAACTTTTACATTCCGCCTCTTTTACTTTGCAAGAAACACAAACAATTTTGCAAACAGCTTACAAAGTTTGTGGTGATAATTGCGAAATTACATTAGACACAATCGACAAAATTTATTGGAATAGAAAAAACGACAAATCAACACAATATGATTTTTCAGCGCTTTACGACGACTTTAAGGATTTTTCTACATTTACAGAAACTGCAATGAAAATCTGTGTACAAACAGACGATGAAGAAAAAGCAACTCAAATTGCAAACAGCATTTCTTCTTGTGATTATTTGCCTTTTTCTGATATTCCGTGGTACAAATTTTCAAGTAAAATGGCGACAAAAGAAGAATCTATCAAAATTCTTGCACAAAAATTGAACATCAATTTATCTGAAATTATATCTTTTGGCGACGACTTTAACGATATTGGAATGTTAAAACTTTGTGGAAAAGGCGTTGCAATGCAAAATGCAATTCCTCAAGTAAAAGAAATTACTTCATTTATTACAGCGACAAACGACGAAGACGGAGTTGCAAAATTTTTGGAAGAAAATTTGCTTTAATAAATTAAGATTTCACTTTTTTTAGATTTTATTGTGCCGATAATTAAAACGTTATGAGTGATAAAAAAAAGAAAACAGGATTAGGACTTGCAATTTGGCTTTTGGCCATTCTTATTATATTTATTTTATTTCTTGTGAATAAAGATGTTATTCTTACAAATCTAAAATCAACATCTTTTTTTGAACAAACAATTGGCACAACTCCAGATTTTGTAAAGAATCACGTTCCAAAAGAACAACCACAAGAAGAAGAATTAAACGAAATTACAATTCAAATTGCTGAACCAAAAGTTGAACAAAAAAAAGAAGAAATTAAGCAACCTGAAATTTCTAAAACTGAAGAAAAATCAAAAACTCAAAACGAACAAAAAGAAACTTCAATTACAGAAAAAACTGAAACAGAAAAAACAGAAGTTACAAAATCACCAGAAAAACCAAAACAGGAAGAAAAGAAAACTGTTACTTACACAGAATTGCAACTTTGTTTCTTGCAAATTGATACCGACGGTTCAATCAACAGAAAAATGATTAAACGTTCTGTTCCAAAAAATATGTCGCCACTTACAACTGCAATCAATTTGTTGTTACAAGGTCCAGACACAACAAAACCTGAAGAACGAAATTGTATAAGTTTGATTCCTCAAGGCACAAAATTAATGAGTGCACGCGTAGACAACGGAATTGCTTATTTGAGTTTTTCAGAAGATTTTGAATTCAACACACTAGGAGCTGAAGGTTACATGGGACAATTAATGCAGATTGTTTACACCGCTTCAAATTTTTCTACTGTAAAAAGCGTTCAGTTCTTAGTTGAAGGCGAGAAAAAAGATTATTTAGGAAGCGAAGGGCAATGGATTGGCTCTCCACTTTCTAAAAATTCATTTGCTTATTAAGTTAGTTGATTTTTACACTCTTTATAATTTTATCAAAGTAAAGAGTGTTTGAATCATAAGAATTTTGATAAACAGCAAGCGAAATAATTAAAAAAGAAGATTCCATTTCTTTAAAAACGATTTTGTTAATCATTCCAGAAACAGAATATGTTATTTTGTAAAAATCTGTTAGTTCATCATACAAAAATTCAACTTTTGAAATATCTTTATAAGAAGAATCCGATGATTGTAACAAACGTCTAAGCCAATATTCTTTGGAAAGTTCTTTAGAAGCGATGTTCGGAACAGAAGCGATAGAAAGAACCGCGTCTTCGTTTAGCATCCACATATTTTCTACAGGATTTGTCCAATTTTGGTCCAAAGAAATTTGAACGCCTGAATATTCAATTATATTTTCTTTTGATTTTTTAATCGATTTTTTTTCTGTTTGTTGCAAAGATTTTTGAGTTATTCCTTTAAAATCAGAAAATGAATTGTCCAATGAATTTTTGAGCAAACCAGTTGCAACACATTCCAAAACAATTTTTCCTGAATCGTCAAAAATATTTTTTATATTGAACAACGGGATTAAACTGTCAAAAGTGATTGTGACATCTCCGCCAAATTGTTTGTATTCTTGCCCGATTTGGATTCCACGGTGTGCAAAATTGTCGTTATGAACAAAACGTTCGTCGATAGTAGAAATGTCGTCGGCTTTTTTTCTACGTGCAGAAAATTCGTATAAAAAGTCGTGAAGATAATTGATTAAATCCATATCATCTGGTGTGATTGCACTAAGAATTCGTTCCCCTTGCATATCCCAAAAGTTTGATTCTGGATTTAAAGACATTAAAATAGACAAATCTTTTTCTAAAAGCAAATTTTCTTTGTTTGCTGGCGCGTAATATCTGATTTGATACGAACTATCATCGTAATACAAAACACCAACGTAACTTTCGCGTTCAAAGGAATAGTCTCTATAATAAACATATTCGCCTGAAGAATCTGGAATGAACGATTCAACTCCAGGAACCGCAAAAAGAAAATTTGTTACAAAAAAAATGCTACAAAAAAGAAAAATCTTTTTTAATGTCTTCATATATGTCCTTTTTATGCGTTTAATTTATCTAATTCTTCTTTTACAATTTGAGAAGTAACTTTTGTAACTTCATCAACAGGAATTAATTGCGCATCTGGATTTCCGCGAAGTTTAACTTCAACATTTGGAAGATTTTTATCGCCCACAACAATACGAATTGGGAAACCGATTAAATCTGCATCCTTGAATTTAACGCCCGGACGTTCATTTCTGTCGTCAAGAAGAACATCAATTCCACAAGATTTTAATTCGGTGTAGATTTTGTCAGCGTTTTCTTTCATTGCGCCATCGTATTTTACAGGAACAATCACAACTTGATATGGAGCGGTACTCATTGTCCATTTAATTCCATCATCATCATGATGTTCTTCGATAATAGACGCTAAAGTTCTGTCCACACCAATTCCGTAACATCCCATAATTGGAGTTTGAAGTTTTCCGTTTACATCAAGATATGTTACGTTCATTGATTTTGTATATTTATCACCAAGTTTGAAAATGTGACCTAATTCGTTTCCTTTTTTAGAATAGAATTCTGCACCACAATCTGGACAAATGTCGCCTGGTTTTACAGTTCTAACATCTGTAACCATAAAAGGTGTAAAATCACGATTTGGTTCTACGTGAACAAAATGAACATCTTTTTTAAGTCCACCAGTTACACAATCGTGCATTGTCATTACAGAATTATCTACGATGATTGGAGCGTTTTCTAATTTTACAGGACCTGCAAATCCAACTGGAGCTGTTGTAATTCTTTCTACATCTTCATCACTTGCAAGTTCTACATCGCTTGCTTTTAAGATTGCTGCAAGTTTTGTTTCGTTTACGTCCAAATCACCACGAATACAAACTGCAACAAAAGAAACTGGATAATATGAACCAGCGTCTGAATCGATTTTTTCCAATTTTTTGCAAGATGGATGAGCTGATAAATCCAAACCACAGTTGATTACTTTATAAATCAATGTTTTGATAAATGCCTGTGGAGTTGTTTGTAAGAAAGCAGCCAAATCATCAATTGTTTTTACATCTGGAGTTGGAATTTCTTCTACAGATTTGTCAGTTGCAACTTGAGGATTTCCGTCTTTATCAAGAGCAATGTCTGGTTTACAAGCAGCTTTTTCGATATTTGCAGCGTATCCACATTTTGGACACAAAATCAATGTATCATCACCAACTTCACTTTCTACCATGAATTCTTCTGAACCAGAACCGCCCATTGCACCTGTATCAGCTTTTACAGAAATTGTAGAAAGCCCCATACGTTTGAAAATGCGACGATAAGCGGCAGCACATTTTTCGTAAGATTCATCAAGTGATTTTTGGTCTGCATCAAAAGAATATGCGTCCATCATTGTAAATTCACGACCTCGCATTACACCATAACGAGGACGAATTTCATCACGATATTTTGTGTTAATTTGATAAGCGATAATTGGAAGTTGTTTGTAACTTGTTAATCCATCACGAATTAATGCAGTAAATGCTTCTTCGGCAGTTGGGCTTACAACCATGTCTTGCCCACCACGATTTTTTGGTTTTAACATTTCTGCGCCCATTTTATCCCAACGACCACTTTCTTTCCAAAGTTCACCGGGCTGAATTACAGTGGGTTTCATTTCCAAGAGACCAGCATTATCCAATTCTTCTCTGATAATGTTTTCCACTTTGCGGAATGCACGTAATCCAAGAGGCATATAAGAATATAGCCCATTGCCAAGTTTTCTAATAAGACCTGCACGCATCATCAATTGATGACTTGCAATAACTGCGTCGTTTGGAGCTTCTCGCAGTGTTGAAATAATAGTTTGTGATGTTTTCATAATTCTTCTATTTTATCTCAAAATAGCACTTTTAAGCAAGGTTATGAAATTTTATTCTTCTGTTATGCTGTAGAAGGAAGGTTTTGCTTTTCCTTTTCCGTCAAACAAAAGTGGAATATCTGTGCGCCCCGGAACTGGAAAATCGTTTTTCCAACTGCAGTTGTCCATTATTCCCCAAAGAACAACGTCTGTTAAATAACCTTTTTTTGCACAACGTTTAAAACATTCAAAAATTTCTTTATATCTTTGAGCCTGTTTTTCAAGAAGTTCTGGTGTATATTCAATTCTTTCTTTATCTTCAAAGTTGTAAACCGAAACATCCATTTCTGTAACAAGAACTTTTAATCCCAATTCACCAAACATATTGATTGTTTCTTCAATCTGTTCTACTGGCGGATCATTTACAGAAATATGCATTTGTAATCCCACTGCCGAAATTGGAACATTTTTTGCAAGCATTTCTTTTACAAAATTATACATTCCTTCACGTTTTCCGATTGTAGATTCAATGTTGTAATCATTAATTACTAATTCTGCATTTGGATTTGCTTCGTGCGCCCAAGTGAACATTTTTTCTACATAATCAGGTCCCAAAATTTTTTGCCAGAAAGAATGGTCTTCTTCTGTACGAAGTTTATATGTTTTGTCAGAAATTGGTTCGTTTACAACATCGTAAGAAGAAACATAATCTTTTGTATGTTCCATTACTGCAAAAATATATTTTTTGATTCTTGCTTCAAGCATTTCTTTTGTTGCAAGTTCTTTACATTCTTTATCTTGATAGTAAATCCATTTTGGCATTTGTGCGTGCCAAACAAGAGTATGCCATCTGATTTTTTTATTGTATTTTTTGCAAAATTTTAAATATTTATCTGCTTCTGTAAAATCGATTGTATTTTCGTCTTTGTAAATAAACATTGGTTTAGTTAAGTTTTCTGCAACAAATTCATTAAAATGTTTTAATGCTAATTTTTGCTCAATTCCTTTGTTAAATAACGTCCATCTAGAAAGCGCTGTTCCAACAGAAAAATAATCTTTGTAATAATCACACAAAGAAACTAATGATTTTTGTATTTTTGAAAAAAACATATATACCTCAAATAAATTTTAGTGAGAAGCCCATTCAATTGCCATCTGTCGTAATTCCGCAGATGAACTACAATGGAGTTTTACTTTTATATTCTCTTTGTGAGTATCAATTGTTTTAATACTCAAATTTAATTTAGAAGCAATATCAACTGTACCAAGACCTTTTCCAATCAATGTAAAAATCTGTAATTGTCTATCTGATAAAAGTGAAATTGTATCGTAAGGTTCTCTTTTTTCTCTTTTTATCGATTTATCGTTTTTAGAAAGGTCTTTAATTCGTTCAAGTTCGCGTTCACTTAAATAAATTTTACCTTCCATTACAGTTTGAATCGCATTAATTACTTGAGACTCGGCTTCTTGCTTCATTATGTAACCACGAGCGCCAGCTTTTAACGCGCGTTCTGCATAAAAACGTTCATCGTGCATAGATAAAACTAAAACTTTTGTGGAAGGATTAATAACAGAAATATCTTTTATTAATTCAAGACCGTCTTCTTGTCCCAAGTTCAAATCTACAATTGCTAGATTTGGTTTTACTTTTTCTAACATTCCCAAAGCTTCTTTTCGGTCTTTTGCCATCCCGTTTACTTTATAAGAACTTTGAGTTTCAATTAATTGAGCTAATCCTCTACTAAAAAGAGGGTGATCATCAATAATCATTACAGAATACTTCATAATTATATCATACCACAAAAACCAAAATAGTTGTATAATTATTTTATGCGAATAGGATTAGTTTTAGACATTCTTGACGAAGAATACCAAATTTCCATGTACAAAGGAATGAAAAAACGAGCCGAAGAATTAGGCATAGAATTTGTTTGCTTTCAATTGGAACATACACAATTCAAACCCGGTTCTTTCATCTATAATTTTCATTACAACAATCTATTAAACGTAGATGGCCTTGTAATTCTTACAGCTGTTATTACTGACCACTACAGATTACATAATCAAAACGATATTCAAGAAATTTGGGGAAACATTCCTGTTATTTCTGCCGGCCAAATTATAGAAGGAATTCCTTCCATTAATATAAGCACAGAATCTTCCATGAAAAAAATCGTAGAACATTTGATTATTGACCACAATCATAAAAATTTAATGTTCGTTGGCGGTTTAGAAAATCACAAAGATAGCATCGAGCGTGAACAAGTTTTTAAAAAATCAATTGAATATTACAAAAAAATTATTCCAGATTTAAACTACACAACTATACGCGGAAATTTTACAGAAGGTGGCGCTTTTGAAGCAATTTCATCTTACACAAAAAAGAAAGACAATCTAAAAATTGATGCAATTGTATGTGCAAACGACAATATGGCAATTGGTATAAATAAATATCTAAAAATCAACAAAACAAAGCTAATTAGTGAAAATTGTGCAATTACAGGATTTGACGATATTCCACAGGCAAAATTAGAAATGCCACCGCTTACAACTGTTCGCCAGCCAATGAAAAAAATGGGAACAATTGCCATTGATTCAATCATCAAATTGATTAATGGAGAAGAACTTCCTCCTGTTACAACAATTCACACAGACTTAATAATTCGTGAATCTTGCAATTGTAAACCTTCTAGACAAAACAAAACTGAAGATGTATCTACAAAAACTATGCAAAAAAATTATTTAAAATCTGAACAAATGCTTAGAATGGTAAGTCACATGTGTCAGGATTTAAATTACGTTTATTCGTTCGACAGTATGAACACAACGCTAGAAAAAAATCTAGAACTTTTTGATGTTCGTACGTTTTGTATTTTTTTGTTTGAAACTAAACCTCCTTACTTCAAAACTCAAAATAAAGCGTTAGAAGTAACTCCTTTATACATCAGATTAGATTCACAAGATATTACAAAAAAATATAACAAAAAAATAAATATTCAGGATTTCTTTGAAACAATTCAAAAAAAATATGGAAAAGAAGTCATTTTTAAATTTCTTTCTTCCGGTGAATCAATAATTGGTTGTACAATCTACAAAACCCAAGAAGATGATATGCACCAATATTTGTGTTCCATGATAACCACCGTCGCACAAACAATTTTACGATTAAAATCTTTTGCCGAAAAAGAAAAACGCTCTGAATTTTTGGAAGAAGAAATTTCTAAACGAACAAAAGAATTAATAGAAGCAAATAACCGAAGAATCCAAGTTGAAGCCGAAGTTCTAAAAATTACAGAAATTGAACGTCAGCGTTTTAGTACAGATTTGCACGACGACATTTGTCAGCGCTTGGCCGGAATTTCAATGCTTTGCAAATGTTATTCCACACAAAATTCTCCTGTAAAAAAAGAACAGATGGAAGAATTAACTCAATTGATTTCAGAAACTTTGCAACGTACAAGACAATATGCCCACGATTCTTATCCAGTAGATTTGGAATCTTTAGGAATGAATAACAGTATCAGTAATTTGTGTAATTCCTTCAAACAACAAACTGGTACAGAATGTATTTTTGAATGGGACGTTCCTTCTGAAAATCTGTTTAACAAAATAGAAAAATTAAATATTTTCAGAATTATTCAAGAAGCATTACACAACATTATGAAACACGCCCACGCTACAAAAACTATTGTTAAAGTTATTCAAGAAAAAGATTGTGTCATCATCACAATAAACGATAACGGAGAAGGATTTTCAAGTGATAACAGCGACTTTAAAAAAGGCGTTGGCCTAAATTCAATGCAATATCGGGCAAACCAAATTAACGCAAAGTTCCAGATAAAGTCCATCCCACAAAAAGGCACAACTATTGAAATTAAAATGCAACAAAAGTAGAATGCACTTATGTTTATCAAAAAATTAAAAGACTTATTCACAATTTATTTTGCGTTTTTTAAAGTAGGAGCGTTTACTTTTGGTGGCGGTCTTGCCATGATGCCAATGTTACAAAAAGAATTAATAGAAAAAAAACAATGGCTCACAGAAGAAGAATTAATCGATTATTACGCAGTTGGACAATCAACTCCCGGAATTATCGCTGTAAATGTTGCAACTTTCGTAGGTTATAAACGTGCTGGAATTTTAGGTGGAATTTTTGGAACTTTGGGAATAATTTCGCCTTCACTCATCATAATAATGATTCTTGCAAACTTAATTAATTCAATTTCTGACTACCCTATTGTTCAAAAAGCACTTACAGGAATTAACGTCGCTGTTGCAGCACTTCTTACAAGCGTAATAATTAATTTTGCAAAAAAAACAATCAAAAACGTATGGAACGCAATTTTTATGTTAATTTCATTTTTGCTCATCTTTGCATTAAAAGTTCCATCGTTTATCGTTATTCTTTTTGGTTTAGCAACAGGAATAATTCTAACTTTTATTCACAAAAAAAAGGAAACAAAAACAGATGACATTGCTTGAGTTATTCGGAACATTTTTTTACATAGGACTTTTTACAATCGGTGGTGGAGTTGTTGCAATCACTTTAATGCAACAAACAATTGTTTCTAAAGGAATTATTTCCCTAGACCAGTTTTACAATATGGTTGCAATTTCTGAAAGCACACCAGGTCCTCTTGGAACAAACATGGCAACTTACATCGGTTACAAATTACACGGAGTTCCCGGTGCATTAGTCACAACAATTGGAGAAGCTTTACCTTCAATAATAATAATTTTGATAATTGCTCGCTTTTTACAAAAATTTAATCAAAATATTTACGTAAAAGGCGCTTTAAATTTTTTGCGTCCAATTACAACAGGATTAATTTTAGTTCCAGTTCTTCAAGTTTTTATTTTCGCATTAATGAACATTCCGCAAACTTGGACAGAACTTTTTACAAAAGAAGGATTAACAAATTTATTCAAATGGCCTTCTTTAATCGCTTACAGCATTTTTGCATTTTTATTGATAAAATTTAAACTTCACCCAATAATCATAATTCTTTTGGGCGCAGGTTTTGGAATTCTTTTTCTATAATTGAATTTCACAAATATTAATGATAAAATTATAAACATTATTTTTGGAGGACGAATTTATGGCACATTGTATAGTACCTGAAGCAGAAGCAATTTTGGATAAAGAATATCCAGTTTTAGATAAAGGTTTTGTTAGATTAGTAGATTATTTTGGTGGAGACCAAAGAATTGTTCAGTCGGCTCGCGTTTCTTACGGTGAAGGAACAAAAACAGTTTCTCAAGACGGAGCATTAATCGATTATTTACTTAGACACCAGCACACATCACCTTTTGAACAAGTTGTAATGACTTTCCACGTAAAAATGCCAATTTTCGTTGCTCGCCAGTGGGTTCGCCACAGAACAGGACGCATGAACGAAGTTTCTGGTAGATATTCATTAATGAAAGATGAATTCTACGTTCCAGAAGCAGACAAAGTTTCACCACAATCTAAAGACAACAAACAAGGTCGTTGTGACGAAGCATTTGACGTAGAAAAAGCAAACCAAATTATTTCTACATTAAAAGAAGGTCAGGAATCTGCTTACAACAATTATTCATCATTAATTGACGAAGGACTTGCTCGCGAAGTTGCCAGAATCAATTTACCACTTTCTTTATACACAGAATTTTATTGGGAAATGGATTTACACAACTTATTCCACTTCTTAAAACTTCGTTTGGATAGCCACGCTCAATACGAAATTCGTGTTTACGCAGAAGTTTTGCTTGAAATCTGTAAAAAAGTTGCTCCAATGGCAACAGAATCTTTCTTAAATCACATAAACGGTGGTGTAAACTTTAGCGGCGAAGAAATGGACGCTTTAAGAAAAGTTCTTGCTGGTGAACCAAATCCACTTGAAGGAAAAAAACTAGAAAGATTTAATGAAAAAATCAGAACTGGTGTTCAATTATAATCAGTCTAAAAACAAATAATCTGTAAAATATACATTTTGGATTTTTCCTAGAACGAGCTGACCATTTATAATTTGTAAAAGGTCAGCTTTTATTTTTTCTTCACTCGTCGATAACAAATCAAGTTTTGTTCTTTCTAAAAAATAAGTTGAAATACAATTGATAATCACATTTTTTTTGCGCGCAAGTTCTTCAAAAAACACAGTGTCGCCTTCCGGATAAGTAATCCACGCTGTAATAATAACAGGAGTTCCAAAATCATCTTGTTTTTTAGAATCAGGCGCAGTTATTGCTCTAATTGTACCTAATTCTGTATACGCAGCAAGTTTTTGGTTGGAAGAATTATTTAAATTCTGAATTTCGGTAGGAGATGGATCTGCTTGTCTTAAATCTTTGCCAGGTTCTGCCTTTTTTAAACTAAAAGCAAGCGTTGTTCCTACAAAAATCGTTACAACTAAAAAACCGATTATTATTAATAAAATTTTATTCAATGAAAATTTCATTTTTCTTCCTACACTCAAATCTTTTTCTGCAATTTTTACTGAACAAATGGAGAAGCCAACGCCAACAATCTTCCTGAAACACGTGCCGAAATATGAACGCCATCATCAAGCCATTGTTCCTCTTGAATACAACCCGCTTTTCTAAGTTCATTTATCAAAAGTGTTTGCGAAACAGGAATTATGTATTCTGCAATTTCACCAAAAATTGTTTCAAAAATTTTATCTTTTAATTCAACAAAACCAGTTTGTTCTTTTGCACTTATACAAATTGCATCAGGAAATTTCAATCGCAACGAAGATAAAGTTCCATCATCTTCCAATTTATCTACTTTGTTCAACAAAATCAAACGTGGATTTTCTGCAGCCCCAATATCTTCCAAAACGTTACAAACTGTCTGATATTGAAGTTCTGCTTTTTCATCCGAAGCATCCAAAACAATCAAAAGTAAATCCGAATAAACAGCTTCTTCCAACGTAGATTTAAATGCGTCAATCAAATGATGTGGCAAATTGCTTACAAAACCAACTGTGTCTGTTAATAAAACGCCCGCACTATCATTCAAAGACAATTTTCTGGTAATTGGGTCAAGCGTTGCAAAAAGTTTATTTTCTACATACGCATCAGAACCAGTGAGCGCATTCAACAAACTTGATTTTCCCGCATTTGTATAACCAACTAACGCACAAGATGAAAATTTATCACGCTGTTTTCGCTGAGTTTTTCGATTCAATTCAATTTCTGCAAGTTCATGCTTTGTTTGATTGATTTTTTCCCGAACATTTCGCCTGTTTAATTCAAGTTGGGTTTCGCCCGAACCTTTTGCCCCGTAATTTCCACCACGCTGGCGAGAAAAATCATTATTCATGTGAGCAAGACGAGGCAATGAATACATAAGACGCGCAAGTTCAACTTGAAGAACAGCTTCTTTTGTTTGAGCCCGTTGTGCAAAAATCCGTATGATAACTTCTTGCCTATCAAAAACAGAAAGATTTGTCAGATTTTCCCAGTTGCGTTGTTTTGTTGGCTCAATGTTAAAATCAAAAATAATACAATCAACTTCAATTTGATGAGCCAAATCACAAATTTCCTGAGCTTTTCCAGTTCCCATTCCGTAAGTTGGATGAACTTCCAATCTATTTAAAGTAAGACGTTGAACAACATCCATTCCCAACGTCAAAACCAAACCTTTTAATTCCTGCAAATCGTTCCCAGGTTCACCAACAAGAAGCGCACGAGGAACTTTATTCATTTCTTTTTCAATTTCAATCATCTTCATTAAGATAACTTAAGAATTTGTAATTTGCAAGAAAATTTCTTGTGTTCAAATGTTGATTTTATACCGATAATGTAAGAGTATTATTGCAATAATATTTATAAAGGAATTGATTTTTGACAGGCGGCCAAAGAACATCTTTTAGTTTACTTTTCTCAATGATTTTTTTCGCTGCGTTTATTTATGTTGCGCAAATGGGACTTATGCAACATTTAGAAACAAAGTTTTATTCATCAGCAAAAATTTCAGAAAAGCAACAATATGTTGATAAAATAGCTAAAAGTTCGGAAAGTTACATTTCAAATATTCTCACAAAAATAGAAACTGGCGACACCGCGTATCTAAAACAAGAATCCGTAAAATCATATATTGAACAAAATCCATCAGAAAAAGCCGAAATTGACCGCCGAAATCTTACAACAAAATTAATAGAAGATATTCCATCTTTAACAGGAATCAGACTTATTGATATTAATGGAAGAAATATTCACTACAGTTCTTTTGAAAAAGACGTTTTGAATCAAAATGGAATAAAAAAACAATACAAAAATTATCCAGACATTCAAAACGAGTTTAATGAATTAGAAATTTCTACCATATTGAGTGACTCAAATCTTCCTCAAAGAAAAATCTTATTTGACAAAAAGCAAAACCGCCTGATTATGTCGTTCCCATTCTTTATTTCTAACGACGTTTGTTTTGCTTCGCTTGTTTGTTATTTTGATTTATTGATGTATGAACAATTTCTTGTAGAAAAAGAAATTATTCCTTTTGGTGAAAATTTAACATTAGTTGATAACGAAAATCTTTTTGGTGGTTACGTGATTGGAATTCCCAAAAATAATCGCACTGAATTTATCAAACCGATTTTGGATAATTGGACAAATCAGCAAACAAACAAAACCCTTCCAACAATGATTTTGGAATCAAATGATTTGTCTTGGTATTTATTAAACAGTTCGCAAAATCCATATTTCAATATTTCATCAGTTTATGACAATACAACTTTTGAAATTTCAAAGGAACTTGAATATTTAATTTACACTTGTGTTTTTGTTACATTGCTTGTAATTTTCTTCCTTTTCTTCAGCCTTTTCCCAGATAACTTGAACACAACAAAAAAACGCATTTCAAAATTGCAACTTTCTCTAATTAAAGAATTTTTAGAAAAAAAAGATGATGTAAACTGGGAAACTGTTGGCAAACGTCTAGAAATCAAAAAACAAGAATTTGCAAAAGCAATAAAAAAATCATTCGGCAAAAAATCAAAAAAATATTTAAAACAAATTGACGAATATATCGACGAAAGTTGGGACCAAATAATCACACTTTTAAATGTTCACACACCGCAGATGAACCAACAAAACGTAACTTCTTCCGAAATTCGCGCAATGTTAGAAGAAGTTCTAAAAACGACAACATTAAATGTACAAAATACAAACACACAAACCTCAAATGTTCAGTACGAAACAATAGAATCTTTAGATGACATCATAGATTCAGCCGAAGAAGTTAGTCTAATTCCTCAAGAAAATTCAGCAGAAGAAGAACTAGACGATTTCATTGACGACACAGAAGAACTCGTAGAAGACGCTGAAGAATTGCTCGACGAGCCTGAACTTGTAGAAGAAGCAGAAGAACTCCTTGACGAGCCTGAACTTGTTGAAGAAGCCGAAGAATTACTCGACGAGCCTGAACTTGTAGAAGAAACAGAAGAATTACTCGACGAAGCAGAACTCGTAGAAGAAGCTGAAGAATTACTCGACGAACCTGAACTTGTTGAAGAAGCTGAAGAACTCCTCGATGAACCTGAACTTGTAGAAGAAGCAGAAGAACTTCTAGATGAACCTGAACTTGTAGAAGAAGCAGAAGAACTTCTAGACGAACCTGAACTTGTTGAAGAAGCAGAAGAACTTCTAGACGAACCTGAACTCGTAGAAGAAGCAGAAGAACTACTCGACGAACCAGAACTTGAAGAAGCAGAAGAACTTCTAGACGAACCTGAACTTATTGAAGACGCAGAAGAATTACTCGATGAACCTGAACTTATTGAAGACGCAGAAGAACTACTCGACGAACCAGAACTTGAAGAAGCAGAAGAACTTCTAGACGAACCTGAACTTATTGAAGACGCAGAAGAATTACTCGACGAACCAGAACTTGAAGAAATTGAAGAATTAGACGATATTGATGAACTTGAAGAAGAAAATTTTGTAGAAGAATTCTCACACGAAGATACATTAGGCACAAGTGAACGCTTAAAAGAAGAATTATTTATTGGTTCGGAAAAAACAGAAGAATCCACAGCAGTTCGCAAAGATTTTAATTTTACTGCAAAAAAACCAAGCTTCTTAAATCTTAAAAACTCCCCTATTCAAGAAGAAGAACTTGAATTAGAAGAATTATTAGATACAGAACAAAAACCTTCCTACAATTTTACAATGTTTGCATCTCCTAAAAAACATTTAGAAATTTTACCAGAAGCAGACCCTGACACTATTATAGAAAAAAATGGAATTTTCACAATTTCAGATAAAGTAGTTTATAAAGATGTCGTTTTAGATTCTGCTTTCAAAGATCTTGTAGATTCTGTTTTGAATAATTAATTTTTTGAATATTGCAAGAACTAAAGAAATGGCATATATTTAAAACATGAATTTTCAAGATACAAACACAGAAGATAATACAGAAAAAAAACAAAACGAAGGATTTTTTGCAAATTTAATCGCAAGTTTATTCAAATCAAACAATCCTGAAGCTGAAAAAAAACGAAAACTCAAAATCATTGCAAAAAATTTATCAAAAACAAAATTTCATAATTATTACAAACCTTCTACAACAGAAATTATGCCTTCTTTTGCAAAATTATTTTACGAAATCTATAAAATAATTTCTCCTGCACAACTTTTATTCAAGGCAAATCCAAATACAAATATTTTCAAAAATCAGATTTTAAATTTTTGCATGTCAAATTCCCAACTAGAATTATTGGAACATTTTGACGAACGTAAAATCACAGAAGTTTCAAAACAAGTTCCTCTTGCCAATATAAAAACAAAAATAGAACAAGAATTAATGGCTTTCTCAAACGAATTTGATATGGGAAGAGTTAATAAAACAGAAAATCTTTATAGATCATTCTCTTTACTAAGAGATTTTTGTCTTTATGATTTTTATTTTCTTCTAAGAAAATTTAATTCATCTATTCAGGAAAACACTTTTACTTCAACTCCAAGTTTTGAAAAAATAAATGCAGAATACATACTTGATGATTTAAAAGATTTTGTAATCGTTGCTTATGCAATTACAGATGAGTCAATTAGCTGGACAGATTTATTTGAATTCTTCAAATCTACCCACAATTCGGAAATCATTTCTGCAAATAATTGGAAGAAAATTGTTGCTAAAATAAAATCAATTCAAACTTCAAATGCTTTTGAATTAATCATTAAACATATTTCCAAAGATCCAAAATATCGAACTGATCTTTCAAATAATTCTACATCAATTGTAGAACCTTTCTTAGATAAAATTACTGAAGATACAAATGAAATTTTATCAAAATTAGAGAATGCACAAAAAGAATCAAAAGCAACATCTATTTGCCAGCAAATTTTTGGAAATACAAACATTGAACCATTAAAAAATTACACAGAAGCATATAATTCAATTTTCCAAAAGAAAGAATTACTAACATACGATTATTCAGAACCATTAACTTACTTAAAAAACTTCTTGTTGAATTTTGTAAAAAAAGAAATTCGTGAATTATTTGATATTGTTGTTATTCGTGGTCAGTGGGATGCTTCCCTTTCTGCTCCAATGTCAAACGCTTATCAAGAATTATTAAAAACATCTACAGAAATTACAAATTTTGATATATCCCTTGCTGAAGATGGCTCCCTTGGTTCTAAAATCAAAACTCTTTTACCAAAAACAAATCATGACGCTGGGGCCGAAAATATTATCAATCGCGTAATTATCGATTCTAACGACCAAGCAAAAACTTTCATTTTATCAAGTGTACAGAATTTGATTATAATTGGAAAAACATTAAAACAACTTATAGAAGATTACGTAAAACCAAAACACATTATTGTTCAAAACTGGCGTGAATTAGAAAAATTCTCAGAAGTGCCATTAAAAGAATTCTGTGTTGGAATTTATAAGAAGATTTATTTATTCGTTCAATTAATGCAAACATATTTATCAGAATAGTTTTTTTTATATTGACTTTGTATCATTTTGTAATTATTATAATATTGTAATCATTACAAATTAATTTTTATTCTGATTACAAATGTTTTTGCATAAAAACTTGTATACTAGTGTCTTTTGCTTGTATAAAGGATTTTTTTGCATTATTATGAAGGAAGCATCTATATTGTTAGATACTTGGGCTCATTGGGTTTTAAACTTAAATAGTTTTTAATTCTACGAGTTAATTTATATTTTTTAGAGGTTTGTATTATGGATATGAGACCAGAATGGGAAGGATTTAATCCTGACGGTTTATGGACAAGTGAAGTAAATGTTCGTGACTTTATTCAAGCTAACTATACTGAATATAATGGTGACGAATCATTCTTGGCAGGGCCAACTTCTGCAACAAAAAAATTATTTGATGAACTTCAAAAATTACAAAAAGCAGAATACACAAAAAAATCTATTGGGCTTGATGGAAAAGAAAGAAACGGTGTTCTTGATATGGACACAGATGTTGTTACAAGTTTAACATCACACGCTGCTGGTTATATTTGTGAAGAAGGAAAAGACTTAGAACAAGTTGTTGGTCTTCAAACAGATAAACCATTAAAAAGAGCTTTCATGCCATACGGTGGTATCAAAATGGCAGAACAAGCTTGTGAAATGTACGGATACAAACCAAATCCAGAAATTCACAAAATCTTTACTGTAAATCACAAAACACACTCAGATGCTGTATTTGATGTTTACACTCCAGAAATTCGTAAAGCACGTAAAGCACACATCTTAACAGGTTTACCAGATACTTACGGACGTGGACGTATTGTTGGAGACTATCGTCGTGTTGCTCTTTACGGTATTGATTACTTAATCGAACAAAAAGAATTAGATAAATTAAACTGCGGAAACGGAACAATGGTAGAAGATGTAATCCGTCTTCGTGAAGAAATTGCTGAACAAATCAAAGCTCTCAAAGGAATGAAAGCAATGGCTGCTCTTTATGGATTTGATATTTCAAAACCAGCTACAACAGCTAAAGAAGCATTCCAATGGTTATACTTTGGTTACCTTGCTGCAATCAAAACACAAAACGGTGCAGCTATGTCTGTAGGACGTATTTCTACATTCTTGGACATCTACATTGAACGTGACCTTAAAAAAGGTATCTTAACAGAAGAAAAAGCTCAGGAATTAGTTGACCACATGGTTATGAAATTCCGCATGGTTCGCTTTGCTCGTATTGAATCTTACAACCAATTGTTCTCTGGTGATCCAATTTGGGCTACATTGGAAGTTGGTGGTCTTGGACAAGATGGTCGTTCACAAGTAACAAAGAACGATTACCGTTTCCTCCACACATTGGAAAACATGGGACCTTCTCCAGAACCAAACATGACAGTTCTTTACTCAAAACGTCTTCCAGAAACATTCCGTAAATATGCTGCAAAAATCTCTATCGATACATCATCTATCCAATACGAAAATGATGACATCATGAGACCAATCTGGGGTGATGACTATTCAATTTGTTGTTGTGTATCTGCAACTCAAACTGGTAAAGAATTACAGTTCTTCGGAGCTCGTGCTAACCTTGCAAAAGCTTTACTTTACGCTATCAACGGTGGTAAAGATGAAGGTTGTGGATTAACTCCTTATGAACAAATTGGTCCAGAATTACAACCAATCACTTCTGAATACCTTGATTATGACGAAGTTATTAGAAAATACGATTACATGCTCGAATGGTTGTGTGATTTGTATGTAAATACATTGAACTTAATCCACTATATGCATGACAAATATTACTACGAAGCAGCAGAACTTGCTCTTATTGATACAGACGTTCGTCGTACATTTGCAACAGGTATTGCTGGATTCAGCCACGTTGTAGACTCACTTTCTGCTATTAAATATGCAAAAGTAAAAGTTATCCGTGACGAAAAAGGTTTAGCTTGTGATTTCAAACCAGAAGGAGACTTCCCACGCTACGGTCAAGATGATGACAGAGCTGACGATATTGCTGTATGGTTACTTAAAACATTTATGTCAAAAATCAAAAAACACCCAACATATCGTAACGCAGAACCAACAACATCTATCCTTACAATTACTTCTAACGTTGTTTACGGTCACGCTACTGGTGCTTTACCAAACGGACGCCCTGCTGGTGCTCCATTCTCTCCTGGTGCTTCTCCATCTTACGGTGCAGAAACAAAAGGTTTGATTAAATCTTTGAACTCTGTTGCTAAAGTTCCTTACAAATATTCTTTGGACGGAATTTCAAAT